>JAFAPY010000402.1 GCA_019246795.1 Streptosporangiaceae bacterium | reverse complement strand
GGCCTGCGTGGCCGCCTCCGGCCCGGCCGTGCCGCCGACCCCCCGGCCGCCGGCCGCCTGGCCGCTGCACGCCGACACCAGCAACCCGGGGACGGCTATCACGAGCGCGGCCGCCGCGAGCAGCGGCGTGCGGACGGCGCGGCGGGCCTGCCGGCAGGTCAGCGCGAACACGCGGACCTCACGGCTGCGGCCCCTCGGAGCCGGACACCGACGGGGACGGCCCGGTGAACGGGACCCCGCCGGTGATGATGGCGTGCTCGACGCTGTACATCTGCACAGGCGGGGTGATCTTCGGTCCGGGCACGCCCTGGCTGCCGCCGGCGGTGAAGGCCGCGGCGCCCAGGCCGACCACCAGGAACACGGCGCCGAGCACCAGGTAGCGGCGGCGGGCTGCTCGCGGCCGCGCGGCCACCGGGACCCGCTGCAGCCGGCGCCGCGGCGGCAGCGGTCCCCCGGGCCCGGCCATCGCGATCAGGCGGCGGGTGATCGCGGCCTCGGCCGGGGCGTCCGGCGGAAGCGAACGCAGCCTCCGCTTGACCGCCCGCAGTTCGGCGGCCTCGGTGCGGCACCGTTCACAGCCGGCCAGGTGCGCATGCGCGCGATCGCGTTCGGCCCCGTCCAGCTCGCCGTCGACCAGGGCCGACAGCCGGTCACCCAGGTGGCTCATGGGCGCTCGCCCCGCCTGGCCCGCCGGTGCCCCAGCGCTGCGCGCAGCTGGGCCCGGCCGCGGTGAATCCGGCTGCGCACCGTGCCCAGCTTGACCCCCAGGGTGACGGCGATCTCCTCGTAGGAAAAACCCTCGATGTCGCACAGCACCACCGCGGCACGGTACTCCGGCGGGAGTGCCTCCAGCGCGGCCTGCACGTCGTCGTCCAGGCGCGAGGCGTCGAAGGCCTGGGCCGCGCTGGGCTCGGAGCCGACCAGGCGGAGCGCCGCCTCGTCGCCCAGCCCCTCGAAGCGGATCCGCTGCTTGCGCCGCGCGGTGTCGAGGAACAGGTTGGTGGTGATGCGGTGCAGCCAGCCCTCGAACGTGCCGGGCGTGTAGCTGGACAGCGAGCGGAAGACCCGGACGAAGACCTCCTGGGTCAGGTCCTCGGCATCGTGGGTGTTGCCGGTCAGCCGGTAGGCAAGCCGGTACACCCGAGCCGAGTGCGCGCGGACGATGTCCTCCCACGTCGGGAGGTTCCACTCGGATCGGGCTGGGTGGCGGCTGGCCTCCTCCAAACCTCCGCCCTCCGGGTCACAGACAACCGCGAGTGTTTCCATCGTGCCCTGGAATCTTCCGTTACGCCAATCGGGGCCGGATGCGCCGCATGCGGGACCGTAGCCGCGCGGGACCGGCCTGCCGGTGCCGTGGTGATAACGAACGCGGCAGCAGCATAGTTCCGGACCTGCGCATCTGGCGCTAGGCTGCTGCGGGTGGGGCCACGTGGGTACGACGAGGAATACATTCCCGAGGATGAGCCGCTGCTCGCTGCGCGCTCGAACGCCGCCGAACTCGGCGGTACCGAGCCGGTGTCTGCGGCGGTCGGTGCCGCGCTGCGCTTTCTCGCCTGCGCGCTCAGCGCCAGGGCCGTCGTCGAGGTGGGCACCGGCTGCGGCAGTTCCGGCATCTGGCTGCTGCGCGGCATGCGGCCGGGGTCCACGCTCACCAGCGTCGACATCGAGCCGGAGTACCAGCGGATGGCGCGCAAGGCGTTCGGCCAGGCCGGCTTCGCGGCCAACCAGTCCCGGCTCATCACCGGGCGCGCGCACGACGTGCTTCCCAGGCTGTCCGACGGCGCCTATGACATGGTTTTCTGCGACGCGGATGCGCGGGACTATCCGGACTACCTGACCGCAGCGCTGCGGCTGCTGCGGGTCGGCGGCATCGTCGCCTTCAACAATGGGTTGCTGGCCGGGGAGGGCATGGCCCCGGACGGCGCCGCGGTGCCCGACCTCGCCGGGCAGATGCGGGATGACGACCGGCTCGTCCCGGTGCTGCTGCCGCTGGGCGGCGGCATGCTTGCCGCGGTCAAGAGGGACGACTAGCCGCAGGCCGGGGATCAGCTGCCGGGGCCGTTACCGCTGCCCGTTTCCCACGGACTTCAGGGCATCACCGAGCTTGGCCGCCTCGTCGGCCGTCAACTCGACAACGAGCCGGCCGCCACCTTCGAGCGGGACGCGCATGACGATGCCACGTCCCTCCTTGGTGACCTCGAGCGGACCGTCGCCCGTCCGCGGCTTCATCGCCGCCATATTCTCCCATCCCTTCCTGCGGACCCCACGCGCGGCACCCTGGCAGGCAGTGCACAACTGACGACCGGCACCTGCGACGGAACCGGCCAGCCACAATCGTTTCTGCCAGTCGCCCTATTATCCCGTGTTCGGAAGCAGAATGGTAATGATCGGCCGCGCCGGGCGCCCCGAACCGGCGGGACTTACCGCGATCAGCCGCCGGCAATTCCCGCCGCATGCCGGAACAGCCGCTGAGCGGCGCGGATGCGCCGGGCGTCGCCGGGCTCGCCGCCTCCGCGAAAACCCTGGTCGAAGGCGTGCATGCTCGGGTGCACAGGATCGCTGTGGCCTCCCGCGCGCCGCAATGCTCACCTTCCGCCCGCCCCGGGACGTCAGGGGTAGATTGCGCCAACCATCCCCGCTGGTGGCGCTTGTTGCGCCAACCATCCCCGCCCGGGTCGTCGATGGCCTGCGTCAGCGGGCAGGGGAGGCGGTCCTGAGGCTGGCCCGTGTGATGAAACGGGATCTCGTGCAGCTCGTGGAGACCCCGGTAGCATCCGAGGCCTGCCTCCACGCAGGCGTCGGGCTTGGCCGCCCGGTCTTGGCGGGCGGCGGCGCGGATGCGCTCGGCGATCTGGCCAGAGACTGCCAGCAGGAATCAGGGCAAGCGGCGCTGTTCCGTGGGCACGCGAAATACTTGCTCGTTACACGGGAGCTTTGGACACCTCCAACAACGCTCAACGTCTGGTTTGAGCGCTCTTGGAGGTGGCGGGAATCGAACCCGCGTCCTTCAGTGCCTCACCAGGGCTTCTCCGGGCGCAGCTTGCTGTGCTTTTCTCAGCCCCGGCGATCACGCAAGCAAGTCGCCGACGGGCTCAGCCGCTGTGAGGTGTCCCGCCTTGCCCCGCGGCCGGGTCAGGCGGTGGATCCTCCTTGCTGATGCCAGGCACCGGGTCGGAGGCGTCCCCGGGCTGACAACCCCTAACTCGCCTTAGGCGGCGAGGGCGAGGTCAGTGCGCTTAGCGTTGGCACTTATTGGTGTACGGCCGCAGGATTAACGAGGTCACAACCGCAGCCCTCGGCCCGCTTCCCCTGGATCAACCACCGAAGTCGAAACCGTTCACCCCCTGTTGAGTTGTCTGGCGAGCACGGCACGTCGTGCCGTCCTCGACGGTACACCTACAACGCGCGCCCGCCAACCCGCATTCCCGTGCCCCGGCACGACAGCCACAGCCGCGACGATGTGCCATCGTGGTCGCCGAGGCGCTTTCGAGGCCGCAACCAGGGGTTCAGCCGGGGAGGGCGGACAGGAACGCGCGGGCCAGAGCGGCGGCGGACAGCTGCGGCGCCCTGCCGGTTTCGATGACCGCGAACGCGATGTCGCCGCGGTACCCCACGAACCAGCTCATCCAGCCCGATCCGGTGCGGACCGTGCTGACCTGGCCGTACACCGGTGTCCCGCCAAGCCCGGCCGCCCGGGCGGCTCCGGAGCGGACTGCGCCGCGCATCAAGCCGCGCAGCGTGGACATCTCGTCGGCATACAGCACCGCCCTCGCGGCGCCGGGGTCGGCGGCGTTGGCGATGACCTGCGGCGTGTGCCACCGGCCTGAGTCCACGGCCGCGGCCACCATGGCCATGGACAGCGGGCTGACCCGCACATTCCCCTGGCCGATCGTCTCGGCGGCCAGGTCCGCTCCCCCGGCCGCGGGCGGCACCGAGCCTGAGAAGGCCGACACCGGCAGCTGCGACCAGTCGGCGCCGATGCCGAAGCCCTTGGCCACCTGCGCAAACTGGCCGGCGTCCAGGCGCTCGGACAACCCGGCGAAGGCCGTGCCGCACCCATCGGCGAAGTCGGCGCTGAACGACGCCTGCGCACCGGTCCCGTCGCTGGTGAAGGTCTGGCCGCCGACGGTGAAGGAGTTTTCGCACGAGACCGGGGCCGACGCGGCGAGGCCGGTGCGCAGCAGCGCCGCGGCGGACACGATGGTGAACACGGTGCCCGGCACCAGCCTGGCGTTGAGCGGGCCGCCGGCCGGCAGGTCGCCGGACGCCTCGTGCTGCGCCACCGCCAGCACCCGCCCGGTCGAGGCCTGCACCGCGACGAGCTCGCCCGAGTTCGGCATGCTGTCCAGCGCGGACAGCGCGGCGCCCTGGGCCTTCGGGTCGATGGTGGTGCGCACGGGCGCGCCGGGAGTGCCTGGCCACCGTGCCAGCACGCTTGCCTCGCCGCCGGACGGGTTCACCAGTACCACCTCGGTCGTGGGCGTGCCGAGCAGCTCGCGCTGATAGGCCTGCTCCAGGCCAGACAGCCCCACGGTGGTACCGGGAAGGTAGAACGCGCCGTCGGCGCGCAGCACCGGGTTGACCTCGCTGCCGACCTCGCCGACCACCCCGCTGGCCTGGGCCTGGAACAGCCGCTCGCGTTGCTGCTGGATCACCAGTCCCGGCACCTGGCCAAGGCGCGAGCGCAGCCGGGCATAGGTGCCGGGGTCCAGCGAGGCCAGGATCAGGAACCTGCCCGGCGGCGCCGCGGCGATCTGGCCGAGCACCTGCGCGGCCTCCAGCCCGGTGGACTTAGCGAAGGCCCGGGCCGTCGCCGCCGGGTCCGCCAGGCGGCTGGGCCACACGCCGAGCACGTGGACCGGCCCGGGCACCTCCAGGGGCCTGCCCGTGGCATCAAGCACCGGAGCCCGGGCGGGGAACTGCGTCACCACGGCGAGCCGCTCGCCAGGTCCCAGGCTCGGGTAGACGACGCCGGGCGCCCACGCGACCTTCCAGCCGCCGCGCTCCCGGACAAGTCCGAACCTGCCCTGATAGGTCCACACCTGGCCTTGCTGGGCCAGGCTCACCGACGCGAGGAATGACGCCTCCGCGGTGTTGCCGTGCTGGACGACCGAGCGCATGGTGAGGGAGAGCTGGCTGGCGTCCAGCTGGGCGAAGGCGCCCCGCAGCACCGCGGACGCCGTGCCCGGCCTTGCCGTGGTCAACCCGCCCGCGGCCCGGTACTGCTGCTGCTGCCAGTCGAGCAGGAACGCGTTCGCGGTGGGCTCGGCGGAAGGCTCCGAGCCGAATCCCGTCGCCAGCCCGATGGCAAGCGTGCACACTGCGACGACGGCCAGCGCGGCGGCCCGCACTTGCTTCAGCTGCCGGGCCGAAGGCGCGGGCCGGCGGCGGGACCGGGCTGCCCTGGGCGAGACGTGCCGCGGTGGCTTGGCGCGGTTGACGGGAAGGCGGGGAGGCGCACCTGGGGGGGTGCTGCCCTGCCCTGGGGTGACCGGACCCACCTCACCGGGCGGCAGGGCCGGCTGCTGGCCGGCCGCCACAGGCCCTGGATGGCCGTTAGCCGGGGTGTCGCGCTGGCCGGGCGCGGACGGGCTCCGCGGCCGGGCGCGGCCGCCGCGCCCGCTCGCATTCAAGGACACGATCCGCCAGCCCGTCACCTTCGCCGTCTCAGCGCACGATCCATCTGCCTGGCCGCATCACGCCGTGCTATGTCCTGGCGTTTATCGTAGGTCCGCTTGCCGCGCGCCAGCGCCAGTTCCACCTTGACGTTGCCGTCCCTGAAATACAGCGACAGCGGGACCAGCGTCAGGCCCTGCTGCGCGGTCTTGCTGGACAACCGGTCAATCTCCTTGCGGTGCAGCAGCAGCTTCCTGGTCCGCCGCGGATCATGGTTGGTCCAGGTGCCCTGGGCGTACTCAGGAATGTGCACGTTATGCAACCACACCTCGCCGTCGGAAATCTGCGCGAACCCGTCCGCGAGCGACGCGCGCCCCGCGCGCAGCGACTTGACCTCGGTGCCGGTCAGGACCAGGCCGGCCTCGTAGGTGTCCTCGACGTGGTAGTCGTGGTAGGCACGGCGGTTCCGGGCGATGACCTTCCGCCCCTGCTCCCGAGCCACGTGCCTCCCGTCGTCACGCCCGCAACCTCAGTGTCGTCCGGAGCGCGCGCGTCGGGCAAGCCGCCGCGCGGCCGCTCAGATGCGCAGGTACCGCCGCAGGGTCAGGAACGACGTGACGCCGCACAACACCAGTGCGACAGCCATCGAAGTCGCGATGACATCCACCAGGTCGCCGACGGACAAGCCTACGTTGAAGGAGAAGTACTGCCCCAGGCTATCGAGCATCAGCGACTTGACCGCAACCAGGAGCCCGGCGGCGATCACCCAGCCGATGAGCCCGGCGATCGTCCCTTCCAGCAGGAACGGGAGCTGGATGTAGAAGTTCGACGCGCCGACCAGGCGCATGATGGCGGTTTCCCTGCGGCGGTTGAACGCGGACAGCCTGATCGTGTTGCCGACGAGCAGCACCGCCGCCACGATCAGGATCAGGGCGACGATGACGACTGCGTTCCTGGCGCCATCGAGGAGCCGGTAGAACTTGTCCAGGATGGTCATCTCGTCGACCACCGTTTCCACCCCTGCTGCGCCGGTCACCGCGCTGGCCACGCTGTTGTAATCGGCCTCGGGATTCCTCAGCTTGACCTCGAACGAGTCGGGGATGTCGCCCTCGGAGGTGTCCTGGACCAGGGCCGGCTCGTTGGAGAAGTACTGCCGGAACTCCTGCCACGCCTGCTGCTGCGACACGTAGTAGACGGCCTGGACCTGCGGCATGGACTGCAGCTGCTGCCGCAGCTGCGCCCGCTCGGTGTCGGTGGCCGGCCCGTTGTGCTGGCACTGCGGCTGCGGGCTGGACTTGATGCACAGGTACACCGACAGCTCGACCTTGCCCTGCCAGTAGGTCCTGGTCCTGTCCACCTGCTTGACGAACAGCAGGCCCGTGCCGAGCAGGGAGAGGCTGATGGCGACGACCACGATGAGGGCCATCGTCATGGTGAGATTCCGGCGCAGCCCGATCCAGATCTCGGAAAGGACAAACTGTGAACGCATGCTGACTGATCCCTCGACACTCTCCTCAGCGCCGCCTCATCGCGGCGCGGCGGTAACAGGTCAGTACGCCTGGCCGTACACTCCGCGGGACTGGTCTCGGACGACCTTGCCGAATTCCAGCTCGATGACCCGCTTACGCATGGAGTCCACGATGGCCGCGTCGTGCGTTGCCATCACCACGGTCGTCCCGGTCCTGTTGATCCGGTCAAGCACCTTCATAACGCCGATCGAGGTCGCCGGGTCGATGTTCCCGGTCGGCTCGTCGGCGAGCAGGATCATCGGCCGGTTGACGAAGGCGCGCGCCACCGCGACCCGCTGCTGCTCGCCGCCGGACAGCTCATCGGGCATGCGGTCGTGCTTGCCTTCCAGCCCGACCAGGTCGATCACCTCCGGGACCACCTTGCGGATGAAGCGCCGGTGCTTGCCGATAACTTCCAGCGCGAATGCGACATTGCCGTAGACGTTCTTGTTCGGCAGCAGCCGGAAGTCCTGGAATACGCAGCCGATGCGCCGGCGCAGATACGGCACCTTCCAGTTGGTGAGCCGTGCCAGGTCCCGGCCCGCCACCTGGATCCTGCCGTCGCTTGGCCGCTCCTCCTTCAGCACCAGCCGCAGGAAAGTCGACTTGCCCGAGCCGGACGGGCCGACAAGGAAGACGAACTCGCCCTTGGGGATCGAGATGCTCACGTTCTCCAGCGCGGGCCTGCTCTGATTCGGGTAGACCTTGGTGACGTTATCGAAACTGATCACGGGACCATCACAGCGGTGTAGTGAGCGGCATGCCGCGGCTGGCATCGCCGCGGGAGCCGATATGCGGGTAACCTGATTTTGGCCAGACAGCAGTCTAGAGGGAGACTGACTGCGCAGGCCGTAATATCGCGGTAAGTCCCAGGACGGGCCAGCACTGCCAGCGGAAGGGGTTTCGATGAGCTGCGAACACCTGATCTGCGCGCAGTGCGCTGGTCCAGTCGTCGAGGGCCGGTGCCCGGCGTGCCGCGCTGCGCGGGACCATGTGCATCGCTCGCACGCTGGCGTCAGGCCGCAGCTCGTCATCGCCGCCGTCCTGGCGCTGACCGTCCTGCTGCTGCTCGCCATGCACGTCGGCAGGTAGCAGCAGGTAAGGTACGGCGAAAGCACGAGGGGCCGGCGGAGCCGCGCGACTACCTCCCGCTCTTGCGGAGCCAGCGGATCTCCGCGTCGATGAACTCGTCGATCTCCCCGTCCAAGACGGCCAGGGCGTTCCCGGTCTCCGCGCCGCTGCGCAGGTCCTTGACGCTCTGGTACGGGTACAGAACGTAGTTGCGGATCTGCGTGCCCCAGGCGCGGCCGCCGTCGCCGCGCAGAGCGGCCAGCTGCTCGGCTTCCTCCTGCCTGCGCCGTTCCAGCAGCTTGGCCTGCAGCACCGCCATCGCCGAGGCGCGGTTCTGGATCTGGCTGCGCTCGTTCTGGCAGGACACCACGATCCCGGTGGGCAGGTGGGTGATCCGCACCGCCGAGTCGGTGGTGTTGACACCCTGGCCGCCGGGGCCGCTTGACCGGAACACGTCGACCCTGATCTCGTCCTCGCCGATCTCGATGTGATCGGTCTGCTCCACCACCGGCATCACGTCCACCCCGGCGAACGAGGTCTGCCTGCGCCCCTGGTTGTCGTACTTGGAGATGCGGACCATTCGGTGGGTGCCATGCTCGCCGCGCAGCGTGCCGTAGGCGTACGGGGCGTGGACGGCGAACGTCGTCGACTTGATGCCGGCCTCCTCCGCGTAGGAGGTGTCATACACCTGGGTCGGGTACTTGTGCCGCTCCGCCCAGCGCAGGTACATCCGCATCAGGTTCTCCGCGAAGTCGGCGGCGTCGGCGCCGCCGGCCTGCGCGTTGATCGAGATCAGGGCCTCCCTGTCGTCGTACTCGCCGTTCAGCAGCGTGCGCACCTCGAGCTGGTCGATCTCGCTGCGCAGCGCGGCGAGCTCGGCGGCCGCCTCCTTACGGGTGGGCTCGTCGTTCTCGCTCTCGGCAAGGCCGAACAGCACACCGGTGTCAGCGAGCCGCTGGCGCAGCCCGGCCAGGCTGGCAAGCTCGGCCTCCAGGTAGGACAGGCGGCGGGTGACCTTCTGCGCGTGATCCTGGTCAGACCACAGCCCGGGATCGGCGGCCTGCTCCCTCAGCGCGGCCGCCTCCGTCTCCATGGCGCCGGGATCGAGCACCGCCTCGATGCTGGCCAGCGTCGATGTCAGTGCCGCGATCTCATCGGCGGGATCGGTACCTGCCATGCTGGTAAGCCTACGTGAGGAGCGCGCCCGCAGCGCGCGGGCGGCCCCGCGCGCGGAAACGGCGGCCCAAACCCGGTATCCTGCCTTAGCGTGACAGTCCGCAGGCGCAGGTTCCGGAAAAGCTCCGCCGCCGTCCCTTCGAGGTCCCCGGGCGCTATCGCGGTCGTGGCGCTCGCCGTCGCCACCGTGTTCGGGCTGGCCGGATGCGCCCCTGCGACGTCGGCGGCCGCCGATCCGGCCGGCCACCCCTTCCTGACGATCGGGCAGGCGAAGAAGGCCTATGCCCACTACATCACGGCCAGCGACACCGCGGCCGCACGCGGGGAGAAGAAGCGGGGGCTGTCCATCGTCGCGGCCGCACAGTGGTCGGTCGTCAAAGCGGAGTACACGGCGCGGTCGACGACGGGCACGCCGGTGCCGAGGTACCGGTACGGCACCCCGGTGTTCTACGTGCCGAAGCTGACAAGCTACCCGCAGTGGTTCCTGGTGGCCGTACCGAGGGCACCGCGGGCGGGCGGGCCGGCGGTCAACGTCATCATGCTGTTCGAACGGGAAGCGGGCAAGCCGTGGACGATGAACGGCGCCCCGGTGCTCGGCCAGCGGCTCCCGGCCATCGCCCGCGGCCCGGACGGCTACGCGATCAAGGTGTCCACCGACGACTCCGCGCTGCTGCTGCGCCCCGACGTGGCGGGCGCGACCCAGGCGGCCGTCGTCGACGACGGGCCGGCCAACCCGGCGGCGGCTGTGGTCGGCACCGGGCCCGCCACCACCGAGTTCTACGCGGCGCAGGCCGCCCAGGCCCGCGCGGACGCGGCGCGCGGGCTGCAGTACCAGTGGATACTGCAGGGCGCACCGTACCCGGTGTTCGCGCTGCGCACCGCCGACGGCGGGGCGCTGGTGCTCTACGGGATGTCGCTCAACGTGGCCGCTCTGCACCCGAACCTCGCGGCCGGGTCACCGATCCCGGTGCCAGCTGGTGTTTCGCCGCAGTTCACGCTGCCCCACGAGGTCGGCTACCACGGGCTATGGATCGACTGGACCTGCGAGTACGCGGCCGTCGACCCTGCGTCCGCCCGCAACGCAAAGCTGCAGGTCATCGGCGCCGAAGTCGCCGCCACGTATGCCCACGCCGTGTTATCCGGAGCCGCAGCGGCCCCCGGCGACCTATGCCTGGGGCAGGGAACTGGAGGCGACCAGGGTGCGGATAGCGCGCAGCGCCACCGACAACGTGGTGAAGGTGAAGCGCTCGCTCTCCCAGATCTCGCCGAGCGTCTGCGCGGCCATCGCGACGGCGGCCCCGTTCCCCGACACCCACGCCGCCATCCGCTCCTCCGGCGACCTCGGCGTCCCCGAGCCGCTGACGCCGAGCACGTCCCTGGTCAGCGACGCGTGCGCCGCGTACAGGTCATCGCGCAGCGCCGCACGCGCCATCGTCGACCAGCGGTCCTCGCGCGGCAGCGCGGTGATGCGGTCCCGCAGCCGGGTGATCTGCAGCCGGTCGGCCAGGTCGAAATAGACCTCGGCGGTCTCCTCGATCGACCGTCCTTCGCTCGCCGCGACCTGCACGATGTCGAACGCCGAGTAGGCCGGCACCATGGCCGCGACCCGGTCGGCGAGGTCGGCCGGCACGCCGAGCGCCAGGTAGGAGTCCCTGCGCTCCTCGAATCCGCTGGCGTCCCTGCCGGTGAGCAGCTTCGGCAGCCTGGAGCGCACGGTGCGCACGCCGTCGGAGAAGAAGGCCACGGTCGCTGCGATGTCAAACGGCGGACGGCGGTTGTGCAGCAGCCACCTGGCCGCCCGCTCGGTGAGCTTGCGGCCCTCCAGCAGCAGCGTGATCTGGGCGGCCAGGCTGATTCGCTCCTCCAGTTCCTCGACCTGGCGCCAGAACGCCACCATGTCGAACACCTCGCGGGCCACCAGCCACGCCCGGGTCAGGTCGGTCACGGAAGCGCCGGTCTCCTCGATCAGCCGGAACAGGAACGTGGTGCCCGAGGTGTCGACCATCTCGTTGACCGCCGAGGTAGTGATGATCTCCCGGCGCAGCCGGTGCGATTCCATCTGGGCCGCAAACCTGTCCCGCAGCGGGACCGGGAAGTATCCGGCAAGCTCCTGGCGCAGGTACGGGTCGTCGGGCAGCCCGGAGGCGAGCACCTCCTCGCCCGCCCAGATCTTGGTATGCGCCAGCAGCAGGGCCAGCTCGGGGTTGGTCAGGCCGCCGCCGGCGGACCTGCGTTCGGCTATCTCCCTGTCGTTGGGAAGGACGTCGGCGCCGGGGTAAAGCCGCTTGTCGCGGACCAGCTTGCGGAAGTAGCGCGCGTGCACGTGCAGCAGGGACGACGCCTGCGACCTGGCCACCGCCAGCGCCATGTTCTGCCCGTAGTTGTGGCGCAGCACCAGGTCGGCCACCTCGCTGGTCATCTCGTTCAGCAGCTCGTGCCGGGCCGCGGCGGGGAGGACGCCGGCGGCGGTCGCGTCGTCGAGCAGGATCTTGATGTTGACCTCGTGGTCGGAGGTGTCCACCCCGGCCGAGTTGTCGATGAAGTCGGTGTTCACCAAGCCGCCGCCCAGCGAGTACTGGATCCGGGCCGCCTGGGTCAAGCCGAGGTTGCCGCCCTCGCCGACCACCCGCGCGCGCAGCTGGGTCGCGTCGATCCGCACCGCGTCGTTGGACCTGTCGCCCACGTCGGCATGCGACTGCGAGCCGGCCTTCACGTACGTGCCGATGCCGCCGTTCCACAGCAGGTCGACCGGGGCGGCCAGGATCGCGGAGATCAGCTCATCCGGGCTCGCCGCGGCGACCCCGGCGTCGGTGCCGAGCACCGCGCGCATCTGCGGCGACATCGGGACCGATTTGGCGGTCCGCGGCCAGAGCCCGCCGCCCGGCGAGATCAGCGCCGGATCGTAGTCCGCCCACGAGGACCGGGGCAGCGCGAACAGCCGGGCGCGCTCGGCGAAACTGGCGGCCGGATCGGGGTCCGGGTCGACGAACACGTGCCGGTGGTCGAAGGCCGCGACCAGCTTGATGTGCCGGGACAGCAGCATGCCGTTGCCGAACACGTCACCGGACATGTCGCCGATGCCGGCGACCGTGAAGTCGTCGGTGTCCGGGTTGATGCCGAGCGAGGCGAAGTGGACCTTTACCGACTCCCAGGCACCCCGCGCGGTGATGCCCATCTTCTTGTGGTCATAGCCCTCCGACCCGCCGGAGGCGAATGCGTCGCCCAGCCAGAACCGGTACCGGGCGGCGACCTCGTTGGCCGTGTCGGAGAACGTCGCGGTGCCCTTGTCCGCGGCCACGACCAGGTACGGGTCGTCGCCGTCCCGGCGCACCACGTCGGGCGGCGGTACCACGGTGTCGTCGACGATGTTGTCGGTCACGTCGAGCATCGCGGCGATGAACGTCTGGTAGCAGGCGAGTACCTCGCCCTGGTAGGCCTCGCGGTCGGATGGGCTGGGCAGCTGCTTGCACACGAACCCGCCCTTGGCGCCGGAAGGCACGATGACGGCGTTTTTCACCTGCTGCGCAGTGACCAGCCCCAGAACCTCGGTGCGGAAATCCTCCAGCCGGTCGGACCAGCGCAGGCCGCCGCGGGCCACCCGGCCGAACCGCAGGTGCACCGCCTCCAGCCGCGGCGAGTAGACGTAGATCTCGAACTTCGGCCGCGGGTCGGTCAGCCCGGGAACCCTGCCCGGGTCGAGCTTGAGCAACAGGTACGGCGGCCCTGCCACCCCACCGGGGCTTTCCCGCCGGTAGCAGTTGGTCCGCAGAGTGGCGTCGATCAGCGCCAGGTACGCCCGCAGGATCCGGTCGGCGTCCAGGCTGGCGACCTCGTCGAGCTGGCCGCGGATCTCCTCGGCGATCGCCTCGCAGCGCTCGCCGGCGCCGTCCTGCTTGGCCGGGTCGAATCTGGACTCGAACAGCCGCACCAGCAGGCGGGTGATGCCGGCGTTGGACCGCAGCACCCGGTGCATGTAGTCCTCGCTGAACCGCATCCCGCCTTGGCGCAGGTACTTGGCGCAGGCGCGCAGCAGCGTCACCTCACGCCAGCTCAGGCCCGCGGCAAGCACCAGCGCGTTGAACCCGTCGTCTTCGGTCTCGCCCCGCCACAGCGCGGCCAGCGCCTCCTCGAACGTCGGCCGCACCGCGGCCGGCGGGGCCGCGGCCGGAGGCCGCAGGCCGAATTCATAGATCCAGAACGAGCGGTCCTGCGCGGCCCCGGTGAACTCATACGGGTGCTCGTCGACGACCTCCAGGCCCATGTGCTGGAGCTGGGGCAGCACGTCGGACAGCGTGATCGGCGTGCCCAGGCGGTACACCACCAGCGTCCACCGCTGCTCGCCTTCCACCAGCCGGACCGCGAACCGGTCCCCGGACTCGCGCAGCTGCAGGATCATGGCCAGGTCGAAGACCGCGTTCTTCGCGGAGACGTCCGCCTTGTACGTCTCCGGGATGCCGGCCGGGCACATGGACAGCACCTCGTCCGCCCGCTCCTCGCCCAGCACCCGGGCGGCTTCGTCGGCGAGGTCCTCATCCCACGACCTGACCGCCGCGGCCAGCCTGCGCTCCAGCGCGGCCGCGTCCACGCGCGGCACCTCCCGGCCATGGTCAGCGCGGACCACCACGTGCAGCCGGGCCAGTGCGGAATCGCCGACCATGGCGCTGTAGTCCATGGATGCCCCGTGCAGCGCCTGCATCAAGATCTCCTGCGCGCGCAACCTGACCTTGGTGGTGTACCTGTCCCGCGGCAGGTAGATCAGGCAGGACATGTACCTGCCGTACCGGTCCCGGCGCAGGAACAGCCTGGTCTGCTTGCGCTCGCGCAGCCGCAGCACGCCCAGCGCGATCGGGGTGAGCTCTTCGGCGGAGATCTCGAACAGCTCCTCGCGCGGGTACGCGTCGAGGATCTCGACGAGGTCCTGCCCGTCGTAGCTATCCCTGGCCAGACCGGCGGCGGCGAGCACCTGGGCGAGCTTGCGCCACAGCACCGGGATGCCGGTGATCGGCTCGGTGTGCGCCTTGTGCGTGTACAGGCCGAGGAACCGGTATTCCCCGACGACGTTCCCGGCCTCGTCATGCCTCTTGACCGAGACGTAATCGAGGTAGTTCGCCCGGTTCACGGTGGACCTGGAGTTCGCCTTGGACAGCACCAGCCGTTCGCCCGGGTCCTGCGCCCTGGCCACGACCTCGGGCGGCAGCGCGCCCTGGGAGTAGGCGCCCTGCCGGTCATGACGGAGGATGCCGAGCCCGGTTCCCGGCACCGGCCGCAGGGCCATCCCGCCCTCGACCGGTACCAGGTCATACTGGCGGTATCCGAGGAAGGTGAAGTTGCTGTCCGCCAGCCAGCGCAGCAACTCGCCGAACTCGACCTCCTCGCTGTCCGGCTCACCGCCGAGCTCGGCGGCCAGGCTGCGGGCCACCGAGCCCATCCGCTGGGCGTCCTCGACGACCACGCGCACGTCGTCGAGGACCCGGCGCAGGTCGGCGGCGAGCTCGTCGCCGCTGACCCGGTCCCTGGGCGGCCCGAGTTCGACGTGGATCCAGGACTCGATCAGCTCATCCGCGGGAGCGCCGGTCAGATCCGCATCCTCCGCGCACACGCCGAGGATGCCGTGGAGCCTGCCGGTGACGTCCCGGCGCACCCGCAGCAGCGGGTGGACCAGCAGCTGGATATCCGCATCGTGCCGGTTGAGCTCGGTGGTGACCGAATCCACCAGGTAGGCCATGTCGTCTGTGACGATGTCCACCACCAGGGCGGCGGCGACGGCCGGCCCCAGGTGCGCGCCGCCCGGATGGCGGACGCTGACCAGGGCGCGGCCCTGCGGCCGGTGCAGGCCGATCCGGGCGTGAGCTTCCGCGACCGCCGCCATCCGCTCGGGCGGGGCGAGGTCCTCGGTGGCGACGCGCTGGTAGTAAGACTCCAGGTAGCAGGAGATGCCGCCGAGGGCGCCGGCGTCCAGGGCCGGATCGTCCGCCCACGCGGAGCTTGCCTTGGCCAGCAGTGCTTCCCTGGCGTCATCGGTCATGCGTTCCGGCATCACGTCCACTCCCTTGTGTACGGTCAGCTCGCCGGGCCAAAGTACTTCAGCAGCCCGGGATCGGCCAGGGCGTTCGGGTCCACGGCCCGCTCCGGGTCCGTGCCGAGCAGGATCCGGCGCACCGGGACCTCCAGCTTCTTCCCGGAAAGGGCCCGCGGAATCCCGGGCACCTGCCGGATCTCATCCGGTCCGTGCCTCGGGGACAGCTGGGCGCGCAGCGCGGCGCGGATCCGCTGGGCGAGGTCATCGTCGAGCTCGCTGCCCTGGGCGGGCACCACGTACAGGATCAGCCGGCCCTCGGCGCCGAGCGTGCCGGTGTCCACCACCAGGCTGTCGCTGATCTCCGCGAAGCTCTCCACCACGCGGTAGAACTCGCTGGTGCCCATGCGCACCCCGCCCCGGTTCAGCGTGGCATCGGAGCGTCCATAGATGATGCACCCGCCGTCGGGCAGCACCTCGATCCAGTCGCCGTGCCGCCAGACCCCGGGGTACGTCGCGAAGTAGCTCTCCCGGTACCGCGCGCCACCGCGATCGTTCCAGAACCCGACCGGCATCGACGGCATGGGCTCGGTGATCACCAGCTCGCCGACCTCGCCGACCACCGGCTTGCCGTCATCGTCGTAGGCCTGCACGTCCGCGCCCAGGCAGCGGCCGGAGATCACCCCGGCCCGTACCGGCAGCAGCGGGCACGGCCCGACGAAACCCGTGCACAGGTCGGTGCCGCCGGAGAACGAGCCGAGCAGCAGGTCGCTGCCCACGTGCGCGTACACCCAGCCGAACGCCTCGGGCGGCAGCGGCGACCCGGTCGAGCCGACGCCGCGCAGGCGCGACAGGTCGTGTTGCTGCCCGGGACGCAGCCCTGCCTTCATGCAGGCGACCAGGTAGGGTGCGCCCACGCCCAGGTAGGTGACGCCGTGGGTGGCGGCCAGCTGCCACAGGCGGTCCGCGTCCGGGCAGGTGGCGCTGCCGTCGTAGGCGACGATCGTCGCCCCGGCCAGCAGGCCGCCGGCCAGGTAGTTCCACATCATCCAGCCGGTGGTGGTGTACCAGGTGAACACGTCGGCCGGGCGCAGGTCCTGGTGGAACGACAGCGCCTTGAGGTGCTCGAGCACAATCCCGCCGTGCCCGTGCACGATCGGCTTGGGCAGCCCGGTGGTGCCCGAGGAGTAAACCACCCACAGCGGGTGCCCGAACGGCACCTCCTCGAACTCCGGCTCGCGGCCGTGCTCGCCGGCGCCGAGGTCGGCCCAGCGTGTCACGGTCGGCGGCTCTGGTCCGCCGAGCAGGTTCACCATGACGACGGCCGCCAGGCCAGGCAACGCGGCTGCCACGTCGGCCAGCATGTCGGTACGGGAGAATTCCCGGCCGCCGTAGGCATAGCCGTCGCAGGCGATCAGCACCTTGGGATCGATCTGGGCGAACCGGTCGACCACGCTGCGCGCGCCGAAGTCCGGCGAGCACGATGACCAGATCGCGCCCAGGCTGGCGGCCGCGAGCAGGCCGATAACCGCCTCGGGCACGTTCGGCAGCAGGGCCGCCACCCGGTCGCCGCGGCGTACGCCGAGCGCGCGCAGCCCGCGGGCAACCCGCGCGACCTCGGCGGCCAGCTGCGCATAACTGAGCCTGCCGCCACCGGCTCGTTCGGCTTCAAAGATTATCGCGGTGCGGCCGGGATCGGTCCACGCGGTCCTCAGCGCATTACGGGCGTAGTTCAGCGTGGCGCCGGAGAACCAGCGCACCTCCGGCATGGTGCCACCGGACAGCACCGGGCCGGGGCCGCGGTCGCCGAGGACCTCGAAGTAATCCCAGATCGCCGCCCAGAACTCCTCGGGCCGGGTCACCGACCACTGCCACAGGTCGGCGTAGCCTGCGAAGTCACGGCCGCGTTCGCTGCTCAGCCAGCGCATGAAGTGGCTGACCCGGGCGTCACGCAGCGTCACCTGGTCCGGCTCCCAGAGCACCTGACCGTAGCCGCTTGGTGTCATGGTCCCAGCATCGTGCCGGCGCGGCGCGCCTGGCAACGCCTCAGCGCCTCCCGGAGCGCGCGCGTCGGGCAAGCCGCCGCGCGGCCGCTCAGCGCTGTCCGGAGCGCGCGCGTCGGGCAAGCCGCCGCGCGGCCGCTCAGTGCTGTCCGGAGCGCGCGCGTCGGGCAAGCCGCCGCGCGGCCGCTCATGTGGCATGGTCACCGCCGGTCAGTGAGCTCGGTGATCAGCGCGACCACGCGGGTGGTGTCGGTCAGGTCGGGGAGCACCGCGTCGGCGCCCGCGTCACGCAGTTCCGCCGCGCTTGCCCGGCCGGAGGCCACCGCGAGCGAGGCGACCCCGGCGATCTTGGCCGCGTCCACGTCACGGGGCGAATCGGCGACGTAAACCGTGGCGCCCTCGGCGAAGCTCGCCTGGTGCTTGCCCGCCGCGCGCTGCCGCGCGACCGTGAGCAGCGTGCCCTTCGGGTAGGCCTCACAGCCGTAGCCGCCGATGTCGAAGTCGATGAAGCGGTCCAGGTCGAACGCGCGCAGCTTCAGCATGGCGTTCGGCTTGCTGTTGCCGGTCAGCACGGTCTGCACGGCGTTGCCCCGCTCGGCGACGGCCGCCGCCGCCTCGGCCGCGCCCGGCAGCCGCTTTCCCTGGCGGGGCAGCTCCTCCCGCCTGGCCTGCATGGCGGAGGCGAGCTCGGCACAGAACGGCTCGAGCAGGCGTTCGGCCTTCTCGTCGGCGCGCACGTCCACGCCGTTGTCGGCCAGCGCCTCGAAGAAGATCTCCGATTCCGAACGGCCCGCAAGCTGCGGCAGCCGGATCAGCGGGCGGCCCGCCACCGCGCCGAACGCATCAGCCAGCGCTGCCCTGGTCACCTTCGTGACATCGACCAGCGTCAGGTCGACGTTCCACACAACCAGCCGGCAAATCATCCCATGTGAGGGTACCGGTAGTCGGTGGGCGGGACGAACAGTTCCTTGACCGCGCGGGCGGAGGTCCACCGGATCAGGTTGAAGACAGAGCCGGCCTTGTCGTCGGTGCCGCTGGCGCGGGCACCTCCGAACGGCTGCTGGCCGACCACCGCACCGGTCGGCTTGTCGTTGATGTAGAAGTTGCCGGCCGCGTACCGCAGCACGTCCATGGCGTGTACGATCGCCGCCCGGTCCGTGGCCAGGACCGAGCCGGTCAGCGCGTAACGGGCGACATCGGCGGCTTGGGCGAGCACGCCGGCGTAGCCATCGTCCGGGTAGACGTGGACGGCGAGGATCGGGCCGAAGTATTCGGTGGAGAAGACCTCGTCTGTGGGATCCGTGCTTTGCAGGACCGTCGGCCAGACGAAGAAACCCTCGGTGTCGTCGGTCTTGCCGCCTGCCAGGATGCGGAGCGAGGCGGTGTGGTTGGCCCGGTCGATCGCGGCCTTGTGCTTGGCGAACGCGCGTTCGTCGATGACCGCGCCCATGAACAGCGACAGGTCCGATGCCACGTCGCCGATCGTCAGCGACTCCACCTGCGCGAGGAAGTCGTCGCGGACCTGGCCCCAGACCGACTCGGGAATGTAGGCGCGCGAGGCCGCCGAGCACTTCTGCCCCTGGTACTCGAACGCGCCGCGGATCAGCGCGGGCGCGATGGTGGCGGGGTCGGCGCTGGGGTGTGCGACCACGAAGTCCTTGCCGCCGGTTTCGCCCACCAGCCGCGGGTAGTTCCGGTACCGCGCGATGTTCTCCCCGACGGTCCGCCACAGGTGCTGGAAGGTCGCCGTGGACCCGGTGAAGTGAATGCCGGCCAGGTCCGGATGGGGCACCGCGACCCGCGACACCGCCTGGCCGTCCCCGGTCACCAGGTTGATCACCCCGGGCGGCAGCCCGGCCGCCTCCAGCAGCCGCATCGTGTAGTGCGCGGCGAGCTGCTGGGTCGGCGACGGCTTCCACACCACGACGTTGCCGACCAGCGCGGGCGCGGTGGGCAGGTTCCCGGCGATCGACGTGAAGTTGAACGGCGTGATCGCCAGCACGAACCCCTCGAGCGGGCGGTACTCCATCCGGTTCCACGTGCCGGGAGCCGATTCCGGCTGCTCGGCCAGCACCCGCCTGGCGTAACCGACGTTGTACCGGAAGAAGTCGATCAGCTCGCAGGCGGCGTCGATCTCGGCCTGGTACGGCGACTTGGACTGGCCGAGGATGGTCGCGGCGTTCAGCGTGCCGCGCCAGGGCCCGGCGAGCAGGTCCGCGGCCTTGAGGAAGACCGCGGCCCGGTCGTCGAAGGCCATGTCCCGCCAGGCGGGCGCCGCCTGCTTGGCCGCGTCGATCGCGGCTGCCACATCGGCGTCGGTGGCGTTGCCGAGCTGGCCGAGCAGGTGACGGCGGTTGTGCGGCTGCACCACGCCCACCAGCCCGCCCGTCGCCATCTGCTGCGTGCCGCCGATGGTCATGGTCAGCTCCTCCCGCTGGCCGGCGAGTTCCTTGATCTTGGCCTCCAGCGCGGCCCGCTCGTGGCTGCCCGGCTGGTACTGCCTGACCGGTTCGTTGACCGGCACAGGAGGCTTGGAGACGGCGTCCAACACGATCGCTCCTCTTCGGGTGGGATACCCCTATCGTTACACGATCGCGGTCGTGGGCTATACGGCCCCTTCCGTCCCTTGTTCTGGCCCATGTGCCAGGTCGCGCAGTTCCTGGGTGGCGTACCAGGCGAGCTCGTGACCTTCGGCGCCGTCCACCGCAAACCTGGCGTCGTCGTCGCCCGCGTCGGCGGCCGGCAGTGCCTCCGCCGCGCTTTGCACGTCTTTGGCGGCAGCTTTGTCGTCCACATGCGCCGACACCAGGCGGCTCAGCGGGACCGGGGCTTGCAGCCGGACCCTGCCGGGTTCGCTGACCTGCGCGTCTGGCCGCACCTGGTCGCCGGGGAGCTCGGCGGCCAGCACCACCCGGCGCGGCGGTGCGGCCGGGTCGGCGGCGAGCATGCGCAGCGAGGCGCGCGCCGCCTCGGTCAGCGCGGTGTACTCGAGTTCCTCGTCGTCCCCGCTCGCGTACGCCTCGCGCAGCGCCGGCGTGACCGCGAACCCGGGAACCGGCCCGGGACCGAGCTGGCCCGAGTCGAGCACACGTGCCAGGGCGGGCAGCGTGAAGGGCAGGTACACGCGCATGGTGGCTCAAGAGTCTGCCACAGTCACCGGGTTACCGTGCGTGGTCCGGGTAACCGCGGCCGAGCGGTGGCGCCAGTGTGATGGCTGAAATCCCAGCGGTTTTAGTCCGGCCATCCCAGCGCCGACGTAGCGGATACCACGAAGGATTTGTGCTTCGCGAAGGAATAGCGGCCGAATATGAACACTTTTCGTTCGTCAGGCACTTATCATTCGCGATAACTGATCACGGCTCGCACTGACAAGCGGATTGTATGCTTGCCGTGCCTGGTGTGATCAGGGGCCCGCCTCCGGGAGGTGGCCGCCCGCGTTGCGCGGCGCGAGAGCGGCCACCACGGCGGCGAGAGCCATCTCGAGCGGGACGTGTTCCCAGAGCCGGATCACCGTCCAGCCGGCCAGGGCCAGCGCCGCGTCGTTGACCTGGTCGCGCTCGACGTTCCTGGCCAGCTTCGGGCCCCAGTACCACTGGTTGGCCCGCGGCTTGGAGCCGTGGTCGGGGCAGGCGTGCCAGAAGCAGCCATCCACGAACACCGCCACCTTGCGCCCGGTAAAGGCGATGTCGGGGCGGACCCGCCTGCCGTCGCCCAGATCCAGCCGGTAATCCTTGCGGTAGCGGTAGCCGAGCCGGTGCAGGGCGCGGCGCAGCGCCAGTTCCGGCTTGGTGTCGGCCCGCCGGTTGGCCCGCATGTTGGCCGAACGGCCCTCGCTGGACGGATGCGGATAGTCCGCCACGCGACCAAGGCTAGCGGTGACGGTCGGCCGCCGCCGGAATGTCGGGGGCACGCGGTACAAAGGTTCAGCCGGGACCCTGGGTGGAGGCGGCCGTCACGGGCATCGGCGGCGTAACGCAGTCTGCGGACCTCAAGGCAGGACCATGCCGTCAACGACCCTCACGCCCGACCCGCCGCCCCTGGCGGGCGTGCCCGGAACACCGACGCTGCGGCTGGCCACGGTGCCTGATAGCGCGCCGCCGTACGACTGTGACACCCACGACGGAGCGTGTCCGGCGGCGCCTGCAGGCCTCGGCGCGGCGGTGCCGCGGCTGGGCACCGCGGAGCGGCAACCGCACCCGGCCGCCTGCACCGCCTCACCCGCAGCGGCAGGCGCGGCGACGGCGTGGCCGCGGCAGTTCGCCCAGGTGGTGGTCGAGATCCTCGCCGGCAGGCGGCCGCTGCGCCAGATCCTCCCGTGGACGACCGACCGTGCCCGCGCGCAAATCCGCCGTCTCGCCCCGCTGCTCGCCGACCGGCGCCTGGTGATCCGGCGCATCATGGTGTCGCGGCCTGCCGCCCACGCCGTGGAGATGACGGTCATCGTCAGCTGCGGACCACGCACCCGGGCGCTGGCCATGCGGTTCGAGCACGTTCCGGAACGCCAGGCCGCACCCGGCCTGCCGGCTCGCCCGGCCCGCTGGCTGTGCACCGAGATCGAGGCGGGCTGAGGACGGCGCGTTATTCCGGGCGCATCCTCGGGTCGCCGTGGCAGCGCTTGAACTTGCGGCCCGAGCCGCACGGGCACGGGTCGTTGCGGCCTACATGCGCGAAGTCGTCGCTGGCTGCCGGGCTGAGGCTGGTCTCCACGTGGGTTCCGCCGTCGACCGAAGGCGCCGAATACTGCAGCCGACCGCTGCGGCGCGGCGCCAGCCCGGCCGGCACCGGCGCTGGCTGGGCCCCGGAAGGACGCGCGTGCGCACCGCCCCCTGTCCTGGACCCGCGCGCGCGCTGGCCGCCTTGCGTGCCCGGGCTCGGGGCAGTTCCCCGAGCGCCCTGCCGGGCCGCGCTGCCGCCCTGGCGA
>JAFAPY010000392.1 GCA_019246795.1 Streptosporangiaceae bacterium | reverse complement strand
CGAGGGTCTGCATGGCGATCTTGAAGCCGTCGCCTTCGCCGCCCAGGAGCGCATCGCTGGGAATGCGGCAGTCATTGAAGTACAGCGGCGGTGTGCTGGAACCGCGGATCCCCAGCTTGTGCTCGGCCTCGCCGACGGAGAACCCGGGGGTGTCCTTCTCGACGACGAACGCGCTCATCCCGCGGACGCCCCGCTCCGGATCGGTCTTCGCGAACACGACATATATGTCGGCGTGCGGCGCGTTGGTGATGAAGATCTTGGACCCGTTGAGAACGTAGTCGTCCCCGCTGCGCGCCGCCGTGGCGGTGCCCGCCGCGGCATCGGTGCCCGCCGCGGGCTCGGTCAGCGCGAAAGCCCCGAGGCGACGGCCGGAGGCCATGTCGGGGAGGTACCGGTCATGCTGAGCCTCGGTCCCGAACGTGAAGATCGGCCAGGTGGCGAGCGAGGTGTGCACCGACAAGATGATGCCGGTGCTCGCGCACGCCCGCGACACTTCCTCAAGCGCGATTATGTAGCTCAGGTAATCCGTTCCCGCGCCGCCCACTTTCTCGGGATAGGGCATGCCCATGAGATTCAGCTCTGCCAGTTTCGGCAGGATCTCGTGCGGAAAGCGGTGATCACGGTCGAGCTCGGCTGCGATTGGTACCAGCTCAGCGTCGGCGAACTCCCTGACCGCTTCGCGGGTCAGCTGCTGCTCGTCGGTCAACTCGAAGTCCATGATACCGGCGCCTCTCTGAAAAATACCGCCATCCCGGGCCTGGCAGTTCAAGAATTGCAGTCCTGCGGACACGATGTCGCGGACGTCCGGGTCCGCAGCAACGATTCCCTTGTCATTTCCCGGGCAAGCAGGTTCGTGCATGTACGGAAGGTGTGGCTCTGTCGCCGATGACGACTGCCATGCTGAATCAGGTGACACGCCATGGACACCGGCCATAGGTCCCTGGCCTGGCGGCCCAAGGTCCCTGCGGGCCGGGTCATCCTGGCCTTGCCCGGTCCCCGGAGGGCTGCCACCGTGAAGTGACCGACGGCAGGCCGAATGATCCGCCTGCCGAGTCTGCGCACCGGGAGAGGTCATGCACACCGATGAGTCATCCGACCAGGACGTCCTGTCAGACGTGACCGAGGCAGCGTCCGCAATGCTGCCGATGGACATGGTCAGGGCGATCGCCGACCTCGTGGACCCGGCCGCGGTCGCGAAGCAGATGCCGTGGCTGGCCGGGGAGCTGACCAAGATCGCGCTCGGCAAGTCGGACATCTCCTTCGACCAGCGGGACCAGCGCTTCACCGACGAGGCCTGGCGGGCCAACCCGTACTTCCGCATGCTCGGCCAGTCGTACCGGCTGTTCGAGCAGTGGGTGAACCGGATGTATGAGTCCGTGGACGGCAGCTGGCAGGACAAGGCGCGTGCCCGCTTCGCGGCCGACGTGATCGCCGCCGCGCTGGCTCCGACGAACTACCTGGGCACCAACCCCGCAGCCCTGCGGCGGGCCATCGAGACCAGCGGCCTGTCGCTGGTCAGCGGCACGCAGAACATGCTGCGGGACCTTGCCCGCGGCGGGATGCCGTCCATGGCCGACCGCGAGGAGTTCACCGTCGGCAAGGACCTCGCGGCCACGCCTGGTGCCGTGGTGTACCGCGACCCGATGTTCGAGCTGCTGCAGTACACCCCGGCCACGCCGAAGGTCCGCGCCATCCCGCTGCTGATGATCCCGCCGCAGATCAACCGCCACTACATCTTGGACATGTCGCCGGGGCGGTCGCTGGCCGAGTACGCCGTGTCCCAGGGCATCGCTACGTTCATCGTCGTCTGGCGCAACCCCAGCGCGCCGCGGGGCGAGGGGAAGTGGGGCCTGGAGGACTACCTCGCCGCCGCGGAACGAGCCAGCACAGCGGTCAAGGCAATCGCGCGCTCCGACAAGCTGAACCTGCTCGGGCTGTGCGCCGGCGGCATCACGCTCGCCTACCAGCTCGCGCACCTGGCCGCCATCGGCGACGACTCCGCCAACTCCGCGACCTTCGTCGTGACCATGCTGACCGGGGAGAAGCCCAACGTGGTGGGCATGATGGACACCAAGGAGGCGCGTGCCGCGCTGGAACTCGCCGCCGCGAAGCAGCGAGTCATCCCCGGGACCGCGCTGCGCACCGTGTTCGCCATGCTGCGGCCGAACGACCTGGTCTACAACTACCTGGTCAGCGGATGGCTCATGGGCAAGTCGCCCGCCCCGTTCGACGTGCTGGCCTGGAACGACGACGCCACCCGCACCACGGCCAGGTTCGCGCAAGAGTCGAGCAGGCTGGCCATGGACGGGTGGGACGGCAACGGCCCCACGCTGCACGGCGTCAAGACCGACTTCGGCAAGATCAGCTGCGACAGCTACCACGTCGGCGGCTACACCGACCACATCACGGCCTGGCGGGCCTGCTACGACACCGCCCACCTGGTCGGCGGCGCCGGCAAGGAGATGACCCTGATCCGGTCCGGCCACATCCAGTCGGTCGTCTACCCGGCGGACAGCATGCGCTACGACCGCTGGTACGGCCCGCCGACGCCGACCGATCCCGACGAGTGGCTCAAGACCGCCGCCGTGGAGAAGGGGTCGTGGTGGCGGCCGTGGGCCGAATGGCTGACCGCCCGCTCCGGCAACGAGCGGCAGGCGCGCGCCGCCCTCGGCAACCGCCAGTACCCGCCGCTCGGCCCGGCCCCGGGCACGTACGTGTACGAGTAGGCAAGGAGGTCTCCGCCGGTGCCGCAG
>JAFAPY010000293.1 GCA_019246795.1 Streptosporangiaceae bacterium | reverse complement strand
TTGCGGCCGGCCACCTTCTTGCCCGCGTCGTATCCGCGGCTGGACCTGGCGACTTCCTCCGCGGCCCGGACCGACTGGGAGTCGATGACCGCCGCCGTCGGCGCGGCCGTGCGGCCGGCCAGGAGGCGGACCCGCTCGCGCAGCTGGTCATGCATTGTCTCGGTGGACCCGTCGGCCTGCCACTTGGCGGCCCGCCAGTACACGGTCCAGGCGGGCGGGAAGTCGGCGGGAAGCGCCCGCCACACCGGCCCGTTGTGGGTGAGGTAGCGGATGGCGTCGACGATGTCGCGCATGCAGTACCCGGACGGGCGGCCGCCCTTGCCCGCCAGCCAGGCCGGGGCCGGCAGCAGCGGCTCGCACACCGCCCACTCGGCGTCGGACATGTCCGAGGGATACCGCCGGCCGCGGGAGCTGCGGCTTGTCCCGCCGGGGCAACACCGGCAGGGTACCGGCGCGGGCGGCTGGCCGGCGGCGCAGTGGACAACGGCAGGCGGGACACGGTACAACGGCACGCAGGGCTCCCGGGATTGCGCTGGTTCGACAGCCAGTTCTTCCCGGCGTGATCCAGCAGCCGCAAGATGATCGAGCTGCGGTCGATTCCGGGATGGCGAGCATGTGCCTCGACCGTGACCGCGGCGGCGGACCGGGGGTAGCGCCCGGTGGCGGGCAGTTCCGTCAGTTGCCTGGACGCAGGTCACATGGTCAACAGGGCCTCGGTTGGTGACAGGCGGGCGGCCCGGATGGCGGGCAGCAGCCCGGCAAGCGCGCCGATGAACAGGGCTGCGACCAGGCCGCCGACCCAGGCTTCGATGGGGATGACGATCGGCCAGCCCCTGGTGTGGCCGTAGACGCCGGTGGAGACGGCGCCGAGGATGACCCCCACGGTGCCGCCGGCTAGGGAGAGCATGATCGCCTCGGAAAGGAACTGGATCCTGATGTGGCTCTTGGTGGCGCCCAGCGCCCTGCGCAGCCCGATCTCCTGGCGGCGCTCCAGTACCGAGATGATCATGATGTTTGCTACTCCGACCGCGCCGACCAGCAGCGCGACCGCCCCCAGCCCTAGGAACAGCGTGTCGAGCGCTCCGGCGGCGTCGGCCTGCGCGGTCAGCGCATTCGATGGCTGGGACACGTTGACCTGGCCCGGGTTCTCCGGGTCGGCCTGCCCGCCCAGTTTCCCGTCGACGGTGTTGACGGCCGCCGACGTGTTCTGGGTGCGGACGTAAACCTCCGAGGGGTGGCCGTCGAAGCCGAGGTAGTGCCTGGCGGCGGGGAAGCCGATCAAGACCGAGGAGTCGATCTCCGGAGCCAGCACGGCGGGATTGAGGATGCCCACCACGTAGAACCACATGCCGCCCACCCAGATCCGCATCCCGGGCCAGACCCGGTCCAAGCCGAGCCGCTGCGCGGCGGCCGAGCCGAGCACCGCGACCGGCTCGCCGACGGTGGCTGCGTTGAGGTAGCTGCCTGCCGCGACCGAGGTACCCGTCACGGCCGGCAGGCCGAGGCTGGAGGCGGCGACAGTCAGCGCGTTGGTGTTGATCGTGGGGATGTCCGGGCTGCGGTAGGCGCTGGCGTTGCTGACCGTCCCGGTGTACTGCACCCCGGTGACACCGGGCAGCTGGCTGATCATCGCGGGGGCGGCCAGCGGAAGCTCGGCGGTGCTGCCGGGGAGGCTCTGCCCGTTGGTGACGGTCAGCAGGTTGGTGCCCAGCTGGCTGATCTCGTTCAGCAGCACAGCCGAGGAGGACGCGGCCAGGCCCAGCACCGCCACGATGGCCGCCACCCCGATCGCGATGCCCAGCGCCGACAGTGACGCCCGCAGCTTCCGGGTCCGCAGGCCCACACTGGCAAGACCGGCTAGGTCCCCAGGGTGCAGCCGGGACACGGGCGGGGTGGCGGGCCACTCCATCGTGGTGGTCATGGTAGTTCTCCCGTGTCCGCGATGATGTGCCCGTCGAGCATCTCGATGCGGCGCCGCATCCGGGCGGCGACCGCGTGGTCGTGGGTGATGATGATGATCGTGGTGCCCGCGGCGTTGAGTTCCTCCAGCAGCGCCAGCAGCGACGCGCCGGTGGCCGAGTCCAGGTTTCCGGTCGGCTCGTCGGCCAGCACCACCGGCGGACGGCCCGCGATCGCCCGCGCCACCGCCACCCGCTGCCGCTCCCCGCCAGACAGCTGGGTCGCCCGCGCGGCGGCCTTGTGCGCCAGCCCCACCCGGGCCAGCGCCGCGGCTGCGGCCTGCCGCCGCCGGGCCCTGGGGACCCCGGCATACAGCAGCCCGTCGGCCACGTTGCCCAGCACGGTCTGGTGCTCGGCGAGGAAGAACTGCTGGAACACGAACCCGATCCGGGATGCCCGCAGCCCGGACAGCTCACGGTCGCCCATCCGCGCCACGTTGATCCCGGTCACCCGCACCGTCCCGGCCGTCGGTTTGTCCAGGGTGCCCATCAGGTGCAGCAGCGTGCTCTTGCCTGACCCTGACGGGCCCACGATGCCGGTCAGCTCCCCGGCCAGCACCGACAGGCTTACCTGGTCCAGCGCCTGCACCGGCGGCGACCCTGGATACGCCTTCGACACCTCCTCAAGTTCAAGCACAGGCACCGGAACTGGCCGCACCCCGTCGCCGGCCCTCCCCGCCGGAGCCGTCATCCCGGCGCTCATGTGGCCGGTACCACGACGCGCTGCCCGGGCGCCAGCGCCCCGGTCACCTGCACCAACCCGTCAGTGTCATCGAAAATCCCGACCGTCACCGGGACCAGGCGCCGCGCATTCCCCGCCCCGGCCACCTCGACCGCGTACCCGCCCGAGGACTGGGCCAGCAGCGCCCCCACCGGGACCACCAGCGCGTCGTGCACGGTGGCGGTGGTGATGTACACCGTCACCGGCGCCTGATCCAGGCTGCCCGCCGCCGACGGGTCCTTCAGCGTAACGGTCACCGGGATCGTCGCGGTACTGCCCGAACCACCGGGACCGCCGGACCCGCCCGAAGCCCCGGAAGTGGTCGCGACAGAGCCGACCGAGGACACGGTGCCCGGCGTGCTGAACCCGTCCGGCAGGGTGACGCTCACCGCATCCCCGACCTTGACCTCGCTCTGCTGGGCCGCATCCAGCGGTATCGTCACCACGTGCTGGTCGGAGGTAGCTGTCAGCACCGGCCCGGACGCGGGGGCGCCCAGGCTGCCGGTCACCGTCGCGACCCGCAGCGCGGTGGGCTCGAACACAAACGATCCCGGCGACAGCGACCCCGAGGGACTGGCGATTCCCAGCTCCGCCTGCAGCTTTTGCACCCCCGTCTGCGTTGCCGAGGAGAAGGTAGCCCAGCCCGCCGCGCTGAGCTGCACGCTAGAGGCGTCCCCGAGCGCCACCAAGTCGTGGTTGAGCTGGGATACGTCGGTGCCGGTGGCGCCCGGGTCCAGCGCCCGCCACGTCGGGACGCTGCCGTACAGCAGCACAGTCGGTGAGCCGTTATCGGTCTTGTACAACACCTGGCCCTGGCTGATCAGCTGTCCCGGCGACGGCAGCCACGTCAGCGTCCCGCTTTGCCCTCGCACGGTATAAGTCCCGGCGTACCCGAGCGTCGCGTTCACGGGCGTGGTTGATGACAGGTTCTGCCGGGTGACCGCCTGCGTCGCCGGCGGCGGCAATCTCCGGTTCCCGACCGGGGCACCGGGGGAGAAAGCACCAGCAGACCACGCCGCTGCCAGCCCGCCCGCCACGAGTACTGTCAGGGCCGCCGCCAGAACCCAGCGAACCCGGGGCCGCCCGCGCGCTGCCGCGGCCTCAGCGGCTGCCGGGGAATCCGCCTGCCGGGTCGCATTCCCGCCCCGGGAAACGGTCTCGCTCATCACGAGCCACCTCTGTCTTCGTGGTGATCTCCGGGCAGGAGGCTCCGGCAGGCCTGATTGGCCGCCAGGAAGGCGGGGCCGCTTTGATCCAATTGATCGGTGTATAGGAAGCCGTATCCGCCGTCGGGGTGCCTGAAGGGATCGGGGAAGTTGGTGATCCCGTGCGACCGCATGCACTTGGCGTAACTGAGCAACTTGGCCGCGTCCTGGGCCTCCTGCGCGGGGGTCCCATGCTCGTCGCTGCCCAGGAAGTGCTGGCACGCTTCCTGCGCTTTCTGGTTGACCGGGCTATTCGGGTTCAGATCGCCCGTGCCGCCCGGTAGCTGGAAGCTGCCGTTGGATTCTGGGTCGGGGAAGTCGGTGACCCCGTTGGATCGCATGCACCTGGCGAACTGCAACTGCGGGGAACCCCCCGACGAGCTGGATGAACCCGCCGAAGGAGCCGACTGGGCCGCAGAAGAATTGGCCTGTGCTGTGGTCGTCGAGCCGCTGCACGCCGCCGTCAGCACGACCACGCCGAGCGCGATGGCCGCGAACGCCGTTAGCGACGGCCGTGCCCGCAGCATGTTCCGGGAGACGCCTTTATCGCCGTTCACCTGGTGTTCCTTCCGAGGTGGCAGGTTGTGCGCGATTACCCGTTGGCGGGCGGCTGCTCACCGCTGACGCAGGTGTAGGAGCGGGTGTAGATGAGGTTGGGCGACAGCGCGTGATCGCGGTCGTAGTAGCCGAAGAACAACCCAGTTCCGGACGGCATCTTCGCGGGGTTGATCACGGCCACGATGTGGGCGCCGATCCGGCCTTGCTCCCGGAAGCCGAGCGCCGGCAAGCCACCTTGGGATGACTTGACGGGCGAGGAGAAAGCCAGCACCCCGATGCTCGCCGGGTTGGGTGCCGCGAGGCTGGACGAGCACCAGGCATCGGTCTTGACCAAGGCCGGGATACCTCGCTGCGCGAGTGCCCGCTGGAGCAGGGCGGGGTCGAACACCTGGCCGGCGGTCAGGGTGAGCGTGTCGGTGCCGTTGGCATTGCTAGTGAGGGTGAAGGCCGCGGTCCGGATCGTACCCGCGCCGCCGAGGGAGGACGCGCCGAGCACGCCGGTCAGCCCGACGGCTACCGCGGTGCCCGCGATGGCACCGGTGACCCCCAGGCCCGCGAAACCTGCGCGACGCCGCCGCTGGCGCGCTCGGCCCCTGCTGGTGATCGCCGCCAGCGACGGCCGTCCAGGCACCGTCAGTGCAGACAGGGAGTCGCGCAGTTCCCAGGTCACGGCGCTGTCATTCGGGCGCTCGTCGTGGGTCATCGTTCGGCCTCCATGGTCGTGGCCTGGGTGAGTTCGTTGCGAAGGGCTGTGAAGGCCCGTGATAGGTGAGCCCGGACCGTTCCCGGCGCGATGCCGAGTTGCCTGGCGGTCGTGTCGATGTCCAGGTCAAGGAAGACACGCAGCACGATCACCTCCCGCTGGCGGGCCGGCAGGCGGCGCAGCGCCGCGAGAACTGCACTGTCCAGCCCGGTCCTCTGCCCGTCGACCGCCACGACGTCATGACAGGCCAGCGCGGTTTCCTTGCTGCGCCGACGCCACCACGACGCCCCGGCGTTGAGCGCAGTGCGGACCACCCAGGCCGCGGGGGCTGGATGACGGCTGACCTTGCGCCAGGACGCCCACGCCCGGGCGAACGCCTCGGCGGTCTGGTCCTCGGCCAGAGTCATGTTTCCGCTGCTGGCAGCCACCGCCCGCAGACAGGACTCCCAGCTCGCCGCAAAAAATTCGGCGAACTCGGCCTTGTCTTGGCTCACACCCGTTAACCCGCCAGTGGGCACAAACGCTTACCTCGGCGCCGCACGCATTCGCAGCGCACCGACAAATTACCTCGGCCGCAGGCACAAGCTCATCGAGCCAGCCGAGGTCGCGGTCGTCGGCGGGGCGCCGGGCAGGACAGGCCGGCCCGCACGGACCAGGCGCTACGGATAGCAGTATGATGCTCACATACTGCGTTCATGCGGCACACCCGCTCCCACGCCGGCAGTTTCTCTTCCAGCAGCACCACGCGACCGAGCCCGTCTCCAGCGCGGTCCGGGGTCTCCGTCTCGATGCCCGGTGCCGTGCGCCTCGCGCCGATGAGCAGCGCGGCGCACCGGGACAGGCTGACGGGTCCACCGAGACAATGCATGGCCAGCTGCGCGAGCGGGTCCGCCTCCTGGCCGGCCGCACGGCCGCGCCGACGGCGGCGGTCATCGACTCCCAGTCGGTCCGGGCCGCGGAGGAAGTCGCCAGGTCCAGCCGCGGATACGACGCGGGCAAGAAGGTGGCCGGCCGCAA
>JAFAPY010000084.1 GCA_019246795.1 Streptosporangiaceae bacterium | reverse complement strand
CGGACCCCCCTTGGGGAAGAGCGCCCGTCCCCCCGAGCCCCCCTGGGGCGTCGCTGCCGCCGGCCATCAGCAGCCCCAGTTCCTCGGCCGGCACGGTCGGCGGCCGGACACCGGTGATCCTGCCCTCATACATCACCGCGATCCGGTCCGCCAGCGCGTAGATCTCGTCGAGTTCCGCGGAGACGATGAGCACGGCCACGCCGCGGTCGCGCTGCTCGACGATGCGGCGGTGCACGAACTCGATCGAGCCCACGTCGAGCCCCCGGGTGGGCTGGCTGGCGACGAGGACCTTGTGCTCGTGCCCGAGTTCCCTGGCCAGGATGACCTTCTGCTGGTTGCCGCCGGACAGCGTGCCGACCGGCGCGTCCGGCGACGGGGTGCGGACGTCGAACTCGGCGACGCGCTCGGCCGCGTTGCGCCCGATCGCGCCGAGGTTGAGGTTGATGCCGGCGGAGAACGGCGGTGCGCGGTAGGTGTCGAGCACCATGTTGTCGGCGACGGAGAAGTCGCCGATCAGGCCGTCCTCGCGCCGATCTTCGGGGATGTAGGCGACGCCGGCGCGCAGCCGCTGCGCCGGGGTGGCGTGGGTCAGGTCCCGTCCGGCCAGCGTCACTCGGCCCGCCGTGGCCGGCCGCAGCCCCATCAGCGCCTCGCACAGCTCGGTCTGCCCGTTGCCCTGGACCCCGGCCACGCCCAGGATCTCGCCGGACCGCACGCCGAAGGAGATCCCGTCCACCCAGACCCGGCCGGTCTCGTCGGCTACGGTCAGCTCTGCCACGTCCAGCACCACGTTCCCCGGCTTGGCGGCGGCCTTGCTCACCCGCAGCTGCACGTTCCGGCCGACCATGAGCGAGGCGAGCTCGTCCTCGGTGGCGGACGGCGACCGGTTACCGACCACCGCGCCCCGGCGCAGCACGGTGATCGTGTCGGCGATCGCCTGCACCTCCCGCAGCTTGTGGGAGATGAAGATGACCGAGGTGCCCCCCTCCTTGAGCTGAGCGATGATCCGGAACAGGTCGCGGGTCTCCGCCGGGGTCAGCACCGCGGTGGGCTCGTCGAGGATCAGCACGGTGGCGTTCCTGACCAGTGCCTTGACGATCTCGACCCGCTGCTGGATGCCCACGGGCAGGTTCTCCACCAGGGCGTCCGGGTCGACGTCCAGGCCGTAGCGGCGGGACAGCTCCCGCACGTCCCGGCGTGTCCGGCGCCGGTTGAGCAGGCCGGCGCGGTCGGTCTCCTCGATGCCGAGGGTCACGTTCTCCGCGACGGTGAACACCGGGACGAGCATGAAGTGCTGGTGCACCATGCCGATGCCGGCCGCGATGGCGTCCTTGGGGGATCCGAACGTCACCGGCTTCGCGTTGAACAGGATCTGGCCCTCGTCGGGGGCCAGCATGCCGTACAGCACGTTCATCAGCGTGGTCTTGCCCGCGCCGTTCTCGCCGAGCAGCGCGTGCACCTGGCCGGGGGCCACCGTCAGGTCGATCCGGTCGTTGGCCACAAGCGAGCCGAACCGCTTGGTGATGCCCTTCAGCTCAAGTTCCACGACAGATCCCTCGTTCACCGCGACGCGAGCCTGGTACCCCCAGGGTGCCAGGCTCGCGTCCGGCCTGCTAGACCGGGCTCTTGGTGGGCGTCGGGATCGAGCCGTTCTCGATGCCGGCCTGGACCTGCTTCAGCTCGTTCTGCAGCGAGGCCGGGATCTTGGTGGCGAAGGTGTGGTAGGGGGCGAGCACGGCGCCGCCGTTGGCCAGGGTTCCGACGTAGGTGCCGCCCTTGAACGTGCCGTTGGCCGCGGACGTCACGGCGGCCTTCACGGAGGCCACGATGCCTTTCTCCACGCTGGTGATGAAGTACTTGCAGTACTGCGCCGCGCTGATGCAGCCGTCGGTGTCCACCCACATCATGTTCACCTTCTGGCTGCCTGCCGCGTTGTCGGCGTCCTGGACCGCCTTGGCGGCGCCGAGCCCGGTCATGCCCGCGACCGGGAAGACGATGTCGGCGCCCTCGGTGATGAACGTCTGGGTGAGCGTCGCACCCTTGGTCTCGTTGGTGAAGTCACCGGTGAACGAGCCCTTCTGCGTCGGCTCGTCCCAGCCGAGCACCTGCACGTGCGTGCCGTGCTTCTGGTTGTAGTACTGCACGCCGTCCCAGAACCCGTCCATGTAGATGGTCACGGTCGGCAGCTCCTGCCCGCCGAACGTGGCGACCTTGCCGGACTTAGTCATGCCAGCGGCCAGGTAGCCGCCGAGGAAGCCGTCCTGGGCGGTGTTGTACACCAGCTGGTCGATGTTGGCCTCGTGCGGTCCGGTCAGGCACCCCGACGCATACGAGCAGTCCACGATCGCGAACTTCTGGCTCGGGTGCGCCTTGGCCGCGGCCTCCGTCGCGCCGGCCATCAGGAAGCCGACGGTGGCGATGATGCCGCACTTCTGGCTGAGGAACGCGTCGATGTTCGGCACGTAGTCGCTTTGCGTCGTCGACTGCAGGTACTTGACGGTGACGCTGGAATCGGCGGACGCGGCCGCCTGCATGCCGTTCCACGACGAGGTGTTGAACGACCGGTCGTCGATGCCGCCGATGTCGGTGACCATGCAGCCGAGGAACTTGCCGGCGGTCGCCGCCGTGCCCGTGCTGCTCGCCGAGGCCGACGAGCTCGTGCCTGATGATGCCGAGCTGCTGCTGCTGCCGCACGCGGCGATGACCAGCGTCGCCGTCACGGCCGCCGCCGCCGTGGCCCATGCGCTGTATCTCACGCTTACCTCCACTGGGCCGGCTCGTCAGCCGGCTTCGCGTTCGTCCGGGGTTGTCCCGCAGGTTATGCCTGGTGATGCCGCCCGGGGAAGGGGACAGGCGCCGATCTGACCTGCTCGTTGCCGAATCGGAACCGGATCATGATGGCATCCCTGGCCTGGCGGACAGGCACCCGCCCTGTCCGCGTCGTCCGTTGGTGCTTTCCTACAGGCCCATGGGCAGGCCGGCGCCGGCGGCCGCCCCGTCCGGCGCCGGGACGCCGGGGAGGTCGATCGTGACCGTCAGGCCGCCGCCCGGCGTCTCCGCCAGGTCCGCGGTGCCGCCGTTGGAGGTGGACAGCCGGTGCACGATGGCCAGGCCGAGCCCGGTGCCGGTCGGGCTTGAGGTGGCGAACGGCAAGAAGGCGCGCTGCCGGTCCTCGGCGCTCATGCCCGGCCCGTTGTCGGCGACCGTGACCCGGGCGCCGGCCGGCGTGGCGGCGGTCGCCACCACGACCCGGCCGCCCGCGCTCGGTGCTGGCTGGGGCGCGCGCGTCGGGCAAGCCGCCGCGCGGCCGTCCGGCGTTGTCTGGGACGCGTGCGTCGGGCAGGCCGCCGCGCGGCCGTCCAGTGCGTCCAGCGCGTTGGCGATCAGGTTGTCCAGGATCTGCTCCAGGTGCCCCTCGCCGAGCAATGCCAGCACCGGCCCGGCGCCCCGTGCCGCCTCGCTGGCCGCCAGCGTGATGCCCCGGTCGTCGGCCACCGGGTGCCAGGCCGCCACGCGCTCGGCGGCCACCGCTGCGACGTCCACCGCGACCGGCACCGGGACCACGTTCTCCGCCCGCGCCACGGCGAGCAGCCCGTCCACCAGCCGGGACAGCCTGGCCAGTTCGTCGAGGGCCCCGGCGAGCTCGCGGGCGGTGTCCGGGTCGGACTCGGCGGTGTCCGCGGCGAGCAGGTCCAGCCGCAGCCGCAGCGCCGCCAGCGGGGTGCGGAGCTGGTGCGACACGTCCGCGATGACCGCGCGGTTCCCGTGCACCAGGGCCTCCAGCCGCCCGGCCATCGTGTTGAACGTGGTACCGAGGCGCCGCAGCTCCCGCGGCCCAGAGCCGACCGCGGCCCGGACCGCCAGGTCGCCGTCCGCCAGCCTGCGCGCCGCGCCGTCCAGTCCGGCCAGCGGCCTGCGCACCCAGCGCGCCAGCACGAAGGCGAGCAGCGCCGCGCCGGCCAGGGCGGCCGCGCCGATCGCGGCGAGGGTGACCCACAGCGCGGTGATGGACTGGTTCAGCGGCGCGGTGGACCTGGCCAGGATCACCGTACCGACCACGGGGCCGAAGGCGTACTGGCGGACCGGCATCGCGGCGACCACCGTCGATGCCGTGGTCGTGGTGAGCGGCTGGATTGTCTGGTGCGCCACGTACCTGGCCTGCTGGTCGGCCTGCAGCGCCAGCCGGGTCCAGTTTCCCGCGGGCATGTTCACGTCGACTATGGTCCGCATGCCGCTGGTGACGATGAGCAGGCCGTCGCCGGACTGCTCCACCTCGGAGACAACGGGGATCAGCGCAGGATCGCGGCCGCCCTCCAGGCGCGCCTGGGCGACCGCGGCGTAGGTCTGCACGATGCCCGCCGTCTCGGCGATGAACGAGCTGCGGTCATGCCCGACCGCGTTGAGCGCCAGCGGGACCACGGCGCCTGCGATGACCGCAGCGGTGAAAGCCACCAGGGCGAGCACGATCCGCCTGGTCACCGTGTCTCCCGACTGGTCACGGTGTCTCCCAAGACGTTCGCGCCGCCCGAATCGCCCTGCGGGCCACCGGCCGCTCGCACGAGCTCAAAAGGCCCACGCTCGCTAGCCGGTATCGGTCGGCGCTCACGGGGTCTCGCTGGGGTCGGCGAGCCGGAAGCCGTGCCCGTAGACGGTTTCGATCAGGCCCGGGTCGCCGAGCTTCTTCCGCAGCGCCGCCATGTGCACGTCGAGCACCTTGGTGGGGCCGTACCAGTGCTCGTCCCAGGCCCGCTCCAGCATCTCCTGGCGGCTGACCACCCGTCCCGGGTCGCTGGCCAGGCACTCCAGGATGGCGAACTCCTTCGGCGTCACCGCGACGGCGCTCCCGCCGACGGTGACCTTGTGAGTGCGCAGGTCCACGGTGAGCTGGCCGTGCTGAAGCACCTGGGCGGACCCGTTGCCGTGTGCGCGGCTGCGGCGCAGCACGGCGCGGATCCTCGCCAGCAGCTCGGCCAGCCCGAACGGCTTGATCAGGTAGTCGTCGGCGCCCTCATCGAGGGCGAGCACACGGTCGGATTCCTCTCCGCGCGCGGTCACCACGATGATCGCCGCGTCGGTGCAGGCGCGGAGCCGCCGGCAGACCTCCACCCCGTCGATGTCGGGCAGCCCGAGGTCGAGCAGCACCACGTCGGGCACCGGCCAGTCCAGCGCGGCCGCGCCGGTGGTGACGCTGCCCGTCTCGTAGCCCGCCCGGGTCAGCCCGCGGACCAGCTGGGTGGCGATGCCAGGGTCGTCCTCGACCACCAGGACCCGGCCCAGACGCGTGCTCACGGGCTCCATGCTAGGTTCACGGGCTCCACGCTGGGGACGGAAACTGCCGGTGAGCCGCCCGGACGCAGATCTTAACCAAAACTGAACTCGTTCCAGGGTGGGTCCTAGCAAGTCGTTGGGCATTCTAGTGAGCAGAGTTCCTTGCTCTAGCGCGGTCAGCCTCCCTGCTGCGGCCGCGGGACATGACAGGGCCCGCGTGGATAAGGCAACCCTGCAGCCTTTTCCGCGCGGGCCCCGTTGTGCAAGAACCCCGCCCGCCTCCCCGTGCCCTTCTTTGCCCGCGCTCGCCTGGTTTTGCTAACGCCCCGTACAGTCGTCGTGTGACGATCGACTGGGCGGCGCTGCGCGCCGCCGCGGGCTCGGCCGCGAGACGGGCCTACGTGCCGTACTCCGGCCTGCGGGTGGGAGCCGCGGGCCTGACCGCTGACCGGCAGGTCATCGCGGCCTGCAACGTGGAGAATGCCTCCTACGGCCTGACCCTGTGCGCCGAATGCGGCCTGGTCAGCACGCTGCACGCCTCCGGCGCCACCGGGCCGCTGGTGGCGGTGGCAATCGTCGCGGGCGACGGGATGCCGCTGCTGCCGTGCGGCCGCTGCCGCCAGCTGCTGCTCGAGGCGGGCGGCGGCGGGCTGCTCGTCGACACCGCGGAGGGCCCCGTGGAACTGGACGCCCTGCTGCCCGCGGCCTTCACCGGCGCGGAGCTGCGGGCAAGGAGGGAATCCCGGTGACCGACGCAGTCGCGCTCATCCGCGCCAAACGGGACGGCCACCGGCTGTCCGAGGCGGACATCCGGTGGCTGTTCGGCGCGTACGCCACCGGCCAGGTCGGCGACGAGCAGATGTCCGCGCTGCTCATGGCCATCTACTTCCGGGGCCTTGACGGCGCGGAGCTGCGGACCTGGACCGAGGCGATGATCGCCTCCGGCCAGCGGCTGGATCTGTCCGGGATCGGCAGGCCGACCGTGGACAAGCACTCGACCGGGGGAGTGGGGGACAAGGTCAGCCTGATCCTTGCGCCGCTGGTGGCCAGCTGCGGCGCCGCCGTGCCGCAGCTGTCCGGACGCGGCCTGGGCCACACCGGCGGCACGCTGGACAAGCTGGAGGCAATCGGCGGCTTCCGCACCGCGCTGACCCCAGAGGAGACGATCGGCTTGCTGAGGGCCGTCGGCTGCGTCATCTGCGCGGCCGGCTCCGGTCTTGCCCCGGCCGACCGCAGGCTGTACTCGCTGCGCGACGTCACCGGCACGGTCGAGTCCATCCCGCTGATCGCCAGCTCCATCATGTCGAAGAAAATCGCCGAGGGGACCGGCGCGCTGGTCCTTGACGTCAAGGTGGGCGCCGGCGCGTTCATGAAGAGCAGGGAGCAGGCCCGCGAGCTCGCCGAGACCATGGTGGCGCTCGGCGAGGACCACAAGGTCCGCACGCGGGTCACGCTCACGGCCATGGACGCCCCGCTCGGCCGTGCGGTGGGCAACGCGGTCGAGGTGGCGGAGGCCGTCGCGGCGCTGGAGGGCAACGGGCCGCCGGACCTGATGGAGGTGACGCTCGCGCTGGCCGGGCAGATGCTCGCGCTGGCCGGCATCGATGCCGACCCCGCCGCCGCCATCGCGACCGGCCGGGCGCGGCAGGCGTTCCGGGCGATGGTCTGGGCGCAGGGCGGCGACCCGGATGCCCCGCTGCCGCAGGCGGCGCACGTCATCCAGGCGCTGCCCGCCCCCGCCTCGGGCTGGCTGGCCAGCCTGGACGCGTTGGCTGTCGGCACCGCCGCCTGGCGGCTCGGCGCGGGCAGGGCCAGGAAGGAAGACGCGGTCAGCCCGTCAGCGGGGGTCATCTGCATGGCCAAGCCCGGTGAGGCGGTGCGGGCAGGCCAGCCGCTGCTGGAGCTGCACACCGACGAACCAGAGCGCTTCGGCCCCGCCCTGGCGGCTCTGGACGGCGCCGTCTCGGTCACCGGGACCCAGCCGCCGCGCCCCCCGGTGGTCCTCGAGCACATCGGCTGACCAGCGCACCCGCCGTCACCGTGCACAATGGACAGATGCCGACGCTTGCCGAGATCAGGGCCGCTCCGAAGGTGCTGCTGCACGATCACCTGGACGGCGGCCTGCGCCCTCAGACGATCCTGGAGCTTGCCAGGGACGTGGGCTATGACGACCTGCCGGGCAGGGATGCCAAGGAGCTGACCCGCAAGCTGACCGAGGGGTCGCACCGCGGTCACCTGGAGGTGTACCTGGACGCGTTCCGGCACACGGTGGCGGTCATGCAGACGGCCGCCGCGCTGCGGCGGGTGGCCGCCGAGTGCGCCGCCGACCTGGCCGCCGACGGGGTCGTCTACGCCGAGGTCCGGTTCGCCCCCGAGCTGCACACCGAGCGCGGGCTGAGCCTGGACCAGGTGGTCGAGGCGGTGCTCGACGGCTTCCGCCAGGGCAGTTCCGGGCGCGGCATCACGGTGTACGCCCTGCTCACCGCGATGCGGACCGCCGCGAGGTCGCTGGAGATAGCCGAGCTCGCGGTGCGGCACCGCGAGCAGGGCGTCGTCGGTTTCGACATCGCGGGCGCCGAGGCGGGCTGGCCGCCGAGCAGGCACCTGGACGCCTTCCAGTACATCCAGCGGGAGAACTTCCACTTCACGATCCACGCGGGCGAGGCGTACGGGCTGCCGTCGATCTGGGAAGCGGTGCAGTGGTGCGGCGCCGAGCGGCTTGGCCACGGTGTGCGCATCGTCGACGACATCCAGATCAGCAGGGAAGGCAACGTCAGGCTGGGCCGCCTGGCCGCCTACATCAGGGACCGCAGGATCCCGCTGGAGATGTGCCCGACCTCCAACGTGCAGACCGGCGCAGCCCCGTCGATCGCGCGGCACCCGCTGCGGCTGCTGCGCCAGCTGCAGTTCCGGGTGACGGTGAACACCGATAACCGGCTGATGAGCCAGGTGACGCTCAGCGAGGAGTTTCACAAGCTGGTGCAGGAGTTCGGCTACGGCTGGTCGGACGTGGAGTGGCTGACGGTCAACGCGATGAAGAGCGCGTTCGCGGGCTTCGACGAGCGCCTGCACCTGATCAACACCGTGATCAAGCCGGGCTTCGCCACGGTGCGCGCCGCCAGCGATGCCGTGGTGCCGGCCGTCCTGCTGGAAACCAGCGATCGCACCTGAGGCCCGGCGCGGTCCGGTGTCCGCGGCGCCGGGCCGCCCGGAATCAGACCTGGCCGAAGAGCCGGTCACCGGCGTCGCCGAGGCCGGGCACGATGTACCCCCGGTCGTTCAGTCGCTCATCCACTGCTGCGGCGACGACCCGCACCACCGGCGTGCCGCCGTCGGCGAACGCGCGCTCGACGCGGCGCAGGCCCTCCGGCGCGGCGAGCAGGCAGATCGCGGTGACCGACGTGGCGCCGCGGTCGGCCAGCATGGCGATAACGGTGGCGAGCGTGCCGCCGGTGGCCAGCATGGGGTCGAGCACGAACGTGTCCCGTCCGGTCAGGACGGCGGGCAGCCGGTCCGCGTAGGTCGACGCGACCAGCGACTCCTCGTCCCTGACCAGCCCGACGAAGCCGACGTCGGCCATCGGCAGCAGCCGGGTCATGCCGTCGAGCATGCCGATGCCCGCCCGCAGCACCGGAACGATCAGCGGCACCGGCCTGGCCAGCTTGACGCCGCGGGCGACTCCGACCGGCGTGGTGACCGATACCGGCTGCACCCGCATTTCGCGGGTCGCCTCGTAGGCCAGCAGCGTGACCAGCTCGGCGGTCAGGCTGCGGAAGGTCGCGGTGTCGCTGGTGGCGTCGCGCAGCGCGGTGAGCTTGTGGGTGACCAGGGGATGGTCGATGACGAGCGTGCGCATAGTAAGCAAGTGTGGCAGACGGCGCGGCCGGGGCCACGGGTTAGGCCAGGGGCGCGACCCCCGACCCGCCCGCTGCCGGGCGGGCCCGGGCCAGGTCCACCTCGATCCGGCGCGCGGTGTTCAGCAGCGGCGGCAGCAGGTCCGCAACGACGCTGTCCAGCGTGCGCCGGCCGGCGTGGGTGGACACGTTGACCGACGCGATGACCTGTCCGTCGGCGTCCCGGATCGGCGCGGCGATCGACCGCAGCCCCTCCTCGAGCTCCTGATCCACCAGCGCCCAGCCCTGGGCCCGTATCTTGAGCAGCTCACGGCGCAGCGCGGTGGCGCTGGTGATGGTGTGACCGGTCAGGCCGCGCAGGCTGGCCGAGGACAGGTAGTCGTCGAGCCACTCGTCCGGCTGCGCGGCCAGCAGCACCCGGCCCATCGAGGTCGCATAGGCGGGGAACCTGGTGCCGACGCTGATGGTTACGGTCATGATCCGCTTGGTGGGCACCCGGGCGATGTAGACCACGTCGTCGCCGTCCAGCTCGCAGACCGAGGACGACTCGTGCACCTGCTCCACCAACTGCTCCAGGTGCGGCATCGCCACTTCGGGCAGCGTCAGGCTGGACAGGTAGGCGTAGCCGAGCTCGAGGATCTTCGGGCGCAACGCGAACCTGGTCCCGTCGCTGCGCATGTAGCCGAGCTGGACCAGCGTGCGCAGGAACCGGCGGGCGGCCGCCCGGCTCAGGCCGGTGCTCGCGGCCACCTCGCTCAACGTCAGCTTCGGGTGCTCGGCGTCGAAGGCACGGATCACCGACAGCCCGCGCTCCAGTGACTGGACGAAGTCCCCGTCATGACCGGTGTCCCGGATGTCCGTCAAGGGGGCCTCCTGGCTCGGCTGGTGACCGTCCCGCAGGTTCGCTTTCTGAACTATTGTGCGTCTTACGTACATATGCAACCCGGGGACGGTGTGGCGGACAGGCGATGACGGAACGCTCAACGACACAGGTCGGCATCATCGGCGCCGGCCCGGCCGGCCTCCTGTTGTCCCACCTGCTTGCCTTGCGCGGCATCGAGTCGATCGTCGTGGAGGCCCGCAGCCGCGCCTACTGCGAGGCGCGGCAGCGGGCGGGGCTGCTCGAGGCGGGCACCGTCGAGTTGCTCCGCGCGGCCGGCCTGGGCCAGCGGCTCGACGCCGAGGGCCTGGAGCACGGCGGGATCTACCTGCAGTTCGCCGGGGAAAGGCACCACATCGACTTCCGCGACCTGACCGGCGGGCGCTGGGTGACGGTCTACGCGCAGACGGAGATCGTCAAGGACCTGATCGGGGCCAGGCTGGCGGCTGGCGGCCAGATAGAGTTCGAGGTTTCCGATGTCGGCCTGGGCGACCTGGACGGCGACCGTCCGGTGCTCCGCTACACCGATTCCGCCGGCACGCGGCACGAGGTACGCAGCCAGGCGATCGCCGGCTGCGACGGCTCCCATGGCATCAGCCGCGATTGCTTGCCGCCGGGCCTGCTGACCGTGGCCGGGCGCGACTACCCGTATGCGTGGCTCGGCATCCTCGCCGCGGTGCCGCCGTCCACCGACGAGCTCATCTACGCCCGGCACGAGAGCGGGTTCTCGCTGCACTCCATGCGCTCGCCGCAGGTCAGCCGGCTGTATCTGCAGGTGCCGGCGGACACCGACATCGAGCGGTGGCCCGATGACCGGATCTGGCGCGAGCTCCAGCGCCGGCTGGGTCTGCCCGGCTGGGACCTGAAGGAGGGCCCGATCACGGAGAAGGGCGTCTCGCTGATGCGCAGCTTCGTCGCCTCGCCCATGCGGTTCGGCAGGCTGTTCCTGGCCGGGGACGCGGCGCACATCGTGCCGCCCACCGGCGCCAAGGGCCTCAACCTGGCCATCGCCGACGTGACAGAGCTGGCCGCCGCCTTGGTCAGCCTGCTCCGTGACGGCCGCACCGAGCCGGCCGACGAGTATTCGGACACGTGCCTGCGCCGGGTCTGGCGCGCCGAGCACTTCTCCTGGTGGATGACATCGATGCTGCACGTGGACCCGCACCCGGACCCGTTCGGTGCCGAGCTGCAGCTCGCCCAGCTCCGCTACGTCACCTCGTCTCGTGCCGCGGCCACCACCCTTGCAGAAAACTACACCGGCTACTATCCGCTGCGCTGGCCAGAGCAGGGGTTACCCCAGGCCCGCGTGGTGCCGCGGGCGCAGCGCCCGGGCCAGCAGGGCGGACAGCGCCGCGGTGACCCCGGTGTCGGTCAGCGACAGCGGCGCGGAGATACCGCGCTCGCCCAGCAGGGCAAGTGCCCACAGCCGGTGCCGGAGCGTGTAAAGCTCGGTGCGCACGGCGTTGGCCAGCCCGGTGCTACTGCCCGACGCCCAGCCCTCCATGCCGTGGATGGCGGTCAGCAGCCTGGTCAGCTCGTCGTATCCGGTGAGGCCGCTGGTCAGGATCACCAGCAGCGCGGCCTCGCGCACGGCGACGGAGAAGTCCGGCTGCGGGCCGTCATCGGTCCCGATCAGCGCGGCGGTGCCGATATGCCACCTCGCGGCCGGGTCCGCCGCCATCAGCTTGCCGGTCTTGGTGAGCACCAGCCTGGTGCGGCTGCGGCGGATCGCGCCCATCTCGCTTTGTGCCATGCCGCGCAGGGTGTGCAGCGGGAACACGTCCAGTTCCTGGCGCAGGGTCCCGACAAGCTGGTCGCGCCACCCGAACGTGTCCACCGCCTCGGTGACCAGTGGCGGCGCGATGTAGTGCCGGGCGGTGAGCCGCAGCCCCTCGGTGGCGTGACCGAGCAGCCAGCGCAGCGTGGGCAGCGGGTCATCGGGGAGTGCCGACGGCGCGAGCAGGCGCGGGATCAGCGCGCGGGCCAGCCGCGACCGCTCCCCTGGCCGGCCATGCGCCCAGGCGTCGATGCGCTCGGCGCTGATCCGGCTCAGCCAGGTGTCCGCACCCGGCGGGCACCCCGGCAGCCGCTCCAGGTCGGCGCTTCCCGTGGGCTCGCTTCCGGTGAGCCAGCGATTGACGAGGCCGGCCCGCTTGGTGCGCCAGCCGCGGGCGCCGGCGCTCAGCTCTCCGGAGGCAAAGGCGAGTTCGAGCGCGGCCGCGCACGCGTCGTAGGCGGCGCGCTCCTGCGGTCCCATGACCGAGCCCCAGGCGAGCAGGTCGGTATCCGGCGGTGCCGCGTTGGAGGCCTCGATCGCCTCGGTGTAGGCGGCGATGCCCTCCTCGTGCCTGCCCGCGTAGGCCGAGATGATCTTCTCGGTCCCGGCCGAGGCGCATACCCCGGCATAGCGGTCCAGTCCCGCCAGGCTGAACAGGCGGCCGAGCGCCTTCGCCACGCCGACCCGGCCGGGCGTGGACATCGGCCACTTGACAGGCAGCGCGTACCAGAGGAACTCCTGCAGCCGCAGCAGCGAGATCGTTTCCAGGCCCTCATCGCCGGCCAGCCAGGCGAGGGCTGCCTTCGCGTCACCAGCAGCCTCGGGATCCTCGCGCGTCAGGGTTTCCAGCGCCTGGCTCTGTGTCATCATGCGGACAGTCTGCCGCAGCCAGATGCACGAGGCTAGGCCGTGGCCCGCAGATGGCATCGCAGGGCCGCCGTGCCCCGGGCCCGGGAAGGCCCCGGAGGGCTGCGCAGCGCCTGCAGTGGCCGTGCCAGGCGGTCGATGTGCTGGTGCATCATGATCGGGTGCCCGGAATCTATGACGAACCCGACTTCTACGAGGCAGCGTGCGCCTACCGTGACGTCCCGGCTGAGGTCGATGCGCTGCTCGGCTGGTACCGCAGGTACGGCGGAGCCGGCGATCCCGGGTCCGGCGTGCCGCGCTCGGTGCTCGAGCTGGCCGCCGGGCCGGCTGAGCACGCCCGTGAGCTGGCCCGCCGCGGGATCGACGCCACCGCGCTCGATCTTTCCGCGGCGATGTGCACACGGGCGCGGCAGGCGGCGCGGGCGGCCGGGGTCCGCCTGAGCGTCGTGCACGGGGACATGCGCGACTTCGCCATCCCATGCGAGTTCGACCTCGCCATCACCATGCTGAACTCGCTGTGCCACCTGCTGACGCTCGACGACATGCTGGCGCACCTTGCCTCGGTCGCCCGCCACCTGGCGGACGGGGGCCTGTACATCGCCGAGCTCGCCCATCCCGCTGATTTCCTCACCGAGCGGCGGACGAACAGCGAGTGGACCAGCGAGGTCGACGGCGGGACGGTGACCGTGAGCTGGGGCGGCCGGGCAGACGTCATCGACCCGGTGACCCAGGTCACCAGGGAACACGTCAGCGTCACCCACCGCGGGCCGGATGGTGCGGCGCGCACGGTCACCGACGTGATGCCGAACCGCTTCTGGACCGCGACAGAGCTGGCCGCGGCGATCCGGCTGGCGGGAGGATTCTCCGTCGCGGCGCGCTATGGCGACTTCGGCGCCGGCGTGCCCGTGGACGCGCCGGAGGCCTGGCGGATGATCCTGGTGCTACGCCGCACGTTAGTCCAATGGGTGCAGCGTGGGCGTCACGTTGGCTCAGTCCAGCGCCGTGTCACGTTGGCGGCCTACCGCGAGCGGCGCGCCGCCTGCGAGGCCGTGGAAGCCCGCGATGCCCCGGAAGCCAGGAAAGCACCCGGGACCGGGTCGACGCCGGATCGTACTAGGGAGAATTCCCCGCGGTAACCGGCCCGGCCAGCACCGGCAGCAGCACGCAGGCGGGGTGCCGGGAGTCGTGGTGGATCTCAAACCGGCACCGCACCGTCCTGGTGGCGGCGCCGAACGGCTCCGCGGTGCCGAAGTTGCGCGCGAACCGGGGGAACGCCCCCCCGCTGACCTGGACGCGGAGCCGGTGCCCGGCCCGGACCCGGTAGGCCGTCGGGTAGAGCTCAACCTCCAGTGCCACCACCCCGTCGTCGCCGAGCCGGGCGTCGGGAGCGGGCACGGTCAGCGGGTCCAGCCGCCGGATGCCGTCGGTGATGTTGCGGGAGACGCCGTTGGCGTCCACGTCGCAGACCCGCACGAACACGTCGGCATACGGTTGGCTCGTGCGGACGTGGACGCGGGCGGTCACTGGGCCGACCAGTTCCAGGGCGGCAGGCAGCGGATCGGTGGTGTAGGTCAGGACGTCGGGCCGGGCTTCGATCGCCCTGTTGTCGACCTGCTTGCCGGGCGGCTGCAGCAGCGGTCCTCCCGCGGACGGCGTCGGGTCGGCCGGGTCATACACGAACGTGGCCGGCGGCACGTCGCCGGGCTCGGCATCACGGCCCAGGCGCCCCGGGGCGCGCAGGTAATACGCGGTGACGGCGGCGGCTGGCGGCGGCCACTGGTCGAAGCCCAGCCAGATCCCGGCCTGCTGCAGGAACAGCCGGACCGGCGGCCCCGGCGGCGCCGGGCCCCCGCGCAACTGGTGGTCCAGCCAGGCGATGTCCTGGCGGGCGATCGCCCTTACCTCCGCGGGTTCGCCGTGCAGCCACGGCCCCACGATGATCCGCGCCGTGACGCCCGCCGCCCGGATCCCCGCGTAGTCGCGCAGCTGCAACGGCAGGAACAGATCCCACCACCCTGTCACCATGCTCACCGGCGGAAGCCGGGTCAGGTCCGCGCCGCCGTGATCGGCGGCCGCCCAGAACCCGTCGCCGGGGCCGGCGTGCTGGACGAAGTCCCGCCAGAACGCGACCGGCGCGCCTGCCACGTCGACGTCGGCGGCCTGCAGCGGTGTCTTCCGCAGGGCCCGTCTCATCCTGGCCATCTGCCAGGGGGATGGGATCACCCCGGCCAGGCCCCGTTCCTGCCTGCCGATCAGGCCGGTCCAGTTCAGCGCGTTCTTGACGTTCGGCACGCCGTGCTGGTAGAACGCCGCGTGCATGTTCGCGGCGGTGATGTTCAGTGACACCGACCGCAGCGGAGGGTCGGCGTAGGGCGCGACGGCCCACTGGGTGTGGCCCAGGTAGCTGGCGCCGGTCATCGAGACCTGGCCGTCACACCACGGCTGATCGCGAAGCCACGCCACGGTGGCCAGGCCGTCCTCTTGCTCGGTGGTGAACGGGCGGAACTGGCCTCCGGAGCCGAACGTCCCGCGGGTGCTCTGCATGAATACCTGGAAGCCCCGCCTGGCCAGCGGCGCGGCGACCAGGATCCCCGCCAGACCCGCCCTGCCGTACGGCGAGCGGATCAGCACTGCCGGAAGCGGCCGGCTGATCCCCGCCGGGCGGTAATGGTCGCCGAGCAGGACGACGCCGTCCGGCATCGCCACCGCGACATCGCGCCGCACCACGTAAGGCACCGCCGCCGCGGGAAGGCCGAGCACGCGGTCGACCGTCGTGCCGGTGATACGCGACAGCGGATGCACACTCAGCCTCCCGGGAAACGGTCACCAGCGCTGACCGCAGGCTAACCGGCCGGTGGCACGGCCGGAGGCCGGCCCGGGTCGCGATCCTCCGCGTCGTGCCCGAGAGTGACGCGGCGCCGCGCGGGCGACCGCGGCGGTTTGACAGGATGGACGGCATGCGATTCGCCTTCAAGACTGCCCCGCAGAACACCACCTGGGGCGACATGCTCGCGGTCTGGCAGGAAGCCGACGGCATCGAGATCTTCGAGTCAGGCTGGACGTTCGACCACTTCTACCCGATCTACTCCGATCCGGCAGGTCCCTGCCTGGAAGGCTGGATGACGCTGACCGCGCTGGCGCAGGCGACCCGCCGCCTGCGGCTCGGGACGCTGGTCACCGGCATTCACTACCGTCATCCCGCGGTCCTGGCCAACATGGCCGCCACCCTGGACATCGTCTCCGCCGGCAGGCTCGAGCTCGGCATCGGCGCCGGATGGAACGAGGAAGAGTCCGGGGCCTACGGCATCGAGCTGGGCGGCCCGGGCGAGCGCAGCGACCGGTTCGAGGAGGCATGCGAGGTCATCACCGGCCTGCTGACGCAGCAGACGACGAACTTCGCCGGCAAGTACTACCAGCTCACCAACGCGCGCTGCGAGCCGAAACCAGTGCAGCGGCCGCACCCGCCGGTGGCCATCGGCGGCAGCGGTGAGCGGCGCACGCTGCGCACCGCCGCGCGCTTCGCGCAGCACTGGAACTTCGTCGGCGGCGCCCCGGCCGAGTTCGCCCGCAAGCGCGACGTCTTGTACGCGCACTGCCAGGACATCGGGCGCGATCCCAAGGAGATCACGCTGTCCAGCCATGTCCGGCTGGGCGCCGACGGCAATCCCGGTCCGGTCGTGGACGCCGCGGCCGCCCTCGGCGAAGTCGGCGTCGACCTGGCGATCGTCGTGCTCCCGCCGCCGCATACTCCCCGCGTGCTCGCCCCGCTCGCCGAGGCCCTCGCCCAGCTGCGCTGAACCCGCCGCGCCCGCCGGTCAGAGGCTGCGCCAGCCGTCGCCGGTGAGGTGCGACCCGGCCTGCGGCCCCATCTGCAGCATCCCCCCGTCGACGACCCAGCTCGCCCCGGTGACGTAGGACGCCTGCGGCGAGGCGAGGAAGGCGATGACCGAGGCGATCTCCCGTGCGTCTCCGGGTCGGCCCAGCGGCACGCCGGGCCGGCGTGCCTGGTGCGGGTCCTGGTCCTCCTGGCCGGTCATCGGCGTGGCGATCTCCCCCGGGGCCACGCAGTTGGCGGTGATCTGGTACTGCCCCAGTTCCAGCGCCAGCGTCTTGATAAGACCGCCCAGGCCGTGCTTGGCCGCGTCATAGGCGGCCGACCCGACCCGCGGCTGGTGCTCGTGCACGCTGGTGACCGCGATGATCCGCCCGCCAGCCCCGGCTGCGGCCATCCGGCGGGCGGCCCGCTGGATGCACACGAACGCGCCGTCGAGATCGGCGGCCACCACCTGCCGCCACTGCTGCACGGTCATCTCCAGCGCCGGCGTGCTGGCCCCGGTGCCCGCGTTGTTGACGAACACGTCCACGCCACCCAGCCGCCCGGCCAGCTCATCGATGACATCACCGCAGCTGTCCAGCTCCGTGGTATCCAGGTGAGCGACCTCGGCCTTGACGCCGGCCGCCCGTACTTCCGACGCGGTGTCCTGCGCGCCGGCCTCGTCGCGGTGCCAGGTGATGCCGATGCCCATCCCGGCGGCGGCCAGCGCGGCCGCTGTGGCACGGCCGATGCCGGAGTCGGATGCGGTGACGATGGCGCGGCGCGGCTGGAAGGTCATCACGTCTGACTGCCCGGCAGGAGCCGCCCTACACCCCGGCGGGGCTTGGCCAGATGGCTGACCGGTGCCGCCGCAGCCCGGATGGCTGGCGCTCGTGTGCAGTGCCAGACTGCTGCTGTGCCACCGCACCGCGACATCGCGGCCTTCGAGGACAGGGCCGTCCGGTACGAGGAGGGCTGGCGCGGCCGCATGCACCACGACATCGCGGACCGGACGGCGGTGCTTGCCGCAAGCATGAGCCCTGCCCCCCGGCGAGTGCCCGACATCGGCTGCGGCACCGGGCGCCTGCTCCTGGTCGACCTGTTCTCGCCCTGGCTCATCCCCACGCTGGTCGGCAGCCGCCGCGCAAAGGCGCGGACGCGGGGGCGAGCCGGCCAGCTGCTCTCTACCGCGGGATTCACGTCGATCACCTGGCACGATCTGTACGCCGTCATCATCAAGGCCGTGACCGCAACGGCCTGATGCGGCACCGCGAGCGGCAAGGTCCTACGGCCGGAAGCCAGCCCACGGGTCGTAGTCGACCTCAAGGGGCTCCTGCGGCGGGCGCTCGGCCTCGGGGACGTGCCGCAGGTTGAGCCGGATCCGGTACCAGACCGAACTGCGGCCGCGCATCGCGTCGACCAGCACATCGGCAGGCTCCAGCCGGGGCCACACCGCGGGATGCCGCGCCTTCCAGCGTTCCAGGCCCTCCATCGCCTCGTCCCTGGTGGCCGCCCGGGCGATCTCGATCAGCGGCATGCTGCTGCGCCGCCGCCCGGTCGGGCCGCTGGTCTTGCCCGGTGCCGGGGGAACGGCCGCGGCGGCCGGGCCGCGAGCACCCGGCGAAGCGCCTGCGCGGCGCTTGGACGGCTGGACCCGGGCCGGCTCGCCGGACTGCTTCTCATAGTGCGGCGGCCACGGCGCGTCGGGCAGGCCCGCCGCCTCGTCCCTGGCGGCCAGCTCCAGCAGCCCCTCCAGCGACCCGGCGGCCTCGTCCATGCCCGCCCAGGGGTCGCCGATCGCGGAGAAACGCGGGGGCACGGTGTCGATGGTGAACTCCGCCGGATCGCACGAAGGCACCTCGTCCCAGGTCAGCGGCGCGGACACCCGGGCGTCTGGCACCGGGCGGATCGAGTACGCTGACGCGACCGTACGGTCCTTGGCGTTCTGGTTGTAGTCAACGAAGACCCCGTGCCGTTCCTCCTTCCACCACTTGGCGGTGGCCAGGTCGGGCGCGCGGCGCTCGACCTCCCGGGCCAGGGCGACCGCCGCGCGGCGCACGTCGGAAAACGACCAGCGCGGGATGATCCGCGCGTAGATATGGAAGCCGCGCGATCCCGACGTCTTCGGCCACCCGGCCAGCCCGTAGTCGGCCAGCACCTCGCGTGCCACCATGGCCACGTCCCTGATCTGCGGCCACTCCACGCCAGGCACCGGATCCAGGTCCACCCGCAGCTCGTCGGGATGGTCCAGGTCCCGGACCCGCACCGGGTGCGGGTTCAGGTCGATGCAGCCGAGGTTGATCACCCAGGCGAGCTGGGCCTCGTCGCTGACCACGACCTCGTCCGCGGTGCGGCCGGACGGGAAGCGCAGCTCGGCGGTGGTGATCCAGTCCGGGCGCTTGGCCGGCGCCCGCTTCTGGAAGAACGCCTCGCCCTCGGCGCCGTGCACGAAACGCTTGAGCGCCATCGGGCGGTCGCCCACCCCGCCGAGGGCGCCGCCGGCCACGGACAGGTAGTACCGCACCACGTCCAGCTTGGTGTGCCCGGTGTGCGGGAAGAACACCTTGCCCGGGTTGCTGATCGCGACCTCACGGCTGCCGACGGACAGGACCTCCTTCGGCTCAGCCATGGCGGCCCCCGAGGACTTCGCCGAGATCAAAGCTGACCGGCTCCTCCAGCTGGGCGTAGGTGCACGAGCGCGGGTCCCGGTCCGGGCGCCAGCGCACGAACTGGGTGGTGTGCCGGAACCGCGGGCCCTCCATGTGGTCGTAGCGGACCTCGACCACTCGCTGCGGCCGCAGCGGCACGAACGACAGGTCCTTGTCGGCATTCCACCGGCTGACCGCGGCGGCCCGCGGCGTGCGCTGGCCGGCCATGTGCTCCGCCCAGTTCCACGGGTGCCCCGCAAACCCCATGACCAGCGGCTGCAGCTCGGCGAACAGCTCCTTGCGCCGCGCAAGGGGGAACGCGCCGACCACGCCGACGCTGGCCAGCTTGCCCTCGTCGGTGTACAGGCCGAGCAGCAGCGACCCGATGGCGTCCTCGCCGCTCTTGTGCGTCCGGTAACCGGCCACCACGCAGTCAGCGGTGCGCTCGTGCTTCACCTTGAACATCACCCGCCGGTCCGGCTCGTACGGCCCGGCAGCCTGCTTGGCAATGAGTCCGTCCAGCCCGGCGCCCTCGAACTGGCCGAACCAGCGTTGCGCCACGGCGCGGTCGGTGGTCGCCGGGGTCAGGTGCAGCGGCGGTCCGACGCCGGCGAACACGCGCTGCAGCGCCGCCCGCCGGCCGCCGAACGGCTGCTCCAGGTAGCCGGCGGACCCGAGGGCAAGCAGGTCGAACGCGACGAACCGAGCCGGGGTCTGCCTGGCGAGCAGTTCCACCCGGCTGGCCGCGGGGTGTATGCGCAGCTGCAGCGCCTCGAAGTCCAGCCGGGACCCCTCGGCGTCGGGGACCACGATCTCCCCGTCGATCACGCAGCGCGCCGGCAGCTGGGCCCTGATGGCGGCGACAAGCTCGGGGAAGTAGCGCGTCATCGGCCGCTCGTTCCGGCTGCCGATCTCCACCTCGTCGCCGTCACGGAAGATGATCGACCGGAAGCCGTCCCACTTCGGCTCGAACACGTAGTCCCCGCTCGGGATCGCGTTCACCGGCTTGGCCAGCATCGGCGCCACCGGCGGGTTGACCGGCAGGTCCATCACGCCGCCCCCGTCTGGTTCCCGCGGCCCGCGTACTCGCGGACCCACTCCTCGCTGCGCTGCCACAGCTGCGCGGCCAGCGACGGCGTGACGACCGCACTCGGCGCGCGTTGCGCGCACGTGTCGTAGAACATGCCGCTGTCGCCTGCCACCTCCGGCGAGGTGGCGCAGTACACCGAGGTCCGCGCCCCCTCGTCGGTGGAAAGCATGCTCCGCGTGATCAGCGGCCGGACCGGCCACGGCACCCGCCGCCACATGTCCGACGCCACCGTGCCAGGGTGCACCGCGTACGCGGTGACCCCGCTGCCCGCGGTGTGGCGGGCCAGCTCCTGGGTGAACAGCACGTTGCACAGCTTGGACACCGCGTACTCGTGCAGCCCGGTGATCCCGCGCGCGGGCCGGCGCAGCGCGCCGAAGTCGATGCCCCTGGCCTGGTAGTGCGAGTCGCTCGACACGGTCACAACCCGCGCCGAAGCGCTGGCCCGAAGGCAGGGCAGCAGCATCACGGTCAGCGCGAAGTGACCGAGATGGTTAACCCCGAACGTAAGCTCGAACCCCTGCCTGGTCAGCCCGCGCTGCCCGGCCACCCCCGCGTTGTTGACCAGCACGTGCAGCGGCTCGTCCCGGGCCAGGAATGCTGCCGCGCAGGCGCGCACCGACTCCAGGTCGGCCAGGTCCAGCGGCAGGAACGCCGCTGACCCGGCTGGCGACGCGGCGCGCACCGCGACGGTCGCCGCCTCACCCTTGTCCCGTGACCGGGACGCCAGGTACACCCGGCCGCCGCGCTGCGCGAGCGCCAGGGCCGTCGCGCGCCCTATACCCGTGCTGGCCCCGGTCACCAGGAACGTCCGGCCGTCGAGATCGCCCATCACACGTCATCCAACCATCTGCTGCACGATGAAGGCGAGGCGGCGATCACTCCTGCCCGATGCCGCGCAGCGGGACCTTTGCCATCCCTGGCTGCCTGCCCGCCGCGGACCGCGCCATGGCGGCCCGCGGCGGCCGGACGCTACTCGACCGGGATCTCCTTGTTGATGAGGCCGAGGTCGATGCCCTGGCGGTTGCGGATGACGCGCGCGCCCACGTAGATGATGATGGCCAGCACGTACATGCAGGCCATGTAGACGAGCGAGCCGCCGTGGTTGACGCCGTAGGCGCTCTTTGACAGCCACTCGTACAGGTTGTACACCAGCAGCGCGATCGTGACCACCCCGGCGACCGGCACGACCGGCACGCCGAGCACCTTGACCTTGCTGGCCGGCGAGGCAGCCCACAGGTCCGACTTGCGCAGCGGCAGGATGACCACCGCGATCGCGCTGAACAGGTAGGTCACCGCGATGACCAGCGTGGCGTCCAGCGTGTAGCTGGCGAACGTGCTGTTGTAGGCGTACAGGGCGGCCAGCCCCACCGCGGGCAGCAGCATCAGCACCAGCGAGGCCACCGGCACCCGGCGCTTCTCCGAGACCTGGGCGGCCGCGTCCGGGAGCACCCGGTCGAAGGCGGCGGCGAAGATCACCCGGGTCGAGGACAGGAACAGCGTCCCCACCCAGCCGAAGAACCACAGGCTCATCAGCAGCAGCAGGATGACCTGGAACGCGGTGTTGTGCACCAGCCAGCTGGCCATCATCACCGGGTACGGGAAGATCGGCAACGCTGCCTTGCCCGCACCGATCCACTGCGCGTTGACGTTCTGGTAGAAGGCCCAGCCGAACGTCTTGGCGAACAGCAGCAGGAACACCACCGACAGGGCCACGGTGGTCCACAGCCCGGCGAACATGCCGCCGAACACCCGGCGGAAGTCGCTGGCGCCGCGGATCTCGCCGTACAGGGTGGTGCCCCAGTTCGGCCACAGCAGGTAGAACATCATCATCGGCACCAGCAGCATGGTCGGCCCCAGCGGGCCAAAACCCAGCGACGGCGCCACATAGCCGGACTTGACCGCCGCCGCGTTGGTCGCCTGGTAGGCGTTGGGGATGCCGAACCGCTTGTTCGCGTAAAGATTGAACGAGGAGATGAAGTGGGCCCTGCTGAACGCGAGCAGCAGGATGACGATGACGGCGAAGCCGAGCAGGCCGCCGTAGAAGCACCACTTCTGCACCCTGGCGTAGCCGGCCATCCCGATGGAGACCAGCACGCCGGCCAGCGCGATCGTGATCAGCGTCACCACGAAGATCCCGGTGTGGCTGGCGAAGAAGGTGCCGTGGTAGCCGAGCGTGGCCCAGATCGGCTGGAAGAACTCCTCGCTCAGGACTGCTCCGTAGATCGGCGCCCACAGCCACAGGATGAACCACCACCCGGTCGCGGCCATGACGAAGCCGATGCCGCTGCCCAGGATGCGGCTCTGCCAGACGTAGTCGCCGCCCGCCCGCGGGATCGTCACCACCAGCCCGGTGTAGGCGATGACCAGGAACGAGACCCAGATCCCCGAGATGACGATCGAAGTGATCAGCTGGCCCCTGGGAAAGGACGACTGGTCCGACGCCCATGCGACCATGCCCAGCGTGACCACGTTGGTGGACAGGCACGCGTAGATCATGGAGTCCCGGACGGACCAGCCGCGTACCAGGCCCGTCGCCTTTCGGAGGAAGAGAGTCGGTCTTTCTTCCCCGACCGCTCCTGCCGTCATATGTAACCCCTCCGGTTCGTTGGGTTTGTTCCGTTTGCCGGTTCCAGCACGGCCTGAAGGCCGCGCTGGGTACCAAAGCATGGCAACGTTGTTGGTATCTGTCTGCGTGCGTGTGGCGCAGCGCCCACTATAGGCATGCCAACGTCTGCGAAGTCAACGGCTCACGCTCAGTGCTGTCTGCAGCGCGCGCGTCGGGCAAGCCGCCGCGCGGCCGCTCGGTGCTTCCCGCAGCGCGCGACCG
>JAFAPY010000065.1 GCA_019246795.1 Streptosporangiaceae bacterium | reverse complement strand
TACCACGATGAGCTGCAGGACTTCGAGAAGATGGGGGTCGTCCGGGTGCTCGCCGTGCCCTCCCGGGTTCCCGGCCAGCCCAAGATCTACGTCCAGAACCGCATCCTCGAGCAGCACGCCGACGTCTGGCGGCTCATCGAGGCGGGCGCGGTCATCTTCGTCTGCGGGAACGCCAGCACCATGGCGCCCGCCGTGCGCCGCGCCTTCATGGACGTGTTCTGCCAGCAGACCGGCAAGTCACAGGCCGACGCCGACACATGGCTCACCGATCTCCGGGCCGACCACCGCTACCTCGAAGACATCTGGGGCGGATCCGCCGCACCCGCCGACTCAGTACCGAGCCACGACACCGCTGCCATGGGCGGATCAGCCGCGGTCCCATGTGAGGGCGCCTAGATATGAGGTAATGCCCCGTCCCGCTGTGCGGGTTTCGGCAAGGGCGCGCAACCGGCCAGGCACCCCGGAGACTACTGGCCGAGGGCCGCCGCCAGCTGGAAGCGAGAATGGATCCCGAGCTTGGCGTAGGCGCTGCTGAGGTGGCGCTCGACGGTCTTCTCGGTGACGAACAGCGCCTGCGCGAGTTACCGGTTGGTTTGCCCCGCGGCCGCCTGGCGGCACACCCGCCACTCCGCCGCGGTCAGAGCGTCCGGCCCGGTCAGCTCGATCCGCGCGCGGCGTCCAGGACCGGCGCGCACCTCGGCGAGTGCGGTTTCGGCCAGCGCCAGGGCCCCGCACTGGCCGGCCAGCTTGAATGCCCGCCGCGCGGCGTCCCGGCCCTCGCGCCGCAGGCCAGATCGGCTCAGTTCGGCACCGAGGTCAGCAAGCGCGTGAGCAAGCTCCAGCCGTGCGGAACTGCGCTCGAGGACCGAGACCGCTTCGCGGAGCAGCGCCAGCCGGTCGTCCCCGCCGATCGCCAGGGCCGCGGTGCGCAGCGACATTCCCAGCGCCCTGGGTGCATCGACCCGCCGGGCCGCCGCCAACTGCTCGCGCGCGAGCTTGACGGCCAGCTGTTTGTCGCCCAGCGCCGCCACCGCCGGAGCCGCATGGGCCCTCCAATCGCTTGGCCAGCGCTGCCCTCGTGCCTCGCGCCGCTGGCCGCAGCGCAGCAGGTCCGCAACACCTTCTTCCAGGCGGCCCTGGGCGATCCGCAGCTGCCCGCGGGCGGTCAGGAAGTCGCTGACGTGGGCGCGATTGGCAATCCCAAAGGCTTCGCCGGCTTGCGCCAGCCGGGCCGCGTCATCCAGCTCTCCGCGCTCGATGTGCACCGTGATCGCCACCGCCACAAGCAGCAGCGCGACGAAATGCGACTTCTCCACCAGCAGCAACCCGGTATCGGCCTCGGCCTGCGCATCGTGCAGCGAGCCCTGCGCCAGCGCGACTGCGGCACGATGAGCGTGCAAGATGCCCTGCCTGGTCGCGTGGCCTTCATGCCGGGCCCGTTCCAGCGCGGCGTCCACCAGCTGGACAGCCAGCTCATAACGCTCGCCGAGCCGTAGCGCGAGCAGCGCCAGCAGCGCGGCGTTGGACTGCGCGCTGCGCGGCAGGCCAGCCGCGAGCGCCTGCTCCACCTCTTCCATCGCGGCCGTAGCCGGCTCTCCCCGCAAAAGCTGCTCATAGGCGCCGTGGATTCTCGCTACGGCCTCAAAACCTGGGTGGCCCCGCGCCTGGTCCCGGAAGCGCTGCAGCTGCGCGCCGAGACCGGCGCGCAGCTGCGAGAAGGCCGATGTGACCGCGAGCAGCTCGGAGCCGAGCTCGAGCGAGCGCTCGGGATCGGTCGCCCGCAACTTCACGGCCAGCGACGCCAGCGCGTCGGCCGCGGCCCGGGCTGAGCCACCGCCCGACACGATTGCGCACCGCCCCAGCCAGGACGCCGCCACGGCCCGGGTTATCAGCGTGGCACCCGATGCCAGCGCCGTGCGCAGGTGTTCCTCGGCCGCCTCGAACTGCATGGTGGCCACCTCGCACCGGCCCAGTTCAGCCAGGATCTCCGCTCGCTCCTGCTCGGCGGGGGACTCAGCGAGCGC
>JAFAPY010000228.1 GCA_019246795.1 Streptosporangiaceae bacterium | reverse complement strand
GGGACCGCCTCGCGGACCTGCTCTACAACAGGCTGCGGCTGGCCAAGGAGATCCAGCTCAACATGTGGTCCCACTTCTGCGTGCGCGCCGCGGCCCTCGCCGGCGGCCGTCCGCAGGGCGGCGTCACCATCCGCACCCGCTGGGTGGCCTGGCCGTTACCGATCATCCCGTTTGCGCCGCGCGGCGGCCGAGACCAAGGTGAGACCGAAACGGAGTTTCGCGATCGTCTGCGATGCGGGTAGCTTGCGGACCTGATGCTTTCATCGGGGGCGCTGCCTGCTGCGCTGGCAAGGCCCGGTTCTTCGGGCGGTGTCATCGCGCCTTGGTGAGGACCGGCGGATGAGCGCGGACGCCATGGTGGTGGCCGACGGGGTGACGAGAACGTTCGCCCGCGGCCAGGTCGCCGTGCACGCGCTGCGCGGCGTTTCCTTCACCGTCCCGCCCGGCAAGCTGGCGGTACTGCGCGGCAGGTCCGGGTCGGGGAAGACAACGCTGCTGAACATCATCGGCGGTCTGGACCGCGCTGACAGCGGCACGGTCCTGGTGGCCGGCCGCGACATCACCGCGATGTCCGAAGCGGAGCGGACGCGGCTGCGCCGCGGCTGCGTCTCGTTCATCTTCCAGTCTTTCGGCTTGATCCCGATCCTGTCCGCGACCGAGAACATCGGCATCCCGCTGCGCATCGCGGGCATGGCACCCAAGCAGCGGGAGGAACGCGCCAGGCTCATGCTCGACCTCGTCGGCCTCGGCGAGCACGCACGGCAGCGGCCCGGTGAATTGTCCGGCGGCCAGCAGCAGCGTGTCGCGATCGCCAGGGCCCTGGCCGTCGGCCCTCAGCTGCTGCTCGCCGACGAACCCACCGGGCAACTGGACTCCGAGACCGCGAAGCAGATCATGCGCCTGCTGCGCGCGGTAGTGGAGTCCGAGGGAGTGACTGCCTTGGTCGCCACCCACGATCCGAACCTGATCGACATCGCCGATGCGGTCCTCGTCCTCGAAGATGGCCGGATACAAGCGCCGTGACGCGCCGGGCGGAAAGAGCTGGATACCAAGCGGTGCCGGACGCGTGGTCCTCGACGATGGACAGGCTACAGTCAGATACGCAAATATCCTGCCTACCCGCGGACGTGCGGGTCGCTGCCGCCGCACGTCCGGGCAGTGAGGGGACGCTCCGGCAATGCATGTCGTCGATGCTGTCATCCCCGCCATTTGGGCTGCCTTCTGGATCTACTGGATCGCGGCATCCATCGGTGTCAAGGCCGGACGAACCCCATGGACCCGGTTTGCGGGCGTCCGGGTGGCGATTGTCCTGATCGTTCTTCTGCTGCTGCGCCTGCGGGTTCTCAAAGGGCACGCGGTCACCGGCGATCCATGGTTGCAGGGCATCGGCCTCGCCATCTTCTTGCTCGGCTTGGCGTTGGCTGTCTGGGCCAGGGTCTATCTCGGCCGGAACTGGGGGATGCCGATGTCGGAGAAAGCTGACCCGGAACTAGTGACGACTGGCCCGTACAGGGCTGTTCGCCACCCTATTTACTCCGGGATCATCCTGGCGATGATCGGGACCGCAATAGCGGTTAGCTTGTACTGGCTGACAGCGGTTGCGCTGATCGGAGCGTACTTCATCTATAGCGCTGTCATGGAAGAGCGCCATATGGCCAGTGCCTTTCCGGACGCTTATCCGAAGTACAAGCGGTCAACCAAAATGCTGATCCCCTTCGTCTTCTGAGGGCATCCGCCGGGTCACTGCGGGTCGTCCTCCACGGCGGTCACCATGCCGCGCGATCCCACGGCGCGCACGCTGCGGTACGCACCGGCCGGGTACTGGGCTTGCCCATGGCCTCCCTAACGTGCCGCCCGCGCGCTTATCAGAACGCCGACCAGCACGCTGGGCTCGGCGGAGCGGTTATCCCAGTTGTGCGGTATTCCCGGCTGCTGGATAACTGAGTCCCCTGCACGAAGAGTCACTTCGGATCCGTCGACGATCAAAGTCACTTCTCCGCGCAAGACTGCGACGAAGTCCAGCGTATCAGTATGATGAGTTTCTTGAAACGCGCTGTGTTCAGAATCTCCGGTGTGCTCCACCGCACCGTCTGAGTCATCAGGGGCGATCTCGACTATCCGGAAACAAGCCCCTCCAGCAGGGGGCTCAAGAGACCACTCGCTGAGGGACGGTTCGCCAGCTTCCGATGGTTTTTCCGGGTCGTTTACCCATAGTTCAGTCGTGGTGTACTTACCCGCATGGATAACGGTCGGCGAGGCGCCTCGCCGGACTATGGTAGGGTTTCCCTCCTCGTCGCGTCCGGTCACCACTCTATTCACGGGCACTCCTCATCTACCGATTGGCTCGCGGGCAACGAGTCATCAGCACTGCATTGTAGCATGGGAGCCTATTGACTGCGGCCGATTTGCGTTGGAAAAGTAGCCGTGGTCCCGGTTAATGGCGATATCGGGTACTGGCACTGACATTCTGCAGGAAGTCCCCATACTCCGTGCTCCCTTGTCGCCGCTTCGCCGACCTCCTGGGCGCGGACTAATTTAGCCCGGCCGGCCGTCAGCGGGTGTGAGCTAACCTTCCGCCGCTGGGGAAGGGAACCGGCATCTGCAGTTGCTGGCGGGCTGCGGTGCTGTCAAAGTGAAAGTGCACGGTGTGCACACGCGGGGGGTGGTGCGAGGTGATCGGGGCGCGGGCATTGATGCAGACCCTGGTGGGCTGCGGCGTGAGGGTCTGCTTCATGAATCCGGGCACCTCGGAGATGCACTTCGTGCATGAGCTGGACGCGGTGCGCCAGATGCGGGGGGTGCTGGTGCTGTTTGAGGGGGTGGCGGCCGGCGCGGCGGACGGCTACGCCCGGATGACCGGCCGGCCGGCGGCGGTGCTGCTGCATCTGGGCCCGGGGCTGGGGAACGGGCTGGCTAACCTGCACAATGCCCGGCGTGCCCATACCCCGGTTGTCGTCATCGTCGGCGCGCACGCGACCTACCACGAGCGCTACGACGCGCCGTTGCAGTCCGACATCG
>JAFAPY010000059.1 GCA_019246795.1 Streptosporangiaceae bacterium | reverse complement strand
GCCGCGGGTCTCCGCCAGGCGCAACGCCAGGCATCCGCCGAGGGAAAGGCCGAACACGAAGACCTGCTCACACCGGGCCGTTAGCGTGCCGAACGCGGCCTCGGCCTCGGCGTACCACTCCCGCCAGGTGGTGCGCGCCAGGTCCTGCCACGACGTGCCGTGCCCCGGCAGCCTGGGCAGGCTGACGGTCAGGCCCGCCTCGGCCAGGTACTCCGCCCACGGCCGCAGCGTCTGCGGGCTGCCGGTGAAGCCGTGGCACAGCAGCACGCCGACCGGCCCGCCGTCGGCGTCGAACGGCTCTGCGCCCGGCAGCAGCGCGCCTTGGAGCACTGGTGACATGGTGGCATCGTCGCATGCCCCACCGCGGAGGTAACGCCCCGGCCTGACGGCCACTAAGGTTGATGCCATGCGAGTGGGAGTCCTCACCGGCGGCGGCGACTGTCCCGGCCTGAACGCCGTAATCCGCGCCGTGGTGCGCAAGGGCGTGCAGGAATACGGCCTTGAGTTCGTCGGGTTCCGCGACGGCTGGCGCGGGCCGCTGGAAGGTGACACGGTGCCGCTGGACGTGCAGGCGGTCCGCGGCATCCTGCCGCGCGGCGGCACGATCCTTGGCACGTCGCGCACCAACCCGCTCAAGGCAGTCGGCGGCAGCCGTAACGGCATCGAGCGGATCAAGGACAACCTGGCGGGGCTCGGCGTCGACGCCCTGGTCGCGATCGGCGGCGAGGACACGCTGGGCGTGGCGACCAAGCTCGGCGAGAACGGGGTCCCGGTCGTCGGCGTGCCCAAGACGATCGATAACGACCTCGGCGCCACCGACTACACCTTCGGCTTCGACACGGCCGTCAACATCGCCATGGAGGCGATCGACCGGCTGCACACCACCGCGGAAAGTCATCACCGGGTGCTTATCGTCGAGGTGATGGGCAGGCACGCCGGCTGGATCGCCCTGCACGCCGGGATCGCGGGAGGCGCCAACGTCATCCTCATCCCGGAGCGGCCGTTCAACATCGAGAGGGTCTGCGCCTACGTGCAGCACCGATTCCAGACCAGGTACGCGCCGATCGTGGTCGTCGCCGAGGGCGCCCACCCGGGCAGCGAGGAGCTGGCGACAAGCACCGAGCAGCTCGACTCGTTCGGCCACGTGCGGCTCGGCGGCATCGGGCAGATGCTGGCCGAGGAGATCGAGAAGCGGACCGGCAAGGAAGCACGCTACACGGTGCTCGGCCACATCCAGCGGGGCGGCACGCCGACGGCATTCGACCGGGTGCTCGCCACCCGTTTCGGCGTGCACGCGGTCGACGCCGTCCACGATGAGGCGTTCGGCGTCATGGTGGCGCTGCGCGGCACGGACATCATCCGGGTCCCGCTCGCCGAGGCCACCAGCCAGCTCAAGCTGGTCCCACCCCAGCGCTACGCCGAAGCCGAGGTCTTCTTCGGCTAGCCCCCGGGCCGGTCAGCAGAGCTGGTCTATCCGGGTCCACACCCCCGGCGGGTGATCCTCCCGCGGCAGCCACAGCATCGGCTGCCTGCCCTCATACCGTGCCTGGAACCCCAGGTCGCCCGGATACCGCCCCCTGCGGTCCGGCCAGACAACCTGCAGGCAGGGCGGCCTGACATAGCCGTAATAGCGGTCTGAGACAGCGAACATGCTGGTCGCCCGCCAGCTCGGATGCACGGGCCGGATCGTCAGCGAGCACGGGCAGATCCCGTCCAGCCGGTCCCCGGCTTCGGCCGGCTCGCCGGCCGCGATCCGGTCCCCGACCGAGTTCAGGATGATGGTCATGTGCTCCACCGGCAAGCCGAACATGGCCAGTTCGGGACCGGAGTAGCTGAGCCACAGGCCGACGGTGTAGGCCCACGGCGGCGCTATCTCGTCACCGAGCACGGCGGAAACCGACCAGCCGACGGTATGGATGTCATCGGCGATGGCCTGCATGCAGGCTTCCGGGTCGAGGGCGGCCCCCTCGGCCAGTGCCGAGCATTCCGCGCACTGGCAGTGGTGTCCTGGGAGGTTGGCGCGGCGTCTCCGTGATGGGTACATGCCGCTGACCTTACGAGCGGGGTATGACATTTTCAGGGCCGGCCGCCAGCCGGGGTTGTGCGTCAAAAATGTAGAGGTCAACGCGTTTTCGCTGGTCGCCACCTGTTCTGGTTGTACATGTTGCAACCGGGCAGAAACGTGCGTGTCAGGCGGATACGAGATGCTTGCCTCATGATCGATGACGTCACGCCTCGCAACAGGTTCAGCAGCTTCAGCCCGGTCTTCCCCGTACGCGACCTGCGGCGCGCGCTGGCCCACTACGCGTCGCTCGGCTTCAAGGTGGAACCGTACACCGACGGGGACGGGTACGGGTTCGCCGAGCGGGATGAGGTGAGCTTGCACCTGTCACGTGACGAAGGGCATGGGCCCGGGGCCGACCACGAGCACGTCGGCACCGCCTACTTGCATGTCGAGGACGCCGACGCGCTGTATGACGAGTGGGCGCGGCCCGGCGTCGGCGGGCTGACCTGCCGCGTCGGCGACACACCGTACAAGTTGCGCGAGGGCTCGCACGTCGACCCGGACGGCAACCTGATCCGCTTCGGCTCGCCGATGCCCGGCCGGCCGGGCGCGCGCCTGCGGGCGCACTTGGAGACGCGGTACGGGATCACGGTGGACGCGATGAGCGAGCTTGACCTGGGCGTATGGCGGGTCGGGCGCGCGGACGGCCCGGACTGGGTGGCCCGCTGGTTCCCCGCCCGCAGGCCCTCCGAGGCAGTGGCGGGCGACGCCGCGATCCTCCGTTACCTGGCGGCACACGAGTTTCCGGCCGAGCGGTGCGCGGCGGACGAGCCGGTCTCCGTCCTCCACGGCCGCTCTCTACTGGTCACCGAGTGGGCCGGCCCGGTTCCCCGGCAGCAGCGGCGGGACGCGATCCGCGCGGCGGGCGGCCTCAGCCATCTCGGCGCGCTGCTCGGCCGCCTGCACACGCTGGACACCACGCCGACAGCAAGCGCTGGCGGCATCGGCACTGGCGATGAGGCGGTCGCGCGGCCGGGCGGCGCCTGGCATCACCTCGCAGATGGGCTGCCGTCGGCGGAGATCGCGGCCGCTGGCCGGATGCTCGCAGAGGCCGCGCCCCTCATTCCCGACGCCGAGCGTACGGCGTTCGACGCGCTCCGGGCGGAGGTCGCCGCGCTGGACGCGGCGGAGGGACTGCCCGAGGGGCTCATCCACCCGGACTTCGTCCTGGCGAACGTCGTCGCGACGCCGGGCGTCATGGTTCTCGTCGACTGGGCAGGCGCTGGCCGGGGGCCGCGCCTGTGGTCGCTGGCGTTCCTGCTGTACGCAGAGGCCGCGAAGGAGCCGCGCCGGGCGGGTGCGGTGCTGCTTGGCTACCGCGAGCACGTCACGCTGGAAGCGGAAGAACTCGACCGGCTCGGGGCGGTCGCCCGCGCCCGCCCCCTCATCATCCGCGCCTGGTCGGTGTGCATGGGACAGGTAACCCCGACGCATGCCATGACAGCCGCGTCGCAGACGAAGGCCCTGACCGAGATGATCGCGGCCCGGGTCCGCGCCGCGCTGACGGGCCGCTGATCTCCCGCTGGTCCAAATCTGGCACGCACCCGCCAGCCGCCGGCCCCGAGGTTGTCGGTAGCTTAGCCAGTAACGACGGCTGATCAAGGAGGCACGGCGTGCGGGAGCCCGACCACGACACCGCACAAGGCGCCCCGCCCGGCCCGTCTGTCGGCTGGGCACGGGACTGGGTCGAGCGCTGGGACCGCCAGCAGGAAGAAGCCCTGCCGGACCGCGAGGACAGGTTCACCGCGCTGATCGACGCGGTGGAGGAGGGAACCGGCCGCCAGGAGCCGCTCGTGCTCGACGTCGGCTGCGGCCCGGGATCGCTGGCCGTCCGGCTGCTTGACCGGCTGCCGCGCGCCACGGTCATCGGCATCGACGCCGACCCCGTGGCACTGGCGCTGGGCCGGGCCGCGTACCCGGCCCTGGCCGGCCTGCGCTTCATCGACCTGGACCTGCGCGAGCCCGGGTGGTCCCGGCGGTTGGACCTGGCCAGGCACGCGGACGCCGCGGTGAGCACGACCGCCCTGCACTGGCTGCCCGAACCGCACCTGCGTGCGATGTATGCCGAGCTTGCCACCGTGCTCCGCCCCGGCGGGCTGCTGCTCAACGGCGACCACTTCGCGGTGGACGCGAAGGAGGCCCCGACGCTGGCCCGGCTCCACCTGGCGCTGCGGCAGCGCGAGGACCGGCGGCGTTTCCCGCAGGGCCACCCGGAAAGCTGGCGCGCCTGGTGGGAAGCGGCCGCCGCCGACCCGCTGCTCGCCCGCTACGTTGCCGAACGCAACCGCCGCGACGTCGAGGCCGGCCACCACGGCACCGGGTCGGGTCTGCTCGCCACCCATGTCGAGGCGCTCAGGGCCGCGGGCTTCGCCGAGATCGGCACGCTATGGCAGCGCGGCGACAACCACCTGCTCTGCGCCGTCCTCCCCGGCGGCCCTGCCGGGCCTGAGCGCGGCCCTGACGGCGTGAGTCACTCGAGGGCCTCCAGCAAGACAGCGACCGTCAGTCACAAGATCACGTAGGATCGGTGCTTCGCGAAGGAAAAGCGGCCGGATTTGGCCGCTTATCCTACGTCGGGCACATATCCTTCCCGCTGATCCGGATCCCTTCGGGCTGAGCCGAGCCCCTTCGGGCTGAGCCGAGCCCCTTCGGGCTGAGCCGAGCCCCTTCGGGCTGAGCCCGATCCCCTTCGGGCTGAGCCGAGCCCCTTCGGGCTGAGCCCGATCCCCTTCGGGCTGAGCCCGAGCCCCTTCGGGCTGAGCCCGATCCCCTTCGGGCTGAGCCCGATCCCCTCAGCGGCGCCGCGCGCAGGCGACGTTGACCAACGCGATGACGATCCAGATCAGGGCGACGAGTACCGCCTGACCGCCGCTGACCCCCGCGCGGTAGTCGTCCCCCGGGTGCAGGACGACCGCGGTGGCGCCGATGGCCAATGCCATCGAGCCCAGTGCCAGGACCACCGCTCCGGCGCCGAGCCGGCTGGGCCGCGCAGCCTGGGCCGCCGGCGCGCGGACCGCCGCCCCGGGCAAGCGCACGGACAGCCTTGCATCCACCCGCTTGTCGATTTCCTCGCCGATGCGCTCCACGAGCCCTTCGGCCACCGCCGCGTCGTATCCGGGTCCGAGCTCTCGGTGCGCGGCCGCCGCGGCCTGGATTTCCTCCCTGACGCTCATGCCCTCACCCTAGGCACCGGCGCCCGGGAAGGCACTGGGGCCAGCACCCCGGCCCGGCCTCCGGCCGCCCCCCCAAAAACCGGCCCGCGGCTGGCAAACTAGGGGAGTGCCGCACACCACCGCACACCAGGGCCAGCTAGCACCCGAACGCACCGGCGAGCCGTGCGTCCTGCTCAAGCTGGGCGAGATCGTGCTCAAGGGACGGAACAGGCGGCAGTTCGAGCGGATCCTGCACCAGAACATCCGCGCCGCGGCGCGGGAGACCGGCGTGCCGGTCGACCTGTGCCTGCGGGCCGGGGTCATCATGGCCCGCGTTGCCGACGGCACGCTGCGCGGCGAGGCCGGCCGGGCCGAGGCGGCGGCCAGGCTCGCCGAGCGGATGCGGGACGTCCCCGGCATCGTCCGGGTGTGCCAGCCGCTCCGGGTGGCCAGGACTGCGCAGGCCGTGGTCGACGCCGCGGTCGCGCTGACCGCCGACAAGGACGGCACGTTCGCAGTACGCCCCCGCCGCAGGGACAAGCGCTTCCCGCTGACGTCCGCGGAGCTTGCCGTGCTCGTCGGCCGGGAGATCCAGAACGCGCACGGCCTGGGCGTCGACCTCCGCCACCCGGACACGGAGGTGTTCATCGAGGTGGACACCGAGGAGGTGTTCGTGTTCACCGGTGGCCTGCCCGGGCAGGGCGGCCTGCCGGTGGGCATGAGCGGCAGGGCCGTCGCGCTGATGTCGGGCGGCATCGACTCGCCGGTGGCCGCGTACCGGATGATGCGCCGCGGCCTGCGGTGCTCTTTCGTGCACTTTTCCGGGATTCCGCTGACCGGGCCGGAATCGATCTTCAAGGCCTACGCGCTGGTGCGCGGGCTGGACAGGTTCCAGGGCCGGTCCCGGCTGTTCGTTGTGCCGTTCGGCAAGGCGCAGCAGGCGCTGGCGTCCTCCGGCGCGGACCGGCTGCAGATCATGGCCCAGCGCCGGCTGATGCTCAAGACCGGCGCGGCGCTGGCCAACAGGCTCGGCGGATCCGCGCTGATCACCGGGGACTCGCTCGGCCAGGTGAGCAGCCAGACGCTTGCCAACATCACCGCGCTCGACGACGCGGTCACGCTGCCGATCCTGCGCCCGCTGATCGGCTGGGACAAGTCCGAGATCATGGCCGAGGGCCGCCGCATCGGCACCCTGGCCATCTCCGAACTCCCCGACCAGGACTGCTGTACGCTGCTCACCCCCCGCCGGGTGGAGACCCGCGCCCGCATCGACGACCTGCGCCGCATCGAGGGCCGCCTGGACGTGGCCGACCTGGCCGAGGAACTTGCCATGAGCGCGCAGGAGTACCGGCAGTAAAACCATTTATCCCGAACGAGCCCATGCTTCACCGGCCCGGCCACTGGCCCGCGGCTACTGGCTGGAGGCGGTGCCCGGCGGCTCGTCGCCCGGTTCGTCTGCTGCGGCCTCCGGCATGTCCGCGACCGCGAGCCAGGTATCCTCCGCCTGGCGCCTGTCGGCCAGCAGCTTCTTCTCCTGGTCCCGCAGCCGGGCCGCGCGCTCGAAGTCCTGCTCGTCGATGGCGGATTCCTTCTGGATGCGGACCTTGGCCAGTTCCCTTTCGATCTCGCGCAGCCGCCGCCGCGCCGGGGGTTCCTCGACGCCGAGCTTGGCCTCGATCGCGGCAAGCCGCGCGCCGATCTCCCGTAGCTGGCGGGAGACCTCGTCCAGCGTGGCGCCCTCCCCGCCCGAACGCGCCCACGCCGTCCGGCGCCGGCGCCGGCCTTCGCCGCCCTGGTGGCCGTGCAGCAGCCGGATGACTTCCTGCCTCACGGTGTTCAGCTCGATGCCCCGCCGGCGCAGCACCTGCGCGGCGACCCCGTCTCCTTCCCGGAGCAGGCCGAGCAGGATGTGCTCGGTGCCGATGTAGTTGTGGCCGAGCTGGACCATCTCGCGCAGCGCAAGCTCGAGCGATTTCTTGGCCCGCGGCGTGAACGGGATGTGCCCGCCTGGCATCGGCTGCTGCCCGCGGCCGATGAGCGCCTCCACCTCCTGGCGCAGGGTGTCCAGGTCGACGTCCATGCCGCGCAGCGCGTGCGCGGCCAGGCCGTCGCCCTCGTGGATCAGCCCGAGCAGCAGGTGCTCGGTGCCGATGTAGTTGTGCCCGAGCATCCGGGCCTCTTCCTGCGCCAGGACGACGACGCGGCGCGCCCGGTCACTGAACCGCTCGAACATCGGGCCCTGCCCCTTCACCGCGGCATCTGCATCTACCCGTGCCAGTATGCCCCGGCCGTTCGGGCTATGTCAAGATATTACGCGTCAACTGCGGCGAGGGCGGGAGCGGGAGTGAGCGTCCGGCCGACCAGCGGCGACAGGTGCGCGGCCACGGCGGCGAGCTCGCGCAGGTCGGCGTCCACCAGCGCCTGCGGGCCGTCGCACAGCGCGGCCTCCGGGTGCGGGTGCACATCGACGATGATGCCGTCGGCTCCGACCGCGATCGCCGCCCGGGACAGCGGCAGCACCAGGTCGCGGCGGCCGCCGGAGTGGGAGGGGTCCACGATGACCGGCAGGTGCGACAGCCGCTGCACGACCGGCACCGCGCTGATGTCCAGGGTGTTCCTCGTCGCCTTCTCGAAGGTGCGGATGCCGCGCTCGCACAGCACGATGTCCAGGTTGCCGCGCTGGGCGATGTATTCGGCAGCCATCAGCCATTCCTCGATGGTGGCGTTCATGCCGCGCTTGAGCATGACCGGCTTGCCGGCGCCGCCGACCGCCTGCAGCAGCGGGAAGTTCGCCATGTTGCGGGTACCGACCTGCAGCATGTCCGCGTAGCTGGCCACCAGGTCCACATCGGACGGGTCGACCACCTCGGTGACCACCGGCAGCCCGGCCGCCTCGCGCACGTCGGCGAGGATCTGCAGCCCGGCCTCGCCGAGCCCCTGGAACGCGTACGGCGAGCTGCGCGGCTTGTACGCACCGCCGCGCAGCAGCGAGGCGCCCGCCGCCCTGGCCATCAGCGCCGAGGCCAGCGTCTGTTCCGCGGTCTCCACGGCGCACGGCCCGGCGATCACCGTCAGCGTATCCGGCCCGATCGGCACCCCGGCAACACTGATGACCGAACGCTCCCGGCGGTGCTCCCGGCTCACCAGCTTGTAGGGGGCGGAAATCCGGACCACGTCGCCCACCCCTGGCATGGCACGCAGGTTCAGCGTGCCCAGGCGCTCCACGTCGCCGACCACGCCGACGATCGTCCGCGACATGCCGCGGCTGACGAAGGCGTCGCCGCCCGCAGCGCGCACCAGGTCGACGACGCCGTCGATATCGTCCTGCCCGGCCTCCGCGGCCATCACCACGACCATGTGGTCCGCCTCCACTCCTGCCCATAGCGCTGGGGTACAAAAAGAGCCCCGGGCCGCCGGCCCGGGGCTTTGCAGGTCGCTTCCGTCAGCGCAAGGTCTGGCAGGCGACCGTCCGGGACCCGGACCGGTAGCCGAACCAGAACCAGAACTGCTCACGCATGGCGCACAGCATAACCGATGCCGCCCCGGCCGGCGCTACAAACCCACGTCCAGGGTGACGACGCTGCCGCGCGGCGCCTGGCCCACCGGCGTGAAGTCGAACACCCTGCTGAAAGGCCCGTAGCTGTTCACCTTGACGACGAACCCGGCGGCCTGCAGCTGCAGAGTCGCCTGGCCCAGGGGCAAGCCGATCACGTCCGGTACGTTGACAAGCTGCGGCCCGGTGGACACGGTGACGGCCACCTGCTCGCCCTGCTGGACGGCCGTGCCCGGGGGCGGCTGCTGCCCGGTGATGGTGCCCTGCGGCTGCTGGCTGCCCGAGTCCGGCTGCTGCTGCAGGCTGAAGCCGTGCTGCTGCGCCCACTGCTGCGCCACCTGGACGTTCATCCCGAAGAAGTTCGGCACCTGCAGCGGTGCGGCGACCACGATGGTGACCGGCTGGGTCTGCGGCTGGGAGGTGCCCGCAGCCGGGTACGTGCCGAGCACGGTGCGTGCCGGGACCCCCGAGGGGACCTGCTGCGTCCGGAACGACAGGTGTACGCGGCGCAGCGCGGCCTCCGCGGCGGTCAGCGACTGTCCGTGAACGTCGGGCACCGTGGACGTGAACGGCCCGGCCGCGACCATGACGGCGACGGCGGAGCCCCGCGCGACCCGGCCGGACGGGCTGGTGCCCAGGACCATGCCTTGCCGCACGGTGTTGCTGTGCACGCGTATGTCCCGGGAGACGTGGAAGCCGTCAGCGGTCAGCGCGGCGGTGGCCGCGGCGACCGAGTCCCCGGCCACCGCTGGCACGCGTGTGTACCGGCCGGAAGCCAGCCACCATCCGCCGAATCCCAGCCCGGCGCCCAGCAGGCCGATCAGCGCGATCACGGCAAGCCTCGGGCTGAACAGCCACCGTTGCAGGAACGGCTCGCGGGTCTCCAGCCAGTCCCCGTCGTCCTCGCGGTGCACCACCAGCGTCCGAGACCCGATGCCGTCGCCGGCTCCGGCGGCATCGATGGCCGGCCACTCGCCGTGGCCTGCGGGGGTGCCCAGGTCCAGCCACGGCGCCTCGACGAGTCCCGGCACCCCGGCCCCCATCACCCCGGCCCCCATCACCCCGGCCCCCATCACCCCGGCCTCCATCACCCCGGTCAGGCCGCTCGGTCCGGCCGCGCCCGCTCTCACGGCGCGCACCGCGCGGCCGAACTCGCCCGCGTCGGCGAAGCGCAGCCCCGGGTCGCGGCGCGTGGCCGCGAGAACCAGGTGGTCGACCGGCCCCGGTATGCCGGGAGCCAGGGCGGATGGCGCCGGGACCTCGGAGTTGACGTGCTTGTAGGCCACCGCGAGGGGGGAGTCGCCGGTGAACGGCTGGCGGCCGGTGAGCAGCTCGAACAGCATCACTCCCGCCGAGTAGACGTCCCCGCGCGGGCCGCTGCCCTCGCCGGTCACCTGCTCCGGCGGCAGGTAGGCGACGGTCCCGATGAGCAGGCCCGCGCTGGTGTGCCCGGCGGCCGCCTGAGCCCTGGCCAGGCCGAAGTCGGCCACCTTGACCCGCCCGTCGGCGGTCAGCAGCACGTTCTCCGGCTTGACGTCGCGGTGCACGATGCCGGACACATGCGCGGCGGCAAGGCCTTCCAGCACGCCGGCCATGATGTCGAGCGCCGCGGCCGGCGCAAAGCGGCCGCGCTCGTGCACCACCTCCTTGAGCGTGCGCCCCGGCACGTACTCCATCGCCAGGTACAGGAACGGGCCGTCGGCGCCCTGGTCGAAGACCGCGACCACGTTCTGGTGCGACAGCCGGGCGACCGACTTGGCCTCGCCGATGAACCTGCGCACGAAATCGGCGTCCCTGGCCAGCTCCGCGTGCATGACCTTGATCGCCACCTCGCGGTCCAGCCGGGTGTCGGTGGCCAGGTACACGGTGGCCATCCCGCCGTGCGCGATGCGCGCCGTCACTGCGTAGCGCCCGTCCAGCAGGCGCCCAGTGAGGGGGTCTGGGGAGGTGGGCGGGGGGTCGGCCAGGGTATGGTCCATCGCCACGATTTTACGGTCGTCCGGCTTTCCAGGTGCCGTTATGACCGTCCCGGCGCCTCCGTTCCCTCTTCGCCGCCGCGTAGCCTGTCTGTTTGTGGCGGATACCCGGCGGGTGGTGCTGGCGGGCGCCGGGCTGGCGGGCCTGCGCACGGCGGAGGAACTGAGAGCGGGCGGCTTTGCCGGGCAGATCACGCTGATCGGGTCGGAGTCGCGGCCCCCGTATGACCGGCCGCCGCTGTCGAAGCAGGTGCTGACCGATGCCGCGGTCGATCCGTCGCTGCGGGCCGACTTCGCCGTGCTGGAGGTGGACTTCCGCCCCGGCGAGGCCGCGAGGGGCCTGGACCTGGCGGATGACCCGCTCGCCGCGCCGGACCGGTCGCCCCGCGGCGCCCTGGTGACCCATCATGACAAGTACCCCTTCGACTGCCTGGTGCTGGCCACCGGAGCGCTGCCGGTAGCGCTGCCAGGCCCGGGGCGGCAGCGGTTCCTGCGCAGCTACGACGACGCGCTGGCGCTGCGCGCGGCATTCCGGCCCGGGCTGCGGCTGGCCATCGTCGGGGCCGGCTGGATAGGGGCGGAACTGGGGACCGCGGCCGTCGCGCGCGGCTGCCTGGTCACGGTGGTCGAAGCCGGGCCGGCGCCGCTGGCCGCGGCGGTGGGCGCCGCGGTGGGGGCTCAGACCGCGCGCTGGTACCACGCCGCGGGCATCGACCTGCGCACCGGCGTGGCCGTGGATTCGGTCGCCCCGGGCGGGCTCGCCCTGGCCGGCGGCGGATGGCTCGACGCCGAGGAGATCGTGACGGCGGTCGGCGTGCGGCCTGCGGTGAGCTGGCTGGAGGGCAGCGGCGTCTGGCTGGACAACGGCGTGGTTACCGATGCCGGCCTGCGCGCCTCGGTGCCCGGCGTGTACGCGGCCGGGGACTGCGCGGCGTTCCAGTCGCAGCGGTTCGGGCGGCGGCTGCGGTTCGAGCACTGGGATGTGGCGCTGCACGCCCCGGAGGTGGTCGCGGCCAACGTGCTCGGCGGCGACGAGGTGTACGACCCGGTGCCGTACTTCTGGTCTGAGCAGTTCGGCCGCATGGTGCAGTACGCCGGATACCACGGCGACGCCGAGCGCCTGATCTGGCGCGGCGACCCGGCCGATCGCGCCTGGGCAGCATGCTGGCTCGCCGGCGGCGCCCTGGTCGCGATCCTGACCGTGGGACGGCCCCGCGACCTGATCCAGGGACGCCGGGTGATCGCCTCGGCGGCGCCCGTGGACGCCGCGCGCCTGGCCGACCCCGCCGTCCCGGTGAAGCAGGCGCTTGCCGGGTGACCGGGCGGGTGTCTGGGTTTGGCGGCGGCCCGGACGTGGCACATTTGGATGCGTGGCACAGATAGACCTCGCGACCGACGCTCTTGTCGGCGACTGGCTGTCACTCCCTGATGTTGCGGGCCGGCTCGGCATCCCCGCCGGGCGGGTCAAGCAACTGCTCCGTGACCGCAAGCTCCTCGCCGTGACCCGTCCCGAAGGGACGGTCGCGGTGCCTGCCGCCTTCCTCGACGGCCACCACATCGTCAAGGGCCTGCCCGGGACCTTGACCTTGTTGTTCGACTGCGGGTTCGACGAGCTCGAAGCGCTCCGCTGGCTGTTCACGGCGGACGAGTCGCTGCCCGGTACGCCGATCGCCGCGATCTGCAGGCACCGGGCGACCGAAGTCAACCGCCGAGCCCAGGCCCTGGCTTTCTAGGCGCGCTCCCGGCAGCCGCTAGGCTTGGCCGCATGCCGCCGAGCCCGCGCCGGAGTCCTGCCGCGCCGTGGCGTGCCGCCGCCCGGCCGCACTCGCCGCACGCCCCGCTGATCCGCGAGCTGCTCGCGGCCGGGCGCCGGTCCTTTTCGTTCGAGTTCATGCCGCCCAAGACCGAAGCCGACGAGCAGCAGCTCTGGCGGGCCGTCCGGCAGCTGGAGCCGCTGCGGCCCACCTTCGTCTCGGTGACGTACGGGGCGGGCGGTTCCACCAGGGACCGGACGGTGCGGGTAACCGGCCGGATCGCCGCCGAAACCACGCTGACCCCGGTGGGCCACCTCACCGCGGTGAACCATTCGGTGGCCGAGCTCAGGCAGGTGATCGGCTCCTACGCCGGGGTGGGCGTGCGCAACCTGCTCGCGCTGCGCGGCGACCCCCCGGGCGATCCGAACGCCTCCTGGGCGCCGCACCCGGGAGGCCTGCGTTACGCGGCTGAGCTCGTCGCCCTGATCAGGTCGGTCGGCGACTTCTGCGTCGGGGTCGCCGCGTTCCCCGAGAAGCACCCGCGGTCGGCGGATCTGCGCTCAGACGTGCGTCACTTCGTCGCCAAGTGCCGGGCTGGCGCGGACTTCGCGATCACGAACATGTTCTTCTATCCGGAGGACTACCTGCGGCTGCGAGACCGGGTCGCGGCGCTCGGCTGCGACGTCCCGATCATCCCGGGGATCATGCCGGTCACCAGCTTGCGGGTGATCGAGCGCGCGATCGAGCTGGGCGGCTGCCGGGTGCCCACCGAGCTGTGGCGGCGGCTGCAGGTCGTGGCCGATGACCGAGCGGCGGTACGGGAGATAGGCGTCGATTACGCGGCCGGGATGTGCGAGACGCTGCTCGCCGAGGGCGTGCCCGGCTTGCACTTCTACACGCTGAACTGGTCCCGGGCGACGAGGGAGATCTATCAGCGGCTAGGTCTCGGCGACCGGCGAGTTCCGGGGGGTCCCTCAGCGCCGGCGGAGCGGGATCGCAGCGGCAGCTCCGCGCCCATCACCGCATAGGGCGGCTCGTCGCCGGGCACGAAGCAGAACCTGGTCAGCAGGTCGGTGAAGCCCACGCCCCGGTACAGCCGCCTGGCCGGCGTGTCGGCGTCGCGCGTCGACAGCAGCGCGGTGCGTTCCGGGCGTCCGGCGCTCAGCCGGAGCAGCAGGTCGGTGCCGATGCCGCGGCCCTGGTATTCCGGCAGCACGTGCAGCTCGGCTAGCTCGAAGGAGTCGCCGAGCCACGACGCGGCCGCCTCGTTGCCCCGGGCGGCGGCCAGCGCGCGGGCCACCGTGTCGTGCCACCACTGGCCCGGCGCCCCGCGGAAGCCGTAGCCGAACCCGGCCGGCCGCCCGTCGCCGTCGGCGGCGACCAGCGCGCGGAAGCCGGGGTTGGCGGCGTGCCCGGTCATGATCGACCGCCGCCCGGCCAGCTGTCCCGGCGACGCCTGCATCGCCGCGGCGTACACCGAGACCAGCTGCTGCAGCCGCGCCACGAACTGGCCGGGCTCCAGCTCGGCGACCCAGACCTTGCTCGGCACCCTGGCTAGCCTAACTCCTCACAGCGGCTGGGCCTGATTGCCGGCAGGCCCGGACCGCAGCCTGACCGTGGCCCGGCCGAGCAGCGGATGCGCGGCTGTCAGCGTGATCGTCCCCGGCTGCCCGGCCAGCGAGCGTACCCACACCGCGCCGAGCCCGCCGTACTGGCCGAACGCGAACGGGTTGTCCCCGACCAGCGCGGCGGGACCGGCCAGGGCGAGCACGACCTCGCCGGAGGCATGCCTGCGCTGGTTGCCGAAGGCGTCAAGCGCCCGGAAAACCACCCTGGTCATGTCCGACCCGTCGGCGACGATCGCCGTGTCGTCGGCGGCGATGCCGAGGAAGTCGCCGCCCGGCCCGGCTGACATCCGCAGCTGGGCCACCTGCCGGTTCGCCAGGTAGCCCCGGATCAGCAGGTCGGGCGTGGCGCCGCGGGGGTGCGCGGGCAGGTCAACAAAGAACGGCGGGTAGGGCAGGTTCCGGTACAGCGGCGACCATCGGGCAGGCAGGGTGGTGGCCACCTGGGTGCCGCCGATGAAGAGGTCCAGCCGGTCGCAGTTGCTTGCGATCATTGAGGGGCTGGGGAATGCGCCGCCGGGCTCCCAGAAGAACACCGGGACGATGACCGGGCGGACGGCGGGGTCGGCCTGCGACTGGTAGATGGCGGCACCGGGCTTGGGCACCCGGAAGCTGTCCGCCACCCCGGCCCACTTGATGTTGTCCGGGGGAAGGCCCTGCAGCGAGGCGTAGTCGAACCCCGCCCAGGCCAGCATCCCGGAGTACCCCGGGTCGGACCGGGCCAGGCTCTGCGCCTGGGCATGCAGCGCGGCCTGCCGCTCCAGGTGCCCAGGCGCGTCGGTCCAGGCGAAGTGCTCCGGCCTGGCCACCGCCACGCCGACGGTCTCGGTGATCATGTAGGGAACGCCGGGGAACGGCGGTTTCAGCATCATGGAGCCGGTCTTGGCGTTGAAGCCGTAGTCGTCGAATGCGAAGACATCCTCGTCCCAGCCGACCCGCGTATGCAGCGCCATCGCCCCCGAGCTGGGGCGCGAGCCGTCAAGCTCGGCGGCTGCCTGCCTGGTCGCCGCCCACAGCCCCGGGAGGTCCGGCGTCTCGTTCAGCCTGGTGCCCCAGATGACCACCGAAGGACGGCTGCGATCCCTGATCACCATGTCGCGCACGTTCTGCACCACGAGGTCCTGCCAGGCCGGGCCCGTTGTCACGTCGTGCCAGCCCGGCGCCTCCTCCCAGACAAGCAGCCCGAGCTCATCGCAGGCGTCGAGGAAGTGCGGCGACTGCGGGTAGTGCGAGCAGCGGACCATGTTGCAGTTGAGCTCGTGCCTGAGGATCTCGGCGTCCCTGCGCTGCACCCGCTCCGGCATCGCCATGCCGGTGTAGGGAAAGAGCTGGTGCCTGTTCAGCCCGAAGATCTGCAGCCGCTTCCCGTTGAGGTAGAAGCCGTCGGGCCGGAAGGATGCCTCGCGGAACCCGATCCGCCGGGTGAGCACGTGGCTGCCGGCGCCGGGCACGGTAAGCGTCGCCTGCACCGTGTACAGCTTCGGGTTGTCCGTCGACCACAAGGTGACCGGTCCCGTGACGGCCAGGCTCAGCGCGAGGGTCCTGATCCCGGGCGAGGCGAGGGTGACCCGTGCCGTCTGCGCGGCAACCCTCCCGGCAGGCGGGTCCCCGTCGAACAACTCCACCAGTACGGTGGCGGCGGTGCGGCCGGTCAGCGCCGAGTCGATGCTGCACTCCACCTCCACCCGCGGCTGCGGGCTGAGCACGGCGCGGGGCAGCGCGAACAAATCGGAGAGGAAGGCCTGCGGCACCACCCGCAGCCGGACATCCCGGTAGATTCCGCCCGGCTGGAAGAAGTCGATGCTCGCCGGGCCCCGCCCGGCGCTGATCGGCGGTACCGGCAGGCAGCGTGAGTCCACGATGACCGCGAGCACGTTGTCGCCGGCCACCACCTTCCCGGTGAGTTCGGCGGAAAAGGGCAGGTAACCACCCTGGTGGGTCGCGACGGCCTTGTCGTTGATCACCACGGTGGCGTTGACCATGACCCCGTCGAAGTCGACGAAGATCCTGCTCCGCGGCCGGTGCGGGCCGAGCAGGCTCCCGCCGTCGAAGTGCCGCCGGTAGATCCATACCTGCTGCCAGGACGCCTGGTCCCAGTTGCGCCACGACAGGCGCCTGACCGTATGCGGCATCGTCACCCGCGCGAAGCCGCTGTCGTCGTGGGCGGTGGCCTCGGACCCCGGTGTGAACTGACCGCCGAAAAGCCAGTCCGCGGTCAGCGGGTACACCAGGCCTGCCTGCTGCTTGTTGGACCTCAAGAGGCCGCTGACCAGCGCGAACAGCGGCAAGGCGGCCACGGCCGTACCGCCGCCGAGCAGTCCCGCCTGCAGCAACTCGCGCCGCGACATCGCCAGCCTGCCCGGCTGCGGCGGCTCGGGCGCCGTGCCCGGCGATTCCGCCGCGGCATCCTCGGCGGCGCCGGGCTCAGCGGCCGCACCGCCCCCGTCAGACCCGTCGGTGCCCGCGCCGTCGCCAGGGCTGGCGTAACCGTGCGCCGTGAAGAACTGGGCATATTCCGCAGCGGGAATCGGCTGGGTGTCCGCCTCGTTCGCCAGGCGCTCGGCTTCTGCCGTGGCCGTGCCCGTCACGGCCGCCGCGCCCGCGATGGCGTGCGCCAGGTCCGCCCCGGCCGCGTGAGGCCCGGCGTCACCGTCCCCTGTGCCGTCTTCGCTGCCGGGGGGCGTGCTCTGGTCCTCCGCGAGAGGGCTCGCACTCCCGTCACCGGTGGCGGGTGGGGATGGCACCCGACAAAAATACAGGCGCGGGGCTCCCGAGCGCTCCGGATCCGGCAAGCCCCCGCGCGGACACGACCTCGCAGACGGCCCGGCGCCCGCATGCCCTGAAAATGTCACACCTCCGCGATACCTTCGAACAGACATCGAATGGTGCTGGACATCTAGGCGAATTTAGGTTCGAATAGATGTACCGACGCCGGCCGGGTGGGGTCAGGGGAAGCGTCTCGCCTGGCCGGTCCTAAGGAGGAGATGACAGTGATGACGAACGTGACGGAGGTGCGGGCAAGCGTCGGCGACGCGAGCCCGAGGCAGCCGAGGGTGGCGCCGACGGTGCTCAGCATGCTGCAGTCCGCGCGCAGGGGACTGGCCGAGGCGGCTGACGAGACGACGCCTGGTGCCCGTTATGTCATGGCGCACCTGGCGGCGCTGCGCGCCGCCGCGGCGGTGGTGGCAGCCCGGGGCGAACCCCGGTCCAGGCGGAGGAAGCCGCACAGCGTGTGGGAGCTGCTGCCTCAGGTGGAGCCGGCGCTGACGGAATGGGCTGCCTATTTCGCGGCCGGCGCAGGCAAGCGCGCCGCGGCCGAGGCCGGCCTGCCGCGGGCGGCGTCCGCACGCGAGGCAGACGACCTGCTGCGGGATGCGGAGACCTTCCTTTCCCTGGCGGAGACCGCGCTGGGCGTTCAGGTGCAGCCTCCGCTCCCGCTGCGGCCGGCAGGCTAGCGGCTCAGAACCCTTCCATGGCGCCGCGCGCGTCGGCGTCGAGGACGCCCCAGCCGATGAGTTCCTCGGTGAGGTCGGAGGGGGACCTGTCGTAGATGACCGCGAGCGAACGGAGGTCTTCGTGCCGCACGGAAAGGACCCGGCCGTTGTAGTCGCCGCGCTGGCTCTGGATGGTGGCGACGTAGCGGGCGAGCGGGCCGACCTTGTCCTTGGGCAGCTGGTTCATCCGCTCCAGATCGATGACGAGCTTGGGCGAGGGCGCCAACGGCGTGGGCGCCGCGTCGCCGGGCAGCAGTTCTGAGACGGGAACTCCGTAGAACTCCGCCAGCTCCGCGAGCTTCTGCACGGTTACCGATCGGTCTCCGCGCTCGTAGGAGCCCACGACGACGGCCTTCCAGCGGCCGCGGGACTTCTCCTCAACTCCGTGCAGCGACAGTCCCTGCTGCGTACGGATGGCACGCAGCCGCGCGCCGAGCGTCTTGGCGTACTCAGATGGCATGGCTCCTCGGTTCCCCGGCCGGTCGTCGCTTACGGTAACGGTTACGCTCAGTGACGGTAGGCGGCTCGGGCAACGAGGTCAAGCCGAATCGGAAAAAGTCACCCGCCCCGCCGGGTAACCGGCTTACCGGGCCGAATCACGATGCGCCCGGCCGCCGGCGGCCCGGAACCCGCAGAAGTGCAGGTGTCCGGCACAGCTGGCGGCCGCCGGAGCCGCCCGCCTGCCCTGGTCACGTCCCGCCGCGGCCGCTTGGTGTGAGCTAAATCACATAGCGCGCCGGCCCGGCATGACGGCCGCAGCTGCAGGTAACTCACCGTATGATCGCCACGGTAGACATCCTTTAAGGACCGTCCGGTGAGGCGGGGAAGGAGGTCGTTCTGTGTGCGCAGTGTTGCCTGGGGGGACGACCCCCCCAGACCCCCCCGCAGTGTTGCCTGGGGGGGCGGCAGGCCGTGAGGGCATCGCGGTGCTCGACGCCGACGAGATCAGGCGTGCGCTGACCAGGATCGCGCACGAGATCCTGGAACGGACACGCGGCGGCGACGGGGTGATCCTGCTCGGCATCCCGACCCGCGGGGTCCCGCTGGCCCGCAGGCTGGCCGCGCGGATCAGGGAATTCGAGGGACGGCAGGTCCCGTGCGGCTCGCTTGACGTGACCATGCACCGAGATGACCTGCGGCTGCGCCCGGCGCGGGCGCTCGGCCGCACCGACCTGCCGCGCGAGGGCGTGGACGGCAAGACAGTCGTGCTCGTCGATGACGTGCTGTATTCGGGCCGCACCGTGCGGGCCGCGCTGGACGCGCTGACCGACCTCGGCAGGCCCCGGGCGGTGCAGCTGGCGGTCCTGGTCGACCGCGGGCACCGCGAGCTGCCGATCCGCGCCGATTACGTGGGCAAGAACCTGCCGACCTCCCCGCGCGAGGTGGTGCGGGTCATGCTGACTGAGGTGGACGCAACCGACGCCGTGATGGTCGAAGGCAACGGGGGGCACCCGTGAGGCGACACCTGATCTCGGCCGCCGACCTGTCCAGGGCCGACGCGCTGCTCATCCTGGACACCGCCGAGGAGCTGGCCGACCTCACCGACCGTCCGATCAAGAAGCTGCCCACGCTGCGCGGCAGGACGGTGGTCAACCTGTTCTTCGAGGACTCGACGCGGACCAGGATCTCATTCGAGGCGGCCGCGAAACGGCTGTCCGCCGACGTGATCAACTTCTCCGCGAAGGGGTCGAGCGTCGCCAAGGGCGAAAGCCTCAAGGACACCGCGCTGACCCTGGAAGCGATGGGTGCCGACGCCGTGGTGATCAGGCACGGCGCGTCGGGCGCCGCCCACCGGCTCGCGGGCTGGGTGCGCGGCAGCGTGGTCAACGCCGGGGACGGAACCCACGAGCATCCCACCCAGGCGCTGCTCGACGCGTTCACCATGCGGCGCAGGCTGCAGGGGGCCGGCGCGGCGCGCGGCAAAGGGCTCGACGGCATCAGGGTGACGATCGTCGGCGACGTCTTGCACAGCAGGGTGGCCCGGTCCAACGTGCTGCTGCTGAGCGCGCTCGGCGCGCAGGTCACGCTGGCCGCCCCGCCCACGCTGCTGCCGCTTGCCGTCGATTCCTGGCCCTGCGCGGTGAGCTATGAGCTGGACAGCGAGCTGCCGAAGAGCGACGCGGTGATGATGCTGCGGGTGCAGACCGAGCGGATGACCGCCGCCTACTTCCCCAGCGTGCGCGAGTACAGCCGCAGGTACGGGCTGGACGCCGCCCGGATGGCTCGGCTGCCCGAACACGCGATCGTCATGCACCCGGGCCCGATGAACCGCGGCGTGGAGATCGCGGCCGAGGTGGCGGACTCGGCCCGGTCGACCGTGGTGGAGCAGGTCGCCAACGGGGTCACCATCCGGATGGCCGTGCTGTACCTGCTGCTGGGCGGCACCGAGTTCCCTGAGGCGGCCGCAGAGGTGTCCCGGTGACCGGCCCGGCGCCCGGCAAGGGCGGCCAGGGCGCGTGGCTGGTCCGCGGCGCCGCGCTGGCCGGCGCAGGCGCCGGCGTCGCCCAGGCGGACGGCCCCGCCGACATCCTGGTCCGCGGCGGGACGATCGCCGCGATCGGCTCCGGGCTGAGCCAGGCCGGCGCGCGGGTGCTCGACGCGGACGGCCTGGTCGCGCTGCCGGGCCTCGTCGACCTGCACACTCACCTGCGCGAGCCGGGCCGCGAGGACGCGGAGACCGTGGAGACCGGCACCAGGGCGGCGGCGCTCGGCGGTTACACGGCGGTGCACGCGATGGCCAACACCGACCCGGTGGCCGACACCGCCGGGGTCGTGGAACAGGTATGGCGGCTTGGCCGTGCCTGCGGCCGCTGCGACGTCCAGCCGGTCGGCGCTGTCAGCGTCGGGCTCGGCGGGGTCAGGCTCGCCGAGCTGGGCACCATGGCAGACTCGGCCGCGCGCGTCCGTGTCTTCTCCGACGACGGCCGGTGCGTGGCCGACCCGCTGCTGATGCGCCGCGCGCTGGAGTACGTCAAGGCCTTCGACGGGGTGATCGCCCAGCATGCGCAGGAGCCGCGGCTCACCGAGGGCGCGCAGCTCAACGAGGGCGAGATGTCCGGCCGCCTGGGCCTGGCCGGCTGGCCCGCCGTCGCCGAGGAGGCGATCGTCGCGCGGGACTGCCTGCTCGCCGCGCACGTCGGCTCCGCGCTGCACGTGTGCCACGTGTCCACCGCGGGGTCGGCGGAGATCATCCGCTGGGCGAAGTCCAAGGGATGGCCGGTCACCGCGGAGGTCACCCCGCATCACCTGCTGCTGACCGACGAGCTCGCCGCCGGCTACGACCCGGTGTTCAAGGTCAACCCGCCGCTGCGCACCGCCGCCGACGTGGCCGAGCTCAGGCGCGCGCTCGCCGACGGCACCATCGACTGCGTGGCCACCGACCACGCCCCGCACCCGGTGGAGGCCAAGGAGACCGAGTGGCCGGAGGCCGCCTTCGGGATGATCGGGCTGGAGACCGCGCTGCGCGCCGTGCAGCAGGCCATGGTGGACAGCGGGCTGCTCGACTGGGACGGCGTCGCGGACCGGATGTCGGCCCGCCCGGCGCGGATCGGGCGGCTTGCCGGGCACGGCGGCCCGCTGGCGGCCGGGCGCCCCGCCAGCCTCACCCTGTACGATCCAGCGGCGCCCCCCGAGGCGGTCACGCCGGGCGCGTCCAAGAGCCGCAACACGCCGTTCGCCGGGATGGAGCTGCCGGGCCGGGTGGTGGCGACCTTCCTGCGCGGCGTCCCCACCGTGCTCGACGGGAAGCTGGGCTGAGGTGAGCGCAGGGAAAACCGCCATGCTCGTGCTGGAGGACGGCACGACGCTGCGCGGGACCGCCTTCGGCGCCGAAGGCGAGGCGTTCGGCGAGATGGTCTTCAACACCGGCATGACCGGCTACCAGGAGACGCTGACCGACCCCTCCTACTGCCGGCAGATCGTGGCGATGACCGCGCCGCACATCGGCAACACCGGCGTGAATGACGCCGACCCGGAGTCGCGGCGGGTCTGGGTCAGCGGCTACGTCGTCCGCGAGCCGGCCAGGATCGCGTCGAGCTGGCGGGCGCAGCAAGGCCTTGACGCGTACCTGAAAGACCAGGGCGTCCCCGGCATCGCCATCCGCGGCACCAGGGCGCTGACCAGGCGGGTGCGCGAGCGAGGCGCCATGCGGGCGGCGGTCAGCACCACCGAGAGCGACCCCGGCGCCCTGCTGCAGCGGGTCCTGGCCAGCCCGCAGATGACCGGGGCCGACCTGGCGCGGGTGGTGACCACGCCGCAGCCCTACACGGTCAGCCCCTCCGGCCAGGCCAGGCACCGTGTCGTGGCCGTGGACCTCGGCATCAAGGCCGCCACGCCGCGCCACCTCGCCGCCAGGGGCTGCGAGGTGGTCGTGGTCCCGGCCACCTGGACGGCGGAGCAGGTCCTCGCCGCCGGGCCGGACGGCGTGTTCTTTTCCAACGGCCCCGGCGACCCCGCCGCGGCCGGCTACGCGGTGGCCGCGATGCGAGGGGTGCTCGGCGCCGGCCTGCCGGTGTTCGGCATCTGCCTGGGCAGCCAGATCCTCGCCCTGGCGCTGGGCCTGCGCACCTACAAGCTCGGCTACGGGCACCGGGGGGTGAACCAGCCGGTCATGGACCTGGCCACCCGCCGCGTCTACATCACCAGCCACAACCACGGCTTCGCCGCCGCCCTCCCCGGCAACGCGGCCGGCCCGGCCGGCGACGACGGCGCCACCTGGTCACACGTGCCACCCGAAGCGCTGGAGCCGTTCGGCACGCCGTACGGCCCGGCGGCGGTCAGCCACGTCAACCTCAACGACGGCGTGGTCGAGGGCCTGCGCCTGCTGGAGCGCCCGGTGTTCGGCGTGCAGTACCACCCGGAGGCCGCTCCCGGCCCGCACGACGCCGCCGACCACTTCGACCGGTTCTGCGCCCTGCTCGACCAGGCCAAGAGGTGAGCCGTGCCACGGCGTGAGGACCTGCGATCGGTGCTGGTGATCGGCTCCGGCCCGATCGTCATCGGCCAGGGCTGCGAGTTCGACTACTCGGGCACCCAGGCGTGCCGCGTCCTGCGAAGCGAGCAGATCCGGGTCAGCCTGGTCAACTCCAACCCGGCCACGATCATGACCGATCCCGAGTTCGCCGACGCGACCTACGTGGAGCCGATCACCGCGGAGACGCTGGAGAAGGTCATCGCGATCGAGCGGCCCGACGCGGTGCTGCCCACCCTGGGCGGCCAGACCGCGCTGAACGCCGCGGTCGCCCTGTACGACCAGGGCGTCCTGGGCAAGTACCGTGCCGAGCTGATCGGCGCGAACATCGACGCGATCAGGGCCGGGGAGGACCGGGAGCGGTTCAAGCAGATCGTCACCGGGCTCGGCGCCGAGGTGCCGCGCAGCCGCATCTGCCGCGGCCTTGACCAGTGCCTGGCCGCGGCGGACGGCCTGGGCTACCCGGTCGTGGTGCGGCCCTCGTTCACCCTGGGCGGGGCGGGCTCCGGCATCGCCGGAAATGCCCACGACCTGCGGCGCATCGCCGGGGCCGGGCTGGACGCCAGCCCGACGCACGAGGTGCTGCTGGAGGAGAGCGTGCTGGGCTGGAAGGAGTTCGAGCTCGAGCTGATGCGCGACGGCAAGGACAACGTGGTCGTCGTCTGCTCGATCGAGAACATCGACCCGATGGGCGTGCACACCGGCGACTCGGTCACCGTCGCCCCGGCGATGACGCTCACCGACCGCGAGTACCAGCGGATGCGGGACACGGCGATCGCGGTCATGCGCGCCGTCGGCGTGGACACCGGCGGCTGCAACATCCAGTTCGCGGTCGACCCGGCCACCGGGCGCATGGTGGTCATCGAGATGAACCCCCGGGTGTCCCGCTCCTCCGCGCTCGCGTCCAAGGCCACCGGGTTCCCCATCGCCAAGATCGCCGCGCGGCTCGCCCTCGGCTACACCCTGGACGAGATCGGCAACGACATCACCGGCCAGACCCCCGCCTGCTTCGAGCCGGCGCTGGACTACGTCGTGGTCAAGGTGCCCCGGTTCGCCTTCGAGAAGTTCCCCGGTGCCGACACCGCGCTCACCACGCACATGAAGAGCGTCGGCGAGGCCATGGCCATCGGCCGCAGCTTCGCCGAGGCGCTGGGCAAGGCGCTGCGGTCCGTGGAGAGCAACCATGCGTCGTTCTGCTATGACAATCCGCCAGGGGATGCGGCGCAGCTGCTGCGCGCGGCCGCGACCCCGCACGACGGGAGGCTGGCCGCGGTGCACCAGGTGCTGCGCGCCGGCGCTGGCGTGGCGCAGGTGGCCGAAGCGACGGGGATCGACCCATGGTTCGTCGACCAGATCGCAAAGATCGACGAGATAGCAGAACGAACCAAGGCTGCGCGGCACCTGGACGCGGACACGCTGCGGGAAGCAAAGGGCGCCGGGCTGTCCGACGCCCAGATCGCCGAGCTGCGCGGGTGCGCCGAGGCCGAGGAGCGCGAACGCCGCTGGCGGCTCGGGGTGCGGCCGGTCTACCACGCGGTCGACACCTGCGCGGCGGAGTTCGCCGCGCGCACCCCGTACCTGTACTCCACCTACGACGAGGAGACCGAGGTCCCGCCGGGGACCAGGCCCAAGGTGATCATCCTGGGCAGCGGGCCGAACCGGATCGGCCAGGGCATCGAGTTCGACTACGCGTGCGTGCACGCCTCGTTCGCGCTCGCCGACGCGGGCTACGAGACCGTGATGGTCAACTGCAACCCCGAGACGGTCTCCACCGACTACGACACCTCGGGCCGGCTGTACTTCGAGCCGCTGACAGCCGAGGACGTGCTGGAGGTGGTGCACGCCGAGCAGGCAAGCGGCCCGGTCGCCGGGGTGATCGTCTCACTGGGCGGGCAGACCCCGCTCGGCCTGGCCCGCGGGCTCGCCGCGGCCGGGGTCCCGGTGGCCGGCACCTCGACCGACGCGATCCACCTGGCCGAGGACCGCGGCGCCTTCGCCCGGGTTCTGCAGGCGGCCGGGCTGACCGCGCCCAGGTACGGGACCGCCACGTCGGCCGACGAGGCGGTCCAGGTGGCGCGGGAGATCGGCTACCCGGCGCTGGTGCGGCCCTCGTACGTGCTCGGCGGGCGCGGCATGGAGATCGTCTACGACGACGCCACGCTGCGCTCCTACGTGGCCCGCGCGACGCAGGTGAGCCCCGGGCACCCCGTGCTCATCGACAGATTCCTCGACGACGCCATCGAGGTGGACGTCGACGCGCTGTATGACGGGCGCGAGCTGTACCTCGGCGGCGTGATGGAGCACATCGAGGAGGCGGGCATCCATTCCGGCGATTCGGCGTGCGCGCTGCCGCCGATCACCCTCGGCCGCAGCGACATCGCGCAGATCCGGGCCGCCACCGAGGCGATCGCGGCCGGGATCGGCGTGCGCGGCCTGCTCAACGCGCAGTACGCGCTGGCGGCGGGGGTGCTGTACGTGCTCGAGGCGAACCCGCGGGCGTCCCGCACGGTGCCGTTCGTGTCCAAGGCCACCGGCGTGCCGCTGGCGAAGGCCGCGGCCCGGATCATGCTGGGATCCCCCATCGGCGCCCTGCGCGCGGAGGGCCTGCTGCCTGCCCATGGCGACGGCGGCAGTCCGGGCGACGCGCCGATCGCGGTGAAGGAGGCGGTGCTGCCGTTCGGCCGGTTCCGGGACCCGTCCGGCGACCATGTCGACACCGTGCTCGGCCCGGAGATGCGCTCCACCGGCGAGGTGATGGGGATCGACGCGGAGTTCGGCACCGCGTACGCCAAGTCGCAGGCGGCGGTCTACGGCTCGCTGCCGGTCAAGGGGCGGGTGTTCGTGTCGATGGCGAACCGGGACAAGCGCTCGATGATCTTCCCGGTCAAGCGCCTCGCCGACTTGGGCTTCGAGATCTGGGCCACCGAGGGAACCGCGGAGGCGCTGCGCCGCAACGGCGTTCGTGCCACGATCGTGCGCAAGCACGGCGACGGTCCCGGTCCATCGGGCGAGCCGACCGTGGTGACGCGGATCCTCGCAGGCGAGGTGGACCTGATCGTGAACACCCCGTTCGGCAGCCCAGGCCAGTCCGGCCCGCGCCTTGACGGCTACGAGATCCGCACCGCCGCGGTCCGCCGCGGCATCCCGTGCGTGACCACCGCCGCTGGCCTCGCCGCCGCGGTGCAGGGCATCGAGGCAATCATCCGCGGCGAGGTGGGGGTCCGCTCGCTGCAGCAGCACGCCGCGCTGCTGCGCCATGGCTAAGGGGGCCAGCAGGGTCGTCCCGCGGACGGTGGAGCGGCACAATGTCATCAGGCGCGAGCAACATGTGACAGGTTTCGCCGGTTTGGAGCAAGTGGTGGCAGGAGTGGCGGTGGGCAAGCAGGCACCGGTGGCCGTCGCGCTGGACGCGCCGGACCTGGAGACGGCGGCACGCTGGGCTGCGCTCGTGACGCCGCACGTGAGCACGGTCAAGGTCGGGCTGGAGCTTTACCTGAGGCACGGGCCGCAAGTGGTGGCGACGGTCCGCGGCGCCAACCGGGTGGCGGTGTTCCTCGACCTCAAGCTGCATGACATCCCGGCCACGGTCGCCGGGGCGGCCCGCGCGGTGGCCCGGCTGCGGCCTGACGTGCTCACCGTGCACGCGGCGGGCGGCCCCGACGTTATCCGCGCTGCGGTCCAGGCGGCGCCCGGGACCACGGTGGCGGCGGTCACCGTGCTCACCTCGCTGGGCGACGATGACCTGCGCCGGATCGGGATGGCCGGCGGGGTGCCGGACGCGGTGCTCCGGCTGGCCAGCTTGTCGGTCGAGGCCGGCGCCCAGGGGCTGGTCTGCTCGCCGCGGGAGGTGTCCGCGGTCCGGGCCGAGGTCGGCCCGGATGTGACGCTGATCACCCCGGGTGTGCGGCCCACGGGCAGCGAGGCCCATGACCAGGCGCGGGTGGCCACTCCGGAGGAGGCTCTGCTGGCGGGGGCGGACCTGCTGGTGATCGGCCGGCCGATCACCAGCGCGTCAGACCCCGGCGCGGCTGCCGCAGCCATCGCCGCCTCCCTGCGCCGCACCACCATGCCCCGCCCGGCGTGAGCCCGCCGTGCGGGCGCGCGCGCCGTGCCCACGCCCGGCGCGAACCGGACGCACGGGCGGCCGCGTCATCGTGTCGGCCATGAGCACGAGATGACCTGGGGTGACGTCCGGCTCACGCAGCGAGTAGGATGTCAGGATACATGGCATAACCCTCGTGCCGAGGCCACGGCCACGGGACGGGTGTGGGGGAGCGTTATGGTAACAATACGTAATATCTTCCTTACGTCAAGTAATATATTTCAATTTGTGATGTCCTAAACGCCGGTTTGCGTTGCCTAAAGGGTAGGTGGTTAGCTAGTTTCCCCTCCCGACAAACCTTTTTTTCCGACGAAACCCGAGGTGACACCGAGTGGCTCTTCCTCCCCTCACCCCCGAAGAGCGTGCGGCTGCCCTGGAGAAGGCCGCCAGGGCACGCAAAGAACGCGCTGAGGTAAAAAACCGTCTCAAGCGCGGGGCCACCAGCTTGTCTGATGTCATCAAGGAAGGCACGACCGATGACGTGATTGGCAAGATGAAGGTTTCCGCTCTGCTGGAGTCCCTGCCGGGCGTGGGCAAGGTCAGGGCGAGGCAGATCATGGAAAGGCTTGGCATCGCGGAATCGCGCCGCGTGCGCGGGCTGGGTACCAACCAGCGGGCCGCGCTTGAGCAAGAGTTCGGTGCCGATATCTGAACCGCCGGGCGGGGGGCAGCCGAAACCAGCGCGGCCCTGTGGCGTGCTCGCCACGCCGCCGCATTCGCGGCTGACCGTGCTCTCCGGGCCCTCCGGGGTCGGGAAGAGCACGGTCGTCGCGGCACTGGGCAGGGCTTCCCCCGAGATCTGGATCTCGGTGTCGGTCACGACGCGGCCGCCGCGGCCGGGGGAAGTCGACGGGCGCGAATATTACTTCGTCACCGACGAGGAGTTCGACCGGCTGGCGGCGCAGGGAGCGCTGCTGGAATGGGCAGAGCTCTACGGCCGCCAGCGGTCGGGCACCCCTCGCGCACCGGTCGAGGAGCGGCTGAAGGCGGGCGTGCCCACCTTGCTGGAGATCGACGTCAACGGGGCCCGCCAGGTCAAGCGCGCGGTCCCCGACGCCCGCATGGTGTTCCTGGCCCCGCCGTCCTGGGAGGAGCTGGTGCGCAGGCTCACCGGCCGCGGCACCGAGCCTGCCGAGGTCATCGCGCGCCGCCTTGCCGTCGCGGAGGAAGAAATGGCCGCGGCCGGCGAGTTCGACATCACACTGGTCAACACGTCGGTCACGGACGTGTGCCGGGAGCTGGTAGCCTTGATGGAGCAGTGAGCCGGTAAGGAAGGCAGAAGGTGGCAGGGACCCAGACCCTTGGGGTCGCCGACGGCATCATCAACCCGCCGATCGACGAGCTCCTCGATGTCGTGGACAGCAAGTACCGGCTGGTGATCATGGCCGCGAAGCGCGCCCGGCAGATCAACGCTTACTACTCGCAGCTCGGTGAGGGGCTGCTTGAGTACGTCGGGCCGCTGGTGGAGACGCGCAGCCAGGAAAAGCCGCTGTCGATCTCACTGCGCGAGATCAAGGAGCGGCTGCTCAACGTCGAGTCCGCCGAGCCCGCCGCCGAGTCCTACGCCGAGTCCTAAAGGCCGTCATGCCGCCGCGCGTCGTGCTCGGCGTCGGCGCCGGCATCGCGGCGTACAAATGCTGCGAGCTGCTCAGGCTGCTCACCGAGTCCGGCTTCCGGGTCCGGGTGGTGCCCACCCCTGACGCGCTCCGGTTCGTCGGCGAGGCGACCTGGGCGGCGCTGTCCGGCGAGCCGGTCACCACGGACGCATGGACCGACGCCTGGCAGGTGCCGCACGTCCGGATCGGGCAGTCGGCCGACCTGGTCGTGGTAGCGCCGGCGACGGCCGACCTGCTGGCGCGCGCCGCGGCCGGGATGGCCGACGACCTGCTGACATCCACGCTGCTCACCGCCACCTGCCCGGTATTGTTCGCCCCCGCCATGCATACCGAGATGTGGCAGCACCCGGCCACCAGGGCGAATGTCTCCGTGCTGCGCAGCCGCGGGACGGTGGTGCTCGAGCCCGCGGCGGGCAGGCTCACCGGGGCGGACAGTGGTCCGGGCCGGCTGCCGGAGCCTGAGGAGATCTTCGCGGTGGCGGTCCGGCTGCTCGCCGGGGCACCCCGGGACCTGGCAGGACGGCGCGTGCTGATATCAGCCGGCGGCACCAGGGAAGAGATCGACCCGGTGCGGTTCATCGGCAACTGGTCCACGGGAACGCAGGGGTACGCGCTGGCCCGGGCCGCCGTCGCCAGGGGCGCCGAGGCGACCGTGGTCGCGGCCAACGTGGCGCTGCCGGACCCGGGCGGTGCCAAGGTCCTCCGGGTCGTGTCGGCGTGCGAGATGCGGGACGCCGTGCTGGATGCCGCGGCCGGCGCGGATGCGGTGGTCATGGCGGCCGCGGTGGCGGATTACCGTCCCGAGGCCCGCAGCGCGGCGAAGATCAAGAAGGCCGGCCAGCCGCCGGAGCCGCTGCGGCTGACCGAGAACCCGGACATCCTCGCCGAGCTCGCCGCGCTCCGTCATCAGCAGCGGGGTCGTCAGCAGCGGGCACACCCGGAGCCGGGGCACCCGCAGGTCCTGGTCGGGTTTGCCGCCGAGACCGACACCTCGGCCGACGCCGCCAGGGCCAAGCTCGCCCGCAAGGGCTGTGACCTGCTCGTGGTCAACCCGGTGGGCGGCGGCCTCGGCTTCGGCACGCCCGACAACGAGGCGGCCGTCTACGCCGCCGACGGGACGGTCACCCCGGTCCCGCGCGGGCCGAAGGAAGTGCTGGCCGACGCGGTATGGGACCTGGTGGCCGCCAGGCTCAGTTGAGCCACGCCAGCCGGCCAGTCCGGATAAACTCACACCGCAGCCTGCCGGGGCCAACGACAGCAAGGAGAAACGACGTGGCGCGCCGCCTGTTCACTTCCGAGTCGGTGACCGAAGGTCACCCGGACAAGATGGCCGACCAGATCAGCGACGCCATCCTCGACGCCATGCTCAAGGACGACCCGGGCAGCCGCGTCGCGGTGGAGACCCTGATCACCACCGGCCAGGTGCATGTCGCCGGCGAGGTCACCACCCAGACCTACGTCGACATCCCCGGCATCATCAGGGACAAGATCCTGGAGATCGGCTACGACTCCTCGGCCAAGGGATACGACGGCGCGTCCTGCGGCGTGTCGGTGTCGATCGGGTCGCAGTCCCCGGACATTGCCCAGGGGGTCAACGACGCGTTCGAGTACCGCGAGGGCGAGGGCACCGACGAGCTGGACCGGCAGGGCGCCGGCGATCAGGGGCTGATGTTCGGCTACGCGTGCCGCGACACGCCCGAGCTGATGCCGCTGCCGATCACGCTCGCGCACCGGCTGGCCAAGCGGCTCGCCGAGGTCCGCAGGGCCGGCACGGTGCCCTACCTGCGCCCGGACGGCAAGACGCAGGTAACCATCGAGTACTCCGGGGACAAGCCGGTGCGTCTGGACACCGTGGTGATTTCCACGCAGCACGCGCCGGACATCAACCTCTCCGAGCTGCTGGCCCCCGACATCAGGGATTACGTCGTCGACCCGGTGGTCGCCGACGCGGGAATCGACACCGGGGACTTCCGGCTGCTGGTCAACCCGACCGGCCGGTTCGAGATCGGCGGGCCGATGGGGGACGCCGGGCTGACCGGGCGCAAGATCATCATCGACACATACGGCGGCATGGCACGGCACGGCGGCGGTGCCTTCTCCGGCAAGGATCCCTCGAAGGTGGACCGCAGCGCCGCGTACGCGATGCGCTGGGTCGCTAAGAACGTCGTCGCGGCGGGCCTCGCCGACCGGTGCGAGGTCCAGGTGGCGTACGCCATCGGCAAGGCGATGCCGGTCGGCTTGTTCGTCGAGTGCTTCGGCACGGGCAACGTTCCGGCCGAGCACATCCAGGACGCGGTCATGCAGGTGTTCGACCTGCGGCCGCGGGCCATCATCTACGCCCTGGACCTGCTGCGCCCGATCTATGCGCAGACCGCGGCGTACGGGCACTTCGGCCGCACCGAGCCCGACTTCTCCTGGGAACGCGTCGACCGCGCCGAGCAGCTCCGCGCTGCGGCCGGCCTCTAGCCTGGTTCTTGGGCACGAAGGCTCCGAAGCCCGGCACGGCACCGGCACCCAGCCCGCGCCTGCCGGTGGCGCGGGTGGCGGTCGACATCCCGCTCGCCCACCTCGACCGCCCGTTCGACTACCTGGTGGCCGCCCGCTCCGACTGCGACGCCGTGCCCGGCTGCCGGGTCCGGGTCAGGTTCTCCGGGCAGCTGGTCGACGGCTACCTGCTGGAACGCGCCGAGACCAGCGGCCACGCGGGCAAGCTGTCCTACCTCGAGCGCGTCGTCTCGCCCGAGCCCGTGCTCACCCCGGAGATCTTCCGCCTGGCCCGTGAGGTCGCGGAAAGATACGCGGGCACGCTCGCCGACGTGCTGCGGCTGGCGATCCCGCCGCGGCACGCCGCCGCGGAACGGGAACCCCCTGCCGCCCCGGCTCCCGCCCCGCCGCGCCCGGAACCGGGCAGCTGGAGCCGCTACCCGGCCGGCGCCTCCTTCCTCGACGCTCTGGGCGGCGGCCGCCCCGCCAGGGCCGCATGGTCAGCGCTGCCCGGCCCGCACTGGCCGGACGAGATCGCCGCCGCCGCCGCCACCACGGCCGCCGGCGGCCGCGGCGTGGTGATCGTGGTCCCCGATGCCCGTGACCTGGCCCGGGTCGACCAGGCGCTCGCCACTACGGAGGCCGGCTACGCGGTGCTGTCCGCTGACCTGGGGCCCGCCGAACGCTACCGCCGCTGGCTTGCCGCGCGCCGCGGCGCGGTCCAGGTGGTCGCCGGGACCAGGGCGGCGATGTTCGCCCCGGTCAGCGACCTCGGCCTGGTCGTGGTCTGGGACGACGGCGACGACCTGCACGCCGAGCCGCGCGCCCCCTACCCGAACGCGCGCGAGGTCCTGGCCTTGCGCGCGCACCGCGCCGGCGCCGCGGCGCTGATCGGCGGTTTCGCCCACAGCGCCGAGCTGACCCACCTGGTCGCGTCCGGATGGGCCCGCCCGGTGGCCGGCGCCCCCGGCGCGGTGCGCCGCGCGGCGCCCCGGGTGACCGGCATCGGCGACGACACCGAGCTGGCCAGGGACGAGGCGGCACTGACCGCCCGGCTGCCCAGCCTGGCACTGCGCAGCGCGCGGGCCGCTCTCGCCCGCGGCCCGGTTCTGGTGCAGGTGCCCAGGCGCGGCTACCTGGCCGCGATCGCCTGTACCCGCTGCCGCGCCCAGGCCCGGTGCCAGGCCTGCGGCGGGCCGCTGCAAGTCAGCGGATCCCGCCAGCTGCCGGACTGCCGGTGGTGCGGGGCGCTGGCGGCGGGCTGGGCATGCCCGCGCTGCGGCGGTGACGGGGTGCGCGCGCTGGTCACCGGCACGGCGCGCACCGCCGAGGAATTCGGCCGGGCGTTCCCGGGGGTCCCGGTGCGCACCTCCGGCGGCCAGCAGGTGCTTGCCGCCGTGCCGTCCGAGCCCGCGCTCGTCGTCGCCACCCCGGGCGCCGAGCCGGCCGCGGTCGGCGGCTACGCAGCCGCCCTGCTCCTTGACGGCTGGGCGATGCTCGCCCGGCCCAGCCTGCGCGCCGCGGAGGAAGCGCTGCGCCGGTGGCTGAACGCCGCCGCGCTGGTCCGGGCCGCCGCGCCCGTCGTGGTGCTCGCCGATGCGGCGCTTCCCGCGGTCCAGGCGCTGGTCCGCTGGGATCCGGCCGGATTTTCCGAACGAGAGGTGGCGGAGCGGACCGGGCTGGGCTTTCCCCCGGCGGTGCGGATGGCCGCCGTCACCGGCGCCCCCCCAGCGGTCGCGGACTTCCTCAGCCTGGCCGAGCTCCCCGCCGACGCCGAGGTGCTCGGGCCGGTGCCGGCAGCCGATGATCGCCCGGGACACGATCCCGCCGCCCGCGCGCTGATCCGCGTCCCCCGCCGCAGCGGGCTGGCGCTGGCCCGCGCGCTGCACGCCGCGCAGGCGCTGCGCAGCGCGCGCAAGGACAGCGGCCCGGTCAGGGTGCAGCTCGACCCGGCCGAGATCGTGTGACGGCTAGACTCCAACCCATGAGCGTCAAGCCCATCCGTCTTTTCGGTGACCCGGTGCTGCGCACCCCGGCCGAGCCGGTGCGCGACTTCGACGCCGAGCTGCGCCGGCTGGTCAAGGACCTGGCCGACACCATGCTCGATGCCCCCGGCCTCGGCCTCGCCGCGCCGCAGATCGGCGTCGGCCTGCGGGTGTTCACCTACCGGGTCGACGACGGCGAGCCCGGGCACCTGGTCAATCCCTCGCTGGACCTCTCCGAGCAGACCGACGAAGACGACGAGGGCTGCCTGTCGTTCCCCGGGATAACCTACCCGGTCCCGCGGGCCCACGGCGTGATCGCCAAGGGATTCACTATGTACGGGGAGCCGGTGACGATCGAGGGCACCGAACTGCTCGCCCGCTGCATCCAGCACGAGACCGACCACCTGGACGGCATCTTGTTCATCGACAGGATGGACCCGGCGCAGCGCAAGCAGGCGATGAAGGCCATCCGCGAGTCGGACTGGTGGGGCGATCCGGTCCCGCGGGTGAAGGTGTCGCCGCACCAGACCAGGGGACTGGCGCTGTAAGCCGATGCGGGTCGTGTTCGCGGGGACCCCGCACACCGCGGTGCCGGCGCTTGACGCGCTGCTTGCCTCCCGGCATGAGGTGGCAGCGGTGCTCACCCGCCCGGACGCGCCGGCCGGCCGCGGCCGCAGGCTCGGCCCGAGCCCGGTGGCCCGGCGCGCCGCAGCAGCGGGACTTGAGCTGCTCAGGCCGGCCCGGCCCCGGGATCCGCAGTTCCTGGACCGGCTGCGGCAGATCGCGCCGGACTGCTGCCCGATGGTGGCCTATGGCGCGCTGATCCCGCAGGCCGCGCTGGACATTCCGCGGCACGGCTGGGTCAACCTGCACTTCTCGGTGCTGCCCGCCTGGCGCGGCGCCGCGCCGGTGCAGCATGCCATCCTGCACGGCGACGACGTGACCGGCGCGACCACGTTCCGGGTCGTCGCCGAGCTGGACGCCGGCCCGGTATACGGGGTGCTGACCGAGCCGGTGCGCCCCGATGACACCACGGGCGCGCTGCTGGACCGGCTGGCCCGCTCGGGCGCCGGACTGCTTGCCGGCACCGTTGACGGGATCGAGGCGGGCACGCTGCAGGCCCTGCCCCAGCCGGCCGAGGGGGTGAGCTTCGCGCCGAAGATCACCCCCGACGACGCACGGGTGGACTGGAAGCTGCCCGGGCACGCGGTCGACCGGCTGGTCCGCGCCTGCACCCCGCAGCCGGGGGCGTGGACCGAGCTGGACGGTGCCCGGCTCAAGCTCGGCCCGGTATCGCTGGCCGGTCCCGAAGACGCGCCGGCCTTGCGGTCCCTTGGCCCTGGCGAGGTGCTGGCCGGGCGGCGCGAGGTGTTCGTCGGTACCGGCTCCCGCCCGGTGCGCCTGGGGGAAGTGCAGGCCGAAGGCAAGCGCCGCATGGCCGCCGCCGACTGGGCCCGCGGCCTGCGCGCCGGCGGCCCGGTCCGGTTCGGCTGACATGGCCGGGCAACGCCGCCAGCCGAAGGCCGATCCGGCCCGTCGCGCCGCCTATGACGTGCTGCGTGCGGTCGCGGAGCGCGACGCCTACGCCAACCTGCTGCTGCCCGCGCTGCTCGCCCGTCGCGGCCTGGCCGGCCGGGACGCGGCCTTCGCCACCGAACTGGCCTACGGCACGCTGCGCGGCCTGGGCACCTACGACGCAATCCTGGCCGCGTGCAGCGACCGGGACCAGCTGGACCCGCCCGTGCGCGACATCCTCAGGCTCGGCGCGCACCAGCTGCTCGCCACCAGGGTCGGCAGCCACGCCGCCGTGGCGACCTCTGTCGACCTGGCCAAGGACGTGTGCGGTTCCCGGGCCGCCGGCTTCGTCAACGCCGTGCTGCGCCGGGTCGCCACCCGTGACCTGCAGGCATGGGCCTCGGTCGTCGCCCCCGGCCCGGACCGGGACCCGTCAGGCTACCTTGCCATCCGCTACGGCTACCCGCGCTGGATCGTGGACGCGTTCCGGGACGCGCTCGGGGATGCCGCCGCCGAGCTCGCCGATGCCCTGGCAGCAGGCAATGCCCGCCCGGACGTGGTGCTCGCGGTCACCAGCCCGTACCCGGGGCCGCCCGGCGCCGGGGAACGGCTGGCGCCCACCCGGTGGTCGCCGTTCGGTTTCCGGCTGGAGGGCGGCGACCCGGCGCCGCTGGTGGCCTCGCGCCGGGCAGCGGTCCAGGACGAGGCCAGCCAGCTCGCCGCGCTCGCGCTGAGCCGCGCCGAGCTCGCCGGCCCGGGCGGCTCGCCGGGGCAGGAGCGCAGCTGGCTGGACCTGTGCGCGGGACCTGGCGGCAAGGCCAGGCTGCTGAGCGGGCTGGCCGCTGCGCATGGTGCCCGCCTGGTCGCCTCGGATGTCCGCCCGCACCGCGCCAGGAAGGTGCTCCAGGCGCTGCGCCGCGACGGCTCCGGGGCCGGCCCCAACGCCGGGCCAGGCCCCGGTGGAGGTTCCGGGTCAGGCTCCGGCGGAGGTTCCGGGTCAGGCCCCGGTGGAGGTTCCGGGTCAGGCTCCGGTGCCGCCCGGGCTGCCGTGGTCGCGGCCGACGGGCTGCGCCCCGCGTGGCGCGTCGGCGTGTTCGACCGGGTGCTGGCCGACGTCCCCTGCTCCGGCCTGGGATCGCTGCGGCGGCGGCCGGAGGCCAGGTGGCGCAAGACACCCGCGGACGTTGCCCGGCTCGCCGGGCTGCAGCGCGGGCTGCTCAACGCGGCGATCGACGCGGCCCGCCCAGGCGGAGTGGCGGCCTACGTCACCTGCTCCCCGCACCTGGCCGAGACCCGGCAGGTCGTCACGGCCGTGGCGGGCAGCCGGGATGACGTCACCATCATGGACGCCCCCGCCGTCCTGTCCGAGGTGCCGGCGCTGCGCAGCCCGGACCCCAGGTTCGCCCAGTTCTGGCCGCACCGCCACGGCACCGACGCGATCTTCCTGGCGCTGCTCAGGCGCGAAGCGCCCTAGCTGCCGGCCCGAGCCGGGCGCTGCCGATGTCGGCCCGCTCGCCCTGGGCGTAACCGGCCCGGTAGCCGTTGCCGCTGTAGGTGATGCGGGTCTTCCTCATGATGGGGTACGCCCGCTCGACCTGGCGCTTGATCACGACGGCCCGGTCGGCCAGTACCAGCGCGGTCCCCGGCCCCGAGTCCGGATCGGCCTCGGCGCTGGCGGCGGCGCGGTCCTCGGCGGCACGCACCCTGGCGACGACGGCGGTGACGAAGCCGAGCAGCCAGCTTCGCCGCCATGCCCGCGGGCTGCGCACCGCCGCCGGGACGGCGCACCCGGCCAGGCCGCGGGCCATCTGCAGCAGCAGCGAGGTGTACAAGATATCGGCTCGCTCCAGGTCAGAGGTGTAGCCGAAGACGTGGATGCGCGCCCCGGGCCGCGATGCGTGCAGCAGCACGCACTGGCACCGCATGGCGCCGGCCAGCCCGGCGAGCAGGTGCGCCCGGACCTGCGCCCACGGGTTGTCGATGTCGATGATCCGGCTGTCCGGCCGGTCTGTATCCGGCCGCGCCGCGGCCAGCCGGGCCCGGTCGATGCCGTACCGGGCCATGAGCTCGGCGGCCTTCGCCGTCAGCGCCTCGGCCTCCGGCGGGGTAACCCCCTCGGCCTCGGCCTTCGCCAGCAGCTTGCGCACCCGGTCGAGCAGGGCGCTGGGCGGTTCCGCCTGCACAGGCAGCCTCCAGGTCACGTGGTATATCGAACCCAGTATCGAACGATACCGGCTCACGGCGACATTTCCGTGCTTTTCCGCATTCCGTCCCGTATTCCATGCGGGCCACGGCGGGCACGATGGGGATGGTTGGCGCAATGACCCCCCTCTGAGGGGATGGTTGGCGCAACATAGCCCCTCCCCGGGAGTCCCGGGCGCGCGGACTTCCGTCACCGACGACGGGGACGGCGATCGCTGACCTTCCCCGCGCCCGGCGCCCGGCGAGTGCGCTCTAGACTCGGACACGTCATGTCCGTTCAGATCTCGCCGAGCATCCTGTCCGCCGACTTCGCGCGGCTGGCCGATGAGGAGGCCGCGGTCGCCGGCGTCGCCGACTGGCTGCACGTGGACGTCATGGACAACCACTTCGTGCCGAACCTCACCCTGGGCCTGCCGGTCGTCGAGGCGCTGCTCAAGCACGCCACGCTGCCGCTGGACTGCCATCTGATGATCGAAGAGCCCGACCGGTGGGCACCGGGGTACGCCGAGGCAGGCGCGCGCAACGTCACCATCCACGCCGAGGCGGCCCGCGCCCCGGTCCGGACGCTGCGCGCCATCCGGGCCGCTGGCGCCCGCGCAGGGCTCGCGGTGAACCCGGGCACGCCGGTGGAGCCGTACGAGGACCTGCTGCCCGAGCTGGACATGCTGCTGCTCATGACGGTGGAGCCCGGCTTCGGCGGCCAGCACTTCCTCGACATCGTGCTGCCCAAGCTCCGCCGCGCCCGCTCGCTGGTCGGGCGGCATGGCGCTGCGGTGTGGCTGCAGGTCGACGGCGGGGTGGACGAGGAGACCATCGAGCGCTGCGCGGACGCAGGCGCGGACGTGTTCGTGGCCGGCTCGGCGGTCTACGGGTCCGACGACCCGGCCCGCGCCGTGCAGGCCCTGCGCGCACAGGCCGAGCGCGCCACCGCCCGCGCCCCCTGGGCCGCCCGCTTATCCCGGGATTATCCCGAACGAACCTCGCTGCCTGCTTCGGTGCCCGCCTGCTCGCCAGCCGATGGCTGCGGCCCGGGCTCGCCCCTGGCCACGAAGTCCTTGCTGCGGATCAGCAGCAGCGCGCAGACCGCCCCGGCCAGCGCCAGGATCCCGGTGATGACCAGCAGGTCATCGAGCCCGGCCGTAAAGGCCGACCGCAGCGCAGCGGCCACATGCCCGCGCTCGGCCGGCGGCAGGCTGGCCAGCAGCCGGCCGGGCTGGCCCTGCTTGACCGCGGCGACCAGCCGCGGCGCGGAGATGCCCAGCGGGCCCGCGTGTTCCAGGTTCCGCTGTATCGCCGCCGTGAACACCGAACCAAGCGCGGCGATCCCGGTGGCGATGCCGATCTGGCGGAAGGTGCTGTTGATCCCGGATCCCATCCCGGCCCGGTGCGGCGGGACCACGCCGATCGCGGTGGAGGCCAGCGGCGGGTTGACCAACCCGGCGCCCAGCCCGGCCACGATGAAGCCGGGAACGAGGTGCGTCCAGGCACTGGCCGCGGTCAGCCCGCCCATGAGGAACAGGCCCGCGCCGACCAGGATCAGTCCCGGTCCGATGAGCCACCGGACCGGCACGTGCTCGCTGGCCCGCCCGGCGGCCGTCGCGGTGACCAGCGTGGCACCGCTGATGATGGCCAGCCGCAGCCCGGCGCCGAGCGCGGAGTAGCCCAGGATGTCCTGCAGGTAGATGACCAGGTACAGCAGCATGGCGTACAGCGAGCCGTTCATCGCGAACGCGGCGATCGCGCCGCCGGAGAACGTCGGGATGCGCAGCAGCGCCAGGTCGAACATCGGGTGCGCCGCGCGGGCCTCCACGGCGACGAAGGCGGCGAGCAGCACGGCGGCGGCGGCCAGGCAGGCGATGACCCAGGTATCGGACCACCCGTCGTCTCCGGCCCTGATCAGGCCGTAGACCAGGGTGACCAGCGCCGCCGTCCAGGTGGCGAAGCCTG
>JAFAPY010000209.1 GCA_019246795.1 Streptosporangiaceae bacterium | reverse complement strand
GCCCGAACCGCGCTGCGCGCACTGGCCGCCCGGCTGCGCGACCGGGGCGTGCCGCCGTGGGACAGGCTCAGGGCGGCTGAGGATCCCGACATCGCCGCCATCCTGGCCAGCTGGCCGGTGCGCGAGCTCGTGACCCGGTCCGAATCGCTGCCCATTCAGGTGGACCGGGAGCGGGCGCTGTACGGGTCGTGGTATGAGTTCTTCCCGCGCTCGGAGGGCGCGCACGTCGACCCGATGGGCCACAGGCCGCCGACCTCCGGCACGCTGCGCACGGCGGCCAGGCGGCTGGACGCGATCGCCGCGATGGGCTTCGACGTGGCGTACCTGCCGCCGATCCACCCGATCGGGACCACGTTCCGCAAGGGCAGGAACAACACGCTGTCCCCGCGGGACGGCGATCCCGGCTCGCCGTGGGCGATCGGGTCCCCGGACGGCGGCCACGATGCCATCCACCCCGACCTGGGCACGATGGCGGACTTCGACGCGTTCGTCAGCCGCGCCCGGGAGCTCGGCCTGGAGGTCGCGCTCGACCTGGCGCTGCAGACCTCGCCGGACCACCCCTGGGTGAAGGAGCACCCGGAGTGGTTCACCACCAGGGCGGACGGCTCCATCGCCTACGCAGAGAACCCGCCGAAGAAATACCAGGACATCTACCCGGTGAACTTCGACAACGACCCGGAGGGGATCTACGCCGAGGTGCTGCGGATCGTGCGGCTGTGGATGAGCCACGGGGTGCGGATCTTCCGCGTGGACAACCCGCACACCAAGCCGCTGCGGTTCTGGGAGAGGCTGCTCGCCGAGATCCGCGCCAGCGACCCCGGCGCCATCTTCCTCGCCGAGGCCTTCACCCGGCCGGCGATTATGCACACATTGGCCAAGATCGGCTTCGACCAGTCCTACACGTACTTCACCTGGCGGAACACCGTCAGGGAGCTGACCGGCTACATGCGCGAGCTGGCTGGTCCTGCGGCCGCCTACATGCGGCCCAACTTCTTCGCCAACACCCCGGACATCCTGACCGAGTACCTGCAGCACGGCGGACCGCCCGCGTTCAAGGTCCGGGCAGTGCTGGCGTCGATGCTCTCCCCCACGTGGGGTATCTACTCTGGATATGAGCTGTGCGAGAACATCCCGCTGAGGCCCGGCAGCGAGGAGTACATGGATTCGGAGAAGTACCAGTACAAGCCGCGGGACTGGGCGGCGGCCGCACGAGAAGGCGCCAGCATCGCTGACTTCATCACCGGCCTGAACCGGATCAGGAGAGCGCACCCGGCGCTGCACTGGCTGCGCAACCTGCGGTTCCACTATCCCGATCAACCGGACCTGATGTGCTTTTCCAAGAGGACCTCGGCCGGCGCCCGGGGCGACACGGTGCTGGTCGTCGTCAACTTGAACCCGCACCAGACCAGGGAGGCGACGGTCTGGCTGGACATGGCCGCCCTCGGCGTGGACGGGGAGTTCACCGTGACGGACGAGCTGACCGGCGACTCCTGGCGTTGGGGACCCGCCAACTACGTCCGCCTCGATCCGGCCGTGCGGCCGGCCCACATCTTCGCGGTCACGCCCGGCTGAAGTGCCCGGGGGGGACCAGGTACGACCCAGGAGATGCCGAAGTGTCAGAGCCCCACGAGGCGATAACGTCCTTCACCGGGCCGCGCGACCCGGAGTGGTACAGGCGCGCGGTGTTCTATGAGGTGCTGGTGCGCGGCTTTGCCGACGCCGACGATGACGGCTCCGGAGACCTGCGCGGGCTGATCACCCGGATGGACTACCTGCGTTGGCTCGGCATCGACTGCATCTGGCTGCTGCCGATCTACGCCTCGCCGCTGCGCGACGGCGGATACGACATCTCCGATTACATGTCGGTCCTGCCGGAGTACGGCAACATCGGCGATTTCGTGGCGCTTGTCGACGAGGCGCACAAGCGCGGGATCCGGGTGATCGCGGATCTGGTGATGAACCACACCAGTGACCAGCATCCCTGGTTCCAGGCTTCCCGCACCGATCCGGACGGCCCGTTCGGCGACTTCTACGTGTGGTCCGATACCGACGACAGGTACTCGGGAGCCCGCGTCATCTTCGTGGACACTGAGACGTCCAACTGGACCTTCGACCCGGTGCGCGGCCAGTACTACTGGCACCGGTTCTTCTCCCACCAGCCGGACCTGAACTATGAGAACCCGAGGGTGCAGGAGGCGATGGTCGAGGTGCTGCGGTTCTGGCTCGACCTCGGCATCGACGGGTTCCGGCTGGACGCGGTGCCGTACCTGTACGAGCGGGAGGGCACCAACTGCGAGAATCTCAAGGAGACCCACGAGTACCTCAAGCGGATCAGGACCGAGGTCGACAGGCTGTACCCGGACACGGTGCTGCTCGCCGAGGCCAACCAGTGGCCGGCCGACGTCATCGAGTACTTCGGCGACGCGGCGGCCGGCGGGGACGTGTGCCACATGGCGTTTCACTTCCCGCTGATGCCGCGCATCTTCATGGCGGTGCGCAGGGAGCAGCGCTACCCGATCTCGGAGATCCTGGCCCAGACCCCCGCTGTTCCGGCGAAATGCCAGTGGGGCATCTTCCTGCGCAACCACGACGAGCTGACGCTGGAGATGGTCACCGACGAAGAGCGCGACTACATGTACGCCGAGTACGCCAAAGACCCCCGGATGAAGGCGAACATCGGGATCAGGCGGCGGCTGGCCCCGCTGCTGGAGAGCGACAGGAACCAGCTCGAGCTGTTCACCGCGCTGCTGCTGTCGCTGCCCGGCTCGCCGGTGCTGTACTACGGCGACGAGATCGGCATGGGGGACAACATCTGGCTCGGCGACCGGGACGGCGTGCGCACGCCCATGCAGTGGACGCCGGACCGCAACGGCGGCTTTTCCCGGTGCGACCCGCAGCGGCTGTACCTGCCTCCGATCATGGACCCGCTGTACGGCTACCAGGCGCTCAACGTCGAGGCGCAGCAGCGCAACCCCGCCTCGTTCCTGCAGTGGGTCCGGCGGATGATCGAGATCCGCAAGCGGCACCCGGTGTTCGGGCTCGGCAGGTACGAGGAGCTGACGTCGTCCAACCCGAGCGTGCTCGCATTCGTGCGGGTGCCGGTCGCGGAGGACCCGGCCACCGACGGTTCGGATCGCATCTTGTGCGTCAATAACCTGTCCAGGTTCCCGCAGCCCGTCGAGCTGGACCTGCGCCGGTTTATGGGCGTCACCCCGGTGGAGTGCATGGGCGGGGTCACGTTCCCGAGGATCGGAGAGCTCAACTACCTGCTGACACTGCCCGGCCACGGGTTTTACTGGTTCCAGCTGCCGGCCCCCCGCGACGACACGGGGAGCTTCCCCATCGTCGGGGACAGGGCCGCCGGGGACCGGCAGGCACGACTGGGAAGCCCGCAGGGGGGTAGGCGAGCCTCATGACGTTCGAAGACCTGCTGGCGACGTGGCTGGTCGAGCAGCGATGGTTCGCGGGGAAGGGGCGGACGGTCCATGACCTCGCGGTCGTGGCCGATACCGAGATCGTTCCCGGTGACCCGGGCCTGCGGCACCTGATCGTCACCGTCTCGCACGGCGCGACCTCCGACTGCTACCAGCTGTTCGTCGGCCTGCGCGCCTGGCTGCCCGACACGCTGCGGCACGCCAGGATCGGCGCGCACGACGGCATGGAGATGTATGACGGGCTGCACGACTCGGCGCTGACCCGGTCGCTGCTCGATGCGATCCTGGCCGACCGGACGGTGGCCACGCTGCGGTTTCGCCAGGTCAGCGGGGCCGAGATGCAGGCAACAGAGGGCGGCCTTGACAGCCTGGTGCTCACCGGCGAGCAGTCCAACACCAGCCTGGTATTCGGCGAGGCCGCCATCTTGAAGGTGTTCCGCAGGGTGACGCCCGGCCCCAACCCCGACCTGGAGGTCGGCTTGGCACTGGCCGCGCTGGGATCCTCGCACATAGCCGAGCCTTACGGCTGGGTCGAGACCAGGATGGAGGGCGCGGCGACGGTGCTCGCCATCTTGTCCCGCTACCTGCGCGCGGCCGCCGACGGCTGGTCGCTGGCCGCGACCAGCGTGCGGGACCTGTACGCCACGCCCGGCGGCCGGGCGGCCGAGGCCGGCGGCGACTTCGCCGGGGAGGCCGAGCGGCTCGGCGTGGCCACCGCGCAGGTCCACGCGGACCTGGCGCAGGCGTTCGGCGTCAGCGAGCTGGACAGCGACGCCATCCGCGAGTTGGCCGAGCAGCTGTACCGGCGGCTCGACATGGCGGTTGCCGCCGTGCCCGAGCTGAGCCTGCACGCGGACAAGATCGGCGCCGCCTACTCCAGCCTGGCCAAGCTGATCGAGCCGGTCCCGGCGCAGCGGGTGCACGGCGACTATCACCTGGGGCAAGTGATGCGGACCCAGACGGGCTGGGTCGTTCTCGACTTCGAGGGCGAGCCGGCCAGCCCGCTGGCCCAGCGCCGCGCCCGGTCCTCGCCGCTGCGCGACGTCGCCGGCATGCTCCGCTCGTTCGACTACGCGGCCAGGCACCAGCTGGTCACGCACCCGGACGCCGACAAGCTGGTCCCGGCCGCCAGCGACTGGGCCCGCCGCAACAGCGACGCCTTCTGCGCGGGCTACGCCGCGGCAGGCGGCCAGGATCCCGCGACTAATTCGGTGCTGCTGCGTGCCCTGCTGCTGGACAAGGCGGTCTATGAGGTTATCTACGAGGCGAGGAACCGCCCGGCCTGGGTGCAGATCCCGCTGGACTCGCTGGCTGAGCTTTAGCGGGAACCATCAGGCCGTTCTGACATCATTGGGGTTTTCATGGCAGATGGAGTAAGCCTGGGCGAGATCGAGCGGCTGGCCGCCGGGCAGCATCATGATCCGCACTCGATCCTCGGCGCGCATCCCGGGCCGGACGGGGTCACGGTCAGGGCGCTGCGCCCGCTGGCCAGGTCGGTCACGCTGGTGCTTGACGACGGCCGCAGGCTGCCGATGAGTCACGTGCATGAGGACGTGTTCGCGGTCACCCTCAGTGACGAGAAGTTGCCGGACTATCGGCTCGCCACGTCTTACTCCAGCGCGCACGAGGGCGAGACGCTGGCCGACGACCCGTACCGCTTCCTGCCGAGGCTCGGCGAGTTCGACCTGTACCTGATCGGCGAGGGAAGGCACGAGGAGCTGTGGCGGGTGCTCGGCGCGCACGTCCGCGAGGTCGGCCAGACCACGGGAACGTCGTTTGCGGTGTGGGCGCCGAACGCGCGCGGCGTCCGGGTCACCGGCGATTTCAACTACTGGGACGGCCGGGCCCACCCGATGCGCTCGCTCGGCGGCTCGGGGGTGTGGGAGCTGTTCGTCCCGGGGGTGGGCGACGGCACCAGGTACAAGTACGCAGTCTGCGGCAGGGACGGGGTGTGGCGGGAGAAGGCCGACCCGCTGGCTGCCGCGGCCGAGCGGCCGCCCGACACCGCGTCGGTGGTGTACACGTCCCGGTACACCTGGGGCGACGCGCGCTGGTGTGCCGAACGCGCACGGCGGCAGCCGGAGCGCCAACCGATGAGCATCTACGAGGTGCACCTGGGCTCCTGGCGCCCGGGGCTCTCCTACCGGCAGCTGGCCGCCGAGCTGGTCGACTACGTCGCCGACCTCGGCTTCACGCACGTGGAGTTCCTGCCGGTCGCGGAACACCCGTTCGGCGGGTCATGGGGATACCAGGTCACCTCGTATTACGCCCCCACCTCCCGGTTCGGCAGCCCGGACGACTTCCGCTACCTGGTCGACGCGCTGCACCAGGCCGGAATCGGCGTGCTGGCCGACTGGGTACCCGCGCACTTCCCCAGGGACGACTGGGCGCTGGCGAAGTTCGACGGCACCGCGCTGTACGAACACGCCGACCCGCGGCGCGGTTCGCACCCGGACTGGGGCACGCTGATCTTCAACTACGGGCGGCCCGAAGTGCGCAATTTCCTCGTCGCCAACGCGGTCTACTGGCTGGAGGAATTCCACATCGACGGGCTGCGGGTGGATGCGGTCGCCTCCATGCTCTACCTGGACTATTCGCGCAAGGAAGGCGAATGGACGCCGAACATCTACGGCGGGCGGGAGAACCTAGACGCCATCTCGTTCCTGCAGGAGGTCAACGCCACCGCCTACAAGCGCGTTCCCGGCATCACCATGGTCGCCGAGGAATCAACCGCCTGGCCGGGGGTGACCAGGCCGGTGTACCTAGGCGGGCTCGGCTTCGGCTTCAAGTGGAACATGGGCTGGATGCATGACACGCTCGGGTACCTGAGCCTGGACCCCATCTACCGCCAGTACCACCACAACGAGCTGACGTTCTCCATGATGTACGCGTACTCGGAGAATTTCGTCCTGCCGCTGTCGCACGACGAGGTGGTGCACGGGAAGGGGTCGCTGATCGGCAAGATGCCCGGCGACCTATGGCGCCGGTTCGCCGGGCTGCGCGCCCTGCTTGCCTACATGTGGGCGCACCCCGGCAAGCAGCTGTTGTTCATGGGGGGGGAGTTCGGCCAGGTCAGTGAGTGGTCGGCCGACAACGGGCTTGACTGGCGGGCGCTGGAGTCCGGCGTGCACCGCGGGGTGCAGCGGCTGTCCCGGGACCTGAACGCGATCTACCGGAAGACTCCGGCGCTGTGGGAACTGGACACCGTGCCGGACGGCTTCAGCTGGATCGACGCCAACGACGCCATGGGCAACGTGCTGTCGTTCCTGCGCTTTTCCGCCGGCGAGCCAAGGGCGGCCGGCGAGCCAAGCGCGGCCCGGACGCCAAGGGAGGCCGGGGAGCCGGGCGTCCTCGCCTGCCTGGCCAACTTCGCCGCGGTACCGCACTATGACTACCGGGTGGGCCTGCCCCGTGCCGGCCGGTGGCGCGAGGTGGTCAACACCGACGCAGTGGTCTACGGCGGCAGCGGCGTCGGCAACATGGGCGCCGTCGAGGCCGTCGCCGAGCCGTGGCACGGCCTGCCGGCGTCAGCCACGGTCACCCTGCCCCCGTCGGGGGTGCTCTGGCTCGTGCCAGAAGGACCCGAGGACTCCTGACCGGGGAGGACGCACCGGCGTGGGGTGATCGGGCCGGTCCGGGACCGCCAGGCTAGGCTCAGCGGTCATGCCGAAGCTGCTGGTGGTGCACCACACCCCGTCACCATCGCTGCAGGCGATGTTCGAGGCGGCGGTCAGCGGGGCGCGCACCGACGAAATCGACGGCGTCGAGGTAGTCGTCAGGCCCGCGCTGATCGCGGCGGCTCTCGACGTGCTGGAGGCGGACGGGTACCTGCTCGGCACCCCGGCCAACATCGGGTACATGTCCGGCGCGCTCAAGCACTTCTTCGACGGCATCTACTACCCGTGCGTGGAGGCGACCCGGCGACGGCCCTACGGGCTGTACGTGCACGGCGGCTCGGACACCGGCGGCGCGGTGCGAGCGGTGGAGTCGATCACCGCCGGCCTGCAGTGGCGGCCGGTGCGGCCGCCGGTGTGCGTCACCGGGACCGTCGGCAAGCACGACGTGGAGGCATGCTGGGAGCTCGGCGCGCTGGTCGCCGCCGAGGTCGCCGGATGACGGTCGCCCGCGCCCGGCAGCGCCGCCCGCGCGGCGGCGCTCGCACAGCCGGCTCCGCGCCGATCGAGGTCTGTGGCCCCTTGCCCCCGATAGACGGGGGCTGTGGGCCACAGACCCCCGGGGCGCATCCTGGACGGCTCGATCAGGCGCCGGCCAGCTGGCCGCCGTCTACCACCAGGACCTGGCCGGTCATGTAGGAGGAGGCGTCGCTGGCCAGGAAGACGGCCGGGCCTGCCATCTCCTCGGCGCGGGCCCAGCGGTGCATCGGCACGTCCGCGATGATGGCCTCGCCGCCGTCCTGGGTGTCCCACAGATTCCGGTTCAGGTCGGTGGCGGTCCAGCCCGGGCACAGCGCGTTCACCCGTACGCCGTGCCGTGCCCACTCGACCGCCAGCGTCTTGGTGACCGAGATGAGCCCTGCCTTGGCGGCACCGTACGGCAGCAGGCCGGGCGCTGCTGCCAGGCCGGCCACCGAGGCGACATTGATCACCGAGCCGCGGCCCCGCTCACGCAGGTGCGGTCCGACTGCCTGGCAGACGTAGATCGTCGCGTCCAGGTTGAGCCGCATGATCTTTTCCCAGCCGGACATCCGCATGTCGAGGAACGGCACCGCGAAGTTCGAGCCTCCGGCGTTGTTGATCACGATGTCGACGTGCCCGAGCAGCCTGATCGCCTCGCCCACCGCGGCGGTCACGTCCTGCTGCCTGGTCACGTCCAGCGGGAACACGAACGCCTTGCGACCGAGCGCTGCCACCTCGCGGGCGGTCTCGGCGAGCCCGTCGGCGCTGCGCGCCGCGATCGCCACGTCCGCGCCTGCCCCGGCCAGCGCGACCGCGATCACCCGGCCGATCCCCCGGGACGCCCCGGTCACGAACGCCTTCCTGCCGGACAGGTCGAAGCCGGTCACGATTCCTCCCAGTGCGTCGGTAGCGTCATCGTAGGGGGAACGAACTCAGCATGGAGCACGGCGGCTGCCCTGATGTCGGTCACGGGTTACCTCTCCTCTTGCCGCGCTCGCGCGGCCCCCGGCGCAGCCGGTGCTGCCAGCATGCGGTGTGCCAGTGCCTGCGCTCGTCGATGCTGAGGCTGAACCTGTCGGCCGGCCAGGCGACGACGTGCGGGGTGCCGGACGGGATCTCCTGGTCGCATCCCGGGCAGCGGTACGTCTTCGCCGTCCCCGCGCCGGATACCTGCCGAACCACCCAGTCCCCGTCCGGCCAGGACTCGACGCGCTCCGGCCCGGGCACAGGCGCCGGAGGGCCGGAGCGCTCGCGGCGGATCCTGCGCGGGCTCACGCCAGCCCAGCCTATGCGAGCCGAAGACAGGACCCCAGTAGAGTTACCTGGCGTGCGGCTCGTCATCGCCAGGTGCAGCGTCGATTACTCCGGCCGGCTCTCCGCCCGTCTTCCCTCCGCGCTGCGCCTGCTCATCGTCAAGGCGGACGGGTCGGTGCTCGTGCACGCCGACGGGGGCTCCTACAAGCCGCTGAACTGGATGTCACCGCCGTGCAGGCTGGTCGAGGAGGCCGGCAAGTGGACCGTGACGAACAAGGCGAGCGAGACGCTCGCCATCACCATCGAGGAGGTGGTCAGCGACGTCAGCGTCGACCTCGGCATCGATCGCGGCCTGGTCAAGGACGGCGTCGAGGCACACCTGCAGGAACTGCTGGCGGCGCACCTCAGCGTGCTCGGCGACGGCTGGCGGCTGGTCCGCCGCGAGTACCCGACCCCGATCGGGCCGGTCGACCTGATGTGCCGCGACGCGGCGGGGGTGAGCATCGCGGTGGAGATCAAGAGGCGCGGCGAGATCGACGGCGTGGAGCAGCTGACCAGGTACCTGGAGCTGCTGAACAGGGACCCGCTGCTGGCGCCGGTGCGCGGCGTCTTCGCCGCCCGGCAGATCAGGCCGCAGGCCCGGGTGCTGGCCGAAGACCGCGGCATCCGCTGCGTCACGCTCGACTACGACGCCATGCGCGGCGTAGTGCCGGAGGACACGCTGTTCTGAGCGGCCGCGCGGCGGCTTGCCCGACGCGCGCGCTCCGGAAAGCACAGAGCGGCCGCGCGGCGGCTTGCCCGACGCGCGCGCTCCGGAAAGCACAGAGCGGCCGCGCGGCGGCTTGCCCGACGCGCGCGCTCCGGAAAGCACTGAACGACTCCGCCAAGCCGGTACAGCGCAGCTCAGGCGCGGTCGCGGAGCAGGTGGGCGTTCACCGCCGCGGCGCGCCCGGCAAGTCCCGGCACCTCGGTGACGGCCAGGCCCGCCAGGCGGAGCTGCTCGGCACCGCGGCCGGGGGCGAACAGGGGCGGCTCGCGCCAGGCGAACACGGCCCTGGACAGGCCGGCCGCGATGACGGCCTGCGCGCAGGGCACCGGACGCGACGCGCGGGCACCGCACGGCTCCACCGAGCTGTAGATGGTGGCATGAAGCAGGCGCGGGTCGCCGTCGGCCTTGCGCAGCGCCACCTCCTCGGCGTGATCGTGGTCCTCTGGCTCGCGGGAGAACCCGGTGGCCAGCACGTCGCCGTCCGCGCTGACGATGACCGCGCCGACCGAGAAGGCGGAATCGGACGGGGGGCTGAGCCGGGACAGCTCGATCGCCCAGCGGAGGAACCTGTGATCCGGGCCGCCCGGGCCGAGCAGGTAGCGCAGCACGACCATGGTCTCGACCCGCAGGACCTGGGCGAGGGTCATCGGGGAGGCGGGGCTGTCCGGGTTGAGCGCCCCGGTCCCAGCGGGCGTCGCCGGGCTCTGTGGGCCGTGCGGCAGGCGCGGGACGTTGAGCCGGGGAGCGGATGGGTCGCCGACGAAAAACGGCGCCACCGCCAGGGTCAGCTCGTCGGCGAGGCCACAGGCGAGGAATTCCGCCAGCACCTGAGCCCCTCCCTCGACGAGCAGACGCACCACCGCTCGTTCGGCCAAATCAGAAAGCATGCTGTCAAGGGACAGCGGGGCGCCGGCGTCCACCACAACGGCGGCGTCCCCGAGCCGCGCCCGGGCCACCGGGACGGCTTGCGTGGCGCAGTACACCAGCCGGGGCGCGCCGGGCGCGAAGAAGCGGGCACCGGGGTCAAGGTCGCCGGTGGCGGTCAGCGTGACACGGGCCGGGTGCTCGCCGGCGCCGCGGGCCGCGCGACGGGCACGGCGGCGCGGATCGCGGATCAGCAGCCTGGGGTCGTCCTTGCGGATCGTGCCCGCGCCGACCAGGATCGCGTCACAGGCCGCCCTGGCCTCATCGACCCGGTCGATGTCGCCCGGGCCGGACAGCACCAGCCGCCGCGGGCTGGCGTCGTCGAGGTAGCCGTCTGCTGAGGTGGCGCAGCTCAGCAGCACGTAAGGGCGTGGCGGCAACCGGATCCCCCTTTGTCTTGCTGCCCCAGCGTAGTCTCGCGCCCGCTCGCGGTGCTTTACTGGTCAGCGATGCTCGAAACAGTCAACCCGGCGACGGGCGAGGTGCTGGCCGTCTTCCCCGAGCGCGGGCGGCGCGAGGTGGACGCGGCCGTGGCGGCAGCTCGCGAGGCCGCGGCGTGGTGGGAAGGCCTCGGCTGGTCCGGGCGGCGGATCCGGCTGCTCGCCTGGAAGTCGCACCTGGTCAGGTACATGGAACGGCTTGCGCAGCTGGTGCACGCCGAAACCGGCAAGCCGCTCGACGATGCGAAGCTCGAGATCATCCTCGCGGCGCTACGCATCGACTGGGCCGCCCGCAACGCCCGCCGGGTGCTGCGGCCGCGCCGGATGCCCAGCGGGCTGATCACCATTCACCTGGCCTGCAGCGTGGAATACCACCCGCTTGGCGTGGTCGGCGTGATCGGGCCGTGGAATTACCCGGTGTCCACCCCGGTGGGCTCCATCGGCTACGCGCTCGCGGCGGGCAACGCCGTGGTGTTCAAGCCGTCCGAGCTGACCCCGGCGACCGGGGAGTGGCTGGCGCGGTCGTTCCGCGAGGCGCTGGCGGTGTTCGGGCAGCCGATGCCGGTGCTGCAGGCCGTCACCGGCGGTGCGGCGACCGGAGACGCGCTGGTCCGCAGCGGCGTGGACAAGATCTCGTTCACCGGGTCCGCGGACACCGCCCGCAAGGTGCTGACCGCTGCCGCGGGCAACCTGACGCCGGTGATCGCCGAATGCGGCGGCAAGGACGCCATGCTGGTGGCCGCGGACGCCGACCTGGACGCGGCCGCGGACGCCGCGGCGTGGGGCGCGATGACCAACGCCGGGCAGGCCTGCGTCGGCATCGAGCGGGTCTACGTGGCCAACACCGTGTACCACAGCTTCCTGGAGAAGCTGACGCAGCGGGTCGCCGACCTGCGCCCGGGATCGGACAGCCAGGCCAGGTACGGGCCGATGACCGCGCCGGAACAGGCGGAAATCGTGGCCAAGCACGTGGCGGACGCGCTGGCCCGAGGCGGGCGCGCCGCTGCCGGGGGCACAGACGCGGTGACGCCGCCGTACATCCGGCCGGTGGTGCTGGCCGACGTGCCGGAGGACAGCGCGGCGGTGAGCGAGGAGACCTTCGGGCCCACGGTGACGGTCACGCCGGTGGCCAGCCTGGCGCAGGCTGTGGCGCTGGCCAACCGGAGCAGGTACGGGCTCGGGTCTGCCGTGTTCGCCAGGGATCGTTCGGCGGCGATGACGGCGGCGCGCTCGCTGCGCACCGGGATGACCTCGATCAACTCGGTGCTCGGGTTCGCGCTGGTGCCCTCGCTGCCGTTCGGCGGCGTGGCGGAGTCGGGGTTCGGGCGCGTGCACGGCCGGGACGGGCTGCGCGAGTTCAGCACGCCCAAGGCAATTACGCGGCAGCGGATGCGGCCGCTGCTGAACCTGTTCTCGTTCGGCCGGACGCCGCGGGACATGCGCCGCATCGTCACGCTGGTCACGCTGCTGCACGGCAGGCTGCACCGGCCGCGGAGCACCGGGCGACGGCGCGGCGCCCATGGCGGCCGACGGGGTTAGCTGCGGGCGCGGCGGCCGGCCGGGGTTAGCTGCGGGCG
>JAFAPY010000403.1 GCA_019246795.1 Streptosporangiaceae bacterium | reverse complement strand
GTGCGGGGCAGGGTGAACGAGATGTCGGTTCGCCCGGTCGCCACGGCGGAGACGTTCTGCACGATCATGTCGATGTTGATGTCGGCCTCGGCGACGGCGGTGAAGATCATCGCCGCCTCGCCCACCCGGTCGGGCACGCCCACGACGGTGATCTTGGCTTCGCTGCGGTCGTGCGCCACCCCGGAGATGATGGCCTGCTCCATGCCGGTCCCCTCCGACTCGTTCGCGTGCCCGGTCACCCAGGTCCCGTCCCAGTTGGTAAACGACGACCGCACGTGGACGGGCACTCCGTACCGGCGCGCGTACTCCACGCACCGCAGCATCAGGACCTTCGCGCCGCAGGCGGCCATCTCCAGCATTTCCTCGTAGCTGATCCGCGGGATCTGCCTTGCGGCCCGCACGATGCGCGGGTCGGCGGTGAAAACGCCGTCGACGTCGGTGTAGATCTCGCATGCGTCGGCCGCCAGTGCGGCGGCGAGCGCGACCGCGGTGGTGTCCGAGGCGCCGCGGCCCATCGTGGTGACGTCCTTGGTGGTCTGCGACACGCCCTGGAAGCCGGCCACGATTGGGATCGCGCCATCGGCCAGTGCGCCGGAGATCCGGCTCGGCCTGATGTCGATGATGCGCGCCCGCCCGTGTGCGTCGTCGGTGATCACGCCTGCCTGCGATCCGGTGAACGACCGCGCCTCCATGCCGAGGGTGGCGATCGCCATCGCCAGCAGGGCCATCGAGATCCGCTCGCCGGCCGTCAGCAGCATGTCGAGCTCGCGGGCCGGCGGCAGCGGGCTCACCCGGCTGGCCAGCTCCATGAGCTCATCGGTGGAATCCCCCATGGCGGACACCACCACCACCACCTGGTCGCCCCCCTTGCGGGTGGCAACGATCCGCTGTGCGACCCGCTTGATCCCGTCGGCGTCCGCGACGGAGGATCCACCGTATTTCTGCACGACCAGGGCCACGGGCCCCGAGTCTATCCGCTAGGGACCAGTCAGCCCTTTAAGGCGGCCTGGGGAAGAAACACGGGGGGCTAGGCGACATCGAGGCTGGCGTGCGCCACCACGGCGTGCAGCGCGCGCAGCGCCGCGCCGCCATGAGTGCCCCAGTGATTGAAATACGAGTACTGCCACCACCACAGAGCTTCGAGCGACCGCCCGGCCTGGTAGTGCTTGAGCCCGTGGACGAGATCGGCGGTGACCGCGGCGATGTCGTCGGAGATCCGGAACGACAGGCATGAGGTGTCCCGGTAGGGATCGAACACCTCGGCGTACTCGTCGCATCCCGCGAGCCGACCGGCCAGGCCGGTGCGCAGCGCGTCGAGGTCCGGGTCTTCGCCAACCTCGGGTTCCCAGTTCCCCGGCAGGATCACGTCCCGGCTCGCCCCGAGCTGGGCGCCGGCGAGCAAGATCTGCGATACCTCCAGCAGCAGCATGGGCACGGTCTCATCGCCGCCGCCTTGAGCCAGCGCGGCCACGCCGTCGATGAAGTTCCTGACGTTCCCCGCGATCTGCTCGGCGAGCGGACGCCACTCGCCGACCTGCCCTGCCGGTTCAGACATCAAGGAGCCTCCGCCCTTCGAACGCGCGCCCCAGCGTCACCTCGTCGGCGTACTCCAGGTCACCGCCCACCGGCAGGCCGCTGGCCGGCCTGGTCACCCGCAAGCCCATCGGCTTGACCAGCCTGGCGAGATAGGCGGCCGTCGCCTCGCCTTCGAGGTTAGGGTCGGTGGCCAGGATCAGCTCCGTCACCGTGCCATCGGTCAGCCGCGTCATCAGCTCCTTGATCCGCAGCTCGTCGGGACCCACCCCGTCGATGGGACTGATCGCCCCGCCGAGCACGTGATACCGGCCGCGGAATTCGCGGATCTTCTCCACGGCCGCGACGTCCTTGGGCTCCTCCACCACGCAGATCACCGTCGGGTCGCGGCGCGGATCGAGGCAGATCCGGCATTCCTCGGCTTCGGCAACGTTCCCGCAAGTCCGGCAGAACCGCACCCGCTCGGTGACCTCGATCAGCGCGTCCGCGAGGCGCTTGACATCTGCCTGGTCCGCGGCAAGCAGGTGGAAGGCGATCCGCTGGGCGCCCTTCGGCCCGACCCCTGGCAGCCGCCCGAGCTCGTCGATGAGGTTCTGGATAACCCCTTCGTACACGTCAGGTCCCTAGGTCTCCTGGTCGTCAGCGTCATCCTGGCCGGCCGGCGCTTCACCGCCGGGCGCGGGGGCGCCGATGCCGAGGCCGGACAGGTCCAGCCCGCCAGGCAGGTTCAGGCCGGGCAGGCCGCCCTGCACGGCGGCGGCGAACGGTCCCATCTGCTGCTGCTGCAGGTCCTCGGCGGCCCGGCAGGCATCGCGAACCGCGGCGAGCACCAGGTCTGCGATCGTACGCGCGGTCTCCTCCGGCGGGTCGTCCGGGTGCACCGCGGCCGCCTCGATGCTGAGGTCCAGCAGCTCGCCCTGGCCGTTGACGGTGGCCTTGACCAGGCCGCCGCCCGCGGTCCCGGTCACTTCGGCGTCGGCGAGCGCCTGCTGCGCGTTCATGAGCTGTTCCTGCATCTGCTGGGCTGCCGCGAACAGCTGCTGCATGTCCATCTGGGGTTCCACATCGCCCTCCTCTGCGCCAGCCTACGACCCGGCGCCGGCGGTGAAGCTGGCGGCACCCGGCCGCTCAGTGTTTCCGGAGCGCGCGCGTCGGGCAAGCCGCCGCGCGGCCGCTCAGTGTTTTCCGGAGCGCGCGCGTCGGGCAAGCCGCCGCGCGGCCGCTCAGTGTTTTCCGGAGCGC
>JAFAPY010000424.1 GCA_019246795.1 Streptosporangiaceae bacterium | reverse complement strand
CAGCGCCTTGGCCGCCACGCCCTCGCCCTCGTGGATCAGCCCGAGCAGGATGTGCTCGGTGCCGATGTAGTTGTGATTGAGCATCCTGGCCTCTTCCTGGGCCAGGACAACAACCCGCCGTGCCCTGTCGGTAAACCTCTCGAACATGCCTGTCCGCCTCGCCTGATCGGCTCCGCCGACCAAAAAGTCCCAGACGTCACGATACGTCGCGTGCGCGTCAGCGTGCCAGTTCCGCGGGACGTTCGTCCCTGGCGAAACCCCGGCGCATCTTCCAGGCTGAGCTGGAGGCCGCGAACCAACCGGGGGTGAGGCGCCATGATCGAAGTCACCACCTCGGCTCTTGCCGCTCACCCGTTCCTGCACGGGATGCGGCGCGAGCATCTGGACACCCTCGCCGGTGCGGCGTCGGACGTCACCTTCGGAGTCCGTCACCGCATCTTCGAAGACGGCGGCAACGCCGGCCGGTTCTGGCTGATCCGGTCCGGTCACGTCGCTGTCGACGTACAGGTGCCCGGGGAAGGCCCGCTGGTCATCGAGACGGTGGCCATGGGGGAGCTGCTCGGCTGGTCCTGGATGTTCCCGCCGTTCCGGTGGGCGTTCGGCGCGGTGACCCTCAGTCCTTTCGAGGCTTTGGAGTTCGATGCGCCGGCCGTCCGGGCGTACTGCGCGGCGGATCCAGTGCTCGGATACGAGCTCACCCAGCGGCTTTCCCGGGTCCTCGCGAAGAGGCTGCAGGCAACGCGGATGCGGCTGATCACCCCGTCCGGCCGCCCGGCGTCCAGCCTGTACCGATGACAGGTCCTGGCGCCTTCCTCCTTGTCCTTCTCAGGCACGGGCAAAGCGAATGGAACGCCGCACAGCGGTTCACCGGCTGGGCCAACCCGGCGCTGAGCACGGCCGGCGAGGGCGAAGCCAGGCGTGCCGGGGCGCTGCTCGCCGGTCACGGCATGTTCCCTGCCTTCGCGCACACGTCGCTGCAGCGGCGGACCATCCGCACCGCTGAACTCGCCCTGGCCGGCGCCGACCGTGACTGGATCCCGGCGCGCCGCTCGTGGCGGCTCAACGGGCGGCACTACGGGGCGCTGCAGGGCAGGAGCAAGGCGGAGGTCCTCGAGGAGTACGGCGAGCGCCAGTTCATGGCGTGGCGCCGGTCCTACCACGCCGCGCCGCCGCCGCTGGGACCCGACGCCTGGCACTCGCAGTTCAGCGACCCGCGCTATGCCTGCCTGCCGCCCGAGGCCCGGCCCCGCGCTGAATCCCTCAGCCAGGTCTCCGCCCGGATGCTGCCGTACTGGTACGACGCGATCGTCCCGGACCTGCGGTCCGGCGGCTGCGTGCTCGTCATCTCCCACGGCAACACGCTGCGGGCACTGGTCAAGCACCTCGACTCGATACCGGACGACCGGATCGCGGAGCTGGACATCCCGACCGGCATCCCGCTGGCCTACCAGCTCGGGCCGGACATGCGCCCGGCCGCGGCAGCGGCCCGATATCTCGACCCCGGTGCCGCCAGCGTCGCAATCGAGGCTGTGCTGCCTGGAGCGCGCGCGTCGGGCAAGCCGCCGCGCGGCCGCTCAGTCCGGAACCAAGGCCGTCGCCAGCTCAGCGCGCCATTATGCGCGGCAGGCTCTATGCGCGGCAGGCTCGCCTGACGGCAGCCGGCATCCCCGCACCGGTGATCACACGGTCTTGCCGTGTGATCACACGGCCTTGCCGTCCCGCTCGCCGGTCCGGACCCGCATGGCGCTATCCACCGGGGTCACCCAGATCTTGCCGTCGCCGATCGTCTCGGTGCGGGCGCGCTTCGCGATCGCCTGCACCATGGCCTCGGCCTCGTCGTCGCGGACGAGGACGTCCAGGCGGACCTTGGGCAGCAGTGCCGCCCTGCGGCTCCGGGGCAGGCCCACGTCCTCGGCCCCGCCGACAGGCTCACCGAACTGCCGGCCAAATCCCCGCACCTCGCTTGCGGTAAGCCCGTGGCCCCTGTTGTCGATCACGACGGCAATGAGCTCGTCGAGCTTCTCTGGCCTGATGATCGCGGTAATCACTTTCATCGCCGTTGCGCCCTACCCCTCCTGGGTTCACCCGTGCCGCCTTACCCGCATGGTAACCATGCGCAGGTCCGCTGGGACATGCAGCTACTTTCGGCACGGTCCGGCCGGGACTTTTGGCACTGTCCGGTCCTGCGGCGGCGCTTCATTCTCCGGTAAACGACCAGCTTATGGGAGGATCACATGGCAACCACCGACCCGAACGTCATCGACGAGGCGGCCAGAGACCAGGTCGTCACGCCAGCCGGGCAGCCCACCCTCCAAGGATGGGGGAACTCGGCGCCGCTGGGCCTGGCGGCCTTCGCGGTCACCACGTTCATGCTCAGCATGATCAACGCGAAGCTGATGCCGGTCGCGATCACGCCGGTCGTCTTCGGGGTCGCGCTCATGTACGGAGGCATAGCCCAGCTCATCGCCGGGATCATCCAGTTCCGCACCGGGAACACGTTCACCGGCGTGCTGTTCTGCACGTTCGGCGCGTTCTGGCTGTCGCTGTTCGCGATCGTCCAGTTCTTCCTGAAGGACATCCCGGCCGTGCACGCGGGGCACGCCCTCGGGCTGTTCCTGTACGCGTTCGGCATCTTCACGGTGTGGATCTGGCTCGCCTCATTCCGGACCAACATCGTGGTCGTCGTGGCGCTGGCCGGCCTGGCGGCGACGCTGTTCGTGCTCGGGGCGGGCAACTACAACGGCAGCGGCCTGACAATCGAGGTCGGCGGCTACATGGGCCTGGTGGTGGCATTCCTGGCCGCGTACCTGTCCTGCGCCGAGCTGTGCGAATTCGCCTACAAGCGCGCGGTGCTTCCCCTCTTCCCGCTGGCTAGGGCCTGATCGTAGCGGGTACTGCCACTGAGGAAAGAAGGGAGTGACATCATGGGCCGCTACGCGCACGAGTTCCACCGGAGCCTGGCCGATCCCGACGGTTTCTGGGGTGAGGCGGCGAAGGCAGTCGACTGGTACAAGCCACCCACCGTGGTGCTCGATGCCTCGCACGCGCCGTTCTACCACTGGTTCCCCGACGGGATGCTGAACACCTGCTTCAACGCGCTGGACCGGCATGTGCGCAGCGGCCGCGGAGGACAGGCCGCGCTGATCTACGACAGCCCGGTGGCGGGCACCCAGCGGAGGTACACCTACGCCGAGCTGACCAGCGAGGTCGCCCGGTTCGCCGGGGTGCTGCGCGGCCTGGGCGTGGACAAGGGCGACCGGGTGGTCATCTACATGCCGATGATCCCCGAGGCACCCATCGCGATGCTGGCATGCGCGCGGATCGGCGCGGTGCACTCGGTGGTGTTCGGCGGCTTCGCGGCGCACGAACTCGCGACGCGGATCGACGACGCCGAGCCGAAGGTGGTGGTCTCCGCGTCGTGCGGCATCGAGGTCAGCCGGGTCGTGGAGTACAAGCCGATCCTGGACCGCGCGATCAACCTTGCCCGCCGCAAGCCCC
>JAFAPY010000420.1 GCA_019246795.1 Streptosporangiaceae bacterium | reverse complement strand
TTTGAGTAAGTCGAGCTCGCAGGGCGTTGGCGCGGTCTGGCCCGGGCCGGCCGCTGGCGTCTGAATGGTGCGAGGTGACGACCCGCGCCACGCCAGGCGGCCTAGGGCCGCCAGAATGAGCGCGGCGCGGCCGCGCTGGGCGGGCCGGGCCCGGCGGGCGGCGCGGGCCTGCCGGGCCCGGCGCTGCTGCCGGGCGCTGGCTATCAGGTCGGCCTGGCGGTCGGCGATGAGCTGGCTGATCAGGTGGGGATGCATCGGGATCATCTCGCTCCGGGGTCGTTCCAGCTGCCGCGGCACGATCCGGCGCTGGGATCGTCCGGGCGGTTTGGTGATGAATACACCGCGGCGCCGGGAAACTGGGTGCCCGCGAGCCGCCCAGTCCGCCCCCCGGGCGGTGTATATACCGGGTGGAAGTGCCAGGCGATGCGGAAGGAAGGTGCGGAGGATGGGGACAGCCGATCTGCTCTCAGGGGCGCGGGCCGGGGACGGCGAGGCGTTCCGGGAGCTGACCGAGCCGCACCGCCGGGAGCTGCAGGTGCACTGCTACCGGATGCTCGGATCCTTCCAGGACGCCGAGGACGTCATCCAGGAGACGATGCTGGCCGCCTGGCAGGGCATCGGCGGGTTCACCGAGGAACGCGCCTCGCTGCGCACCTGGCTGTACAAGATCGCCACCAACCGGTGCCTCAACGCGCGCCGCGCAGCGAGCCGGCGCCCGGCCAGGCAGTGGGACATGTCTACGTTCGATCCGCCGGCGCCGACCCCGCGCGACGAGGCCGTCTGGCTGCAGCCGTTTCCCGACGCACTCCTCGAGGGCGCCGCCGGTGCGCCGCCCGGGCCGGAAGCCCGCTACGAGCAGGCCGAAGCAACCTCCCTGGCCTTCGTGACCGCGCTGCAGGTGCTGCCGCCCCGCCAGGTCGCCGTCCTCATCTTGCGCGATGTCCTCGGATTCCGCGCCAGCGAGGTGGCCGGCATGCTGGACACCACCGTCGAATCGGTTAACAGCGCCCTCAAACGAGCCCGCGCCAGCCTCCAGAGCCGTCAGCAGCCGGCTGCCGGCCACCAGCCGCCTCCCGCCGCCGGCTCCCCGGCCGAGGACGCGATCGTGGCCAAGTTCGCCCGCGCGTGGGAGGCCGCCGACCTCGACGCGCTGGTGGCCCTGCTGACCGGCGACGTCTTCATCGCGATGCCGCCGGTGCCCTTCGGATACCAGGGCCGAGACGTGGTGACCCGCTACTGCGCCCGCCTGTTCGCCGCGGGCCGCAGGTTCGACCTCGTCCCGGCGCGAGCCAACGGCCAGCCCGCGTTCGGCGCCTACCTGCGCGCCCCGGCCGGCACCCGCCACGCGACCGCCTTCTACGTCCTCACCCTCACCGGCGACCAGATCTGCGCCATGACCCGCTTCGAGGCCAGCGTGCTGCCGTGGTTCGGGCTACCGCGATCACTCCCGAGCCGGTAGCCGGCCGCGCCGGGCACGGCATCTACCGGGTAGCCGAGGATGCGCGGCTTGTCCGCAAGGAATGGGCCGACTGCGCGGATCTCCCCCAAGACGCATGCGCGCAGATCATCCCGATCTGGCGCGGAGCGACCGATCGCGCCGGCCAACCGACAGGCGAGCAGAACGGCGGACAGTTCTTCACGCCTTCCTGATCGGGTCATCGCATGGAGTGGCTCCTGGCCGTCGGCTGGCATAGATAGCCGCTATCCGGGCGGCAGTAGGATCATGGGGTCCGCCCGCCCGCACGCGCAGCCCGCGGTACCGGGTGCTGGACTGGGAGGTCGCCATGCCGGAGGCGTTCGCGGATCTGTCTACGCCTTTGATGGCCGATGCCTGCTTGCGCTGTGGTGTTGCGCTGCGGGCTGCCCATCCGGGGATCCGGGCGGTCGTGGCCGGGCAGCGGATCGCTGGGCGGGCCCTGCCCGTGCGGCACTACGGCAGTGTGGACCTGTTCCTGGAGGCATTCGGCCGGGCCGAGGTCGGCGACGTCCTGGTCATCGACAACGGCGGCCGCCTGGACGAGGCCTGCGTCGGCGACCTAGCGGTACTGGAAGCCGAGGCCGCGGGAGTGGCGGGCCTGGTGGTGTGGGGCCTGCACCGCGACACGCCGGAACTCGCCGCGATCGGCCTTCCGGTCTTCAGCTACGGCAGCTACCCGGCCGGACCGGTGCGGCTGGACGAGCGGGAGCCTGAGGCGCTGGTCACCGCGCGGTTCGGGCCGCACCTGGTCAGCGCCGGGGACATCGTCTTCGCCGATGACGACGGGGTATTGTTCGTCGCGGCAGAGCGCGCCGCGCAGGTGCTGGTCACCGCGCACCAGATCTGGCAGACCGAGCGGGATCAGGCCCGCTTGATCGGGGAGGGTCAGACACTGCGCCAGCAGACCGCTTTCGATGACTACCTGGCCCAGCAGGCCGCTGACCCGTCATACACCTTCCGGCGGCATCTGCGCAGCATCGGCGGGGCCATCGAAGAATAGGATTTCCCGGGCGCCGGGACTCGACCCCGGGCAACCATGCTGCCGCTGACAGCGGCCCACGAAACCCGCCGGTCAGCGAACTCAGAATGATCACTTCAGGATCGCGTTGCCCGCCATTCCGACCGGTCCGATCCGGCGCCAATCAGGCGGATCTTTTGCGCGGCTGCCACCAGCGCCGGCTGCGCTCTGCTATCTCCGTGCGTCCGCCGGTACGGCTATGGGGCTCCTCAGCGTCGCGTGTGCGACGAGAGCTTCGCGTGCTATCTGCCATGGGAGCCGACGTGGTGGTATGTCGCGGTTGTCGCGTTCGTGGAACGGGTCACCCGTTCCACGGCTACCGCCCGCAACCCCGGAGAACGTGACGACATGTGTCTCTGACCTGCAGATATGACCGAGCCGCCTATCGGAATCGAACCGATGACCTACGCAT
>JAFAPY010000232.1 GCA_019246795.1 Streptosporangiaceae bacterium | reverse complement strand
TCCGGTGCCAGCCACTCCCGCATATCAGCAGGGAACAAAAACGCCTGATCCCGGTCAACCGGCCGGTATCCCTTCGCCATACCCCGACCCTGTCAAAACCGGACCAGGCCCGCACGCCAACACGCCGCGAATCTGCAACAGCCCGATAAGGGCCAATACTGGCCACGATCATCGTCCCGGTACGCTGGCAGGATGGATATGCAGGAGGTCGAGCGGGAGATCTTGGCCCGCAGGCCGGAGCATTCCGTCGACCTCGCCGTGGACCGGATGGCCGAGCTGGTCAGCCTGCTCGGCGACCCGCAGCGCGTCGCCCCTGTCATCCATATCACCGGCACCAACGGCAAGACATCCACCGCCAGGATGACCGACGCGCTGCTGCGCAGCCGCGGCCTGCGCACCGGCCGGTTCACCAGCCCGCACCTTGTCTCGATCAGGGAGCGGATCTGCGTGGACGGCGCCCCGGTCAGCCCGGAGCGGTTCGTGGCGGCGTACGAGGAGATCCTCCCGTACGTCCTGATGGTGGACGAGCGGCACCCGGTCGCGATGTCGTTCTTCGAAGTCCTGAACGGGATGGCCTTTGCCATCTTCGCCGACACGCCGGTGGACGTGATGATCCTCGAGGTCGGCGTGGGCGGCAGGCTCGACTCCACCAACGTCGCCGACGGCGCGGTCGCGGTCGTCACCCCGGTCGCGATCGACCACACCAGGCTGCTCGGCGGCACCATCGAGGAGATCGCCGCGGAGAAGGCGGGCATCATCAAGCCAGGCGCGGTCGCGGTGCTCGCCCAGCAGCACCTGGCCGCCGCCGAGGTGCTGCTCCGGCACGCCGCCCAGGTGGGCGCGGCCGTGGCCAGGGAGGGCTTGGAGTTCGGCGTGCTCAGCCGCGAGCAAGCGGTCGGGGGACAGCTGCTGGCGCTGCGCGGCCTGCACGGCACCTACCCTGACGTGTACCTGCCGCTGTTCGGCGCGCACCAGGCGGGAAACGCGGCCTGCGCGCTTGCCGCGGCCGAGGCGTTCGCCGGGGTGAGCGACGATCAGCGCAGCGGGCAGGCGCTCGACGAGGACCTGGTGCGCGAGGCGTTCAGCCAGGTCCGCTCGCCGGGACGGCTGGAGGTGCTCAGGCGGAGCCCGGCGATCATCATCGACGCCGCGCACAACCCGGCCGGCATGGCGGCCAGCGTGGCCGCCATGCAGGAGGCGTTCACCTTCACCCGCCTGGTCGGCGTGTTCGCCGCAAGCGGGGACAAGGACGTGCCCGGCATGCTCGCAGAGCTGGAGCCGCTGCTCACCGACATCGTGGTGACCCGCAACTCCTCCGACCGGTCGATGGACGCCGCCGAGGCCGCCGGACTGGCCGCCGAGGTGTTCGGCGAGGACCGGGTTTCTTCGGCCGGCCGGCTTGACGACGCGGTCGACGCCGCGCTGGCGCTCGCCGACGAGGCCCTTGCCGTCGGCGGTCCGGGCGGTGGCGGCGTGCTGGTCACCGGGTCCGTCATCACCGCGGGCGACGCCCGCAGGCTGCTGGCGCCCGGCGGCGGTGAGCTGCCAGCCGAGCCGCTGCCTGCTCACCCTGCCCGCCACCCGTTCACCGCCGCCGAACTGTCCTAGAGGGCCGCTGACATGACACCGGTAAGGCAGCTATGCGGCACGGTGCTGATAATGGAGGCGATCGTCATCGGGCTCGCGATCCCGGTCGCCATCGTCGGTGAGCACCTGCGCCCCGGCGTGGCCGGCGGCCTCGGCGGCGGACTGGCCGCCTGCGCGGTCGTGCTCGGCGGGCTGGTGGGACGCCCGCGCATGGGCTGGGTGCTGGGCGCGGGCACCGTGCTGCAGGCCCTTGTCATCGCCGCCGGGATCGTGGTCCCCGCCATGTACGTCCTCGGCGCGATCTTCGCGGTTCTGTGGCTCACCGGCATCTGGATGGCCCGGCGCTACGACTCCGCCAGGCCGGGCGCCGCTTCCTGACATCACCGCCGCACCGGGGCAGCAGCCGAACTGCGGTCCGCCACGCCGGTCCGGCACGGTGGCCGCGCATCAGATCGCAGGTAAGCTGAACTCCGGTGAGGGTTGTCCAGGAAACGGTTAGCGTCGTTGTCAGCACCCTCTTTCGTCCCAGTAAGCGGCAATGTGTCCAGATTGATACTTACGGAACCCGTTTAGCCGACGTCGGCGTTGTCGATGTAGAACACACGGGAGCCGCTCCACGGAGCGGCTCGGCGTTGACAGCCTCACACTCAAGCCCGGATTGGGAAGGCTCCGCCCTGATGAGCAACGTGCTGACGTTCCTCGGCCGTGACATGGCGGTCGACCTGGGTACCGCGAACACGCTGGTCTACGTGCGCGGCCGCGGCATCGTCCTGAACGAGCCGTCGGTGGTCGCGCTCAATACCAACAACGGCCAGATCGTCGCGGTCGGCGTCGAGGCCAAACGCATGATCGGCCGCACCCCCGGCAACATCGTGGCGGTGCGCCCGCTCAAGGACGGCGTCATAGCCGACTTTGACGTGACCGAGCGGATGCTGCGCTACTTCATCCAGAAGGTGCACCGGCGCACCCACCTGGCCAGGCCCAGGCTGGTGGTGGCCGTGCCGAGCGGGATCACCGGCGTGGAGCAGAGCGCGGTCAAGGAGGCCGGTCACCAGGCGGGCGCGCGGCGGGTCTATATCATCGAAGAGCCGATGGCAGCCGCGATCGGCGCCGGGCTGCCGATCCATGAGCCGACAGGCAACATGGTGGTCGACATCGGCGGCGGCACCACCGAGGTCGCGGTCATCTCGCTGGGCGGCATCGTCACCTCGCAGTCGATCAGGATCGGCGGCGACGAGATGGACCAGGCGATCATCACGTTCGCCAAGAAGGAGTACTCGCTCATGCTCGGCGAGCGGACCGCCGAGGAGATCAAGGTGGCGCTGGGCTCCGCATTCCCCGCCGCAGACGAGCCGCAGGCCGAGATCCGCGGCAGGGACCTGGTCAGCGGCCTGCCGAAGACCGTGGTGATCTCCGCGGCCGAAGTCCGCCGCGCGATCGAGGAACCGCTCAACCTCATCGTCGACGCGGTCAAGACCACGCTGGACAAGTGCCCCCCCGAGCTCGCCGGCGACGTGATGGACCGCGGCATCGCGCTGACCGGCGGCGGCGCGCTGCTCCGCGGGCTCGAGCCCCGCATCCGCGAGGAGACCGGGATGCCGGTGCAGGTAGCGGACAACCCGCTGGACTCGGTGGTGCTCGGCACCGGCAAATGCGTCGAGGATTTCGACACCCTGCGCCAGGTGCTGGTACCGGACACCAGGCGCTGACCGCGACCCCCGCCACCCGCCTGTCCACTGGCCGCCCGCGACGGACGAGGAGCTGCAGTGCACGACAGCCGGCGCACCCGGATCGTTCTCGGGGTGCTGCTGATCGCCGCGATCGCGCTGATCACGCTGGACTTCAGGGACGGCGGCGCGTCGCCGGCCCGCAGGGTCGGCGCGGAGATCTTCAGCCCGCTCGAGCGGGCCGCGCATGATGTGACCAACCCGGTGGCCCGCCTGTTCGACTCGGCCACCGGCGGCCCCTCGCCGCAGAGCGAGATCGCCGCCCTGCAGCGCGAGAACACCGAGCTGCGCGCGGCGCTCAGCGCGGCGCAGCTGAGAAAGTCAGACCGTGACCAGCTCGCCAAGCTGCTGCAGCTCGACGCCGGCGGGTACCGCATCGTCCCCGCGACCGTGATCGCGGCCAGCGGCGACTACTCCGACACGGTCACCCTCGACGTCGGCAGCAGGGACGGGATCACGCCGAACGAGACCGTGCTGAACGGCTCCGGGTTCGTCGGCACGGTCACCGTCGTCAGCGCGCAGACCTGCACAATGCTGCTGGCCGACGACGCGTCCTCGCTGCTCGGCGTCCAGGTGGCGGGCACCGGCGAGATAGGGTACGTGACCGGCACCGGCAAGTCGGTGTCCGGGCCGGGCATGCTGCGGCTGACCCTGTTCGACGCCAACGCGGTCCTGCGGGCCGGGCAGGAGCTGGTCAGCTCCGCGTCGGTGGGCGACCAGCCGGAAGTCCAGGGCGTGCCGGTCGGCACGATCGCCTCGGTGCAGCTGAGCGGCGGGTCACTCACCCAGACGGCCCTGGTGCGTCCCGCGGTCGACTTCACCGGCCTGGGCGTGGTCGGCGTGGTGGTGCAGGTGCCGCGGAACGGCCCCAGGATCTCCGTGCTTCCCAGCCCGGTGCCCACGGTCACGGTTACCGTGACCGCGACTCCCGGCGCGCCGGGCTCCAGACCCCCGGCGGGGTCCCCGTCTGCCTCCGCGGCCCCGACGGGCGGCGGGTGAGATGCGCGGGCTGATCGGCCTGGTCGCGGTCCTGGTCACGGTCGTCGTCGAGGTCACCGTGGTCGACAGGATTCCGTTCCCCGGCAGCGCCGGCCCTGACCTGGTGCTGCTCGCCGTGGCGGCCTTCGCCCTGGCCAGCGGGCCGCTGGCCGGCGCGCTCATCGGGTTCGCGGGCGGGCTGGCGCTCGACGTCGCGCCGCCGGGCAGCCACTTCGTCGGCCAGCAGGCGCTGGTGTTCTGCCTGGTCGGCTACCTGTGCGGGCTGGCCGCCCAGGGAGGTTTCCGGGGACGGGCCGTCCTCCCAAGAGCGGGGGGATCCCCGGGGGGATCGTCCCCCCGGGAGGCAACGGAGCACACGGCACTGTACGAGATCGCCGTGATGGCGGCCGCCGCGGTCTTCGGCGAGGCGCTGAGCGCGGCGCTCGGCAAGATGCTGAGCGATCCGCGCGTGTCCTTGCCGGCCGTCCGGCATGTGCTCCCGGCCGCGGTCGCTTACGACGTGCTGCTGTGCCCGTTCGTGCTGTACGCTGCCGCAGCGGTGCTGCGCATGGCCGGCGCGCTGCGGCCGGCGCCGTCGGCGGAGGCCGCCCGCCCGGTCGGGCAG
>JAFAPY010000229.1 GCA_019246795.1 Streptosporangiaceae bacterium | reverse complement strand
TCCGGTGCCAGCCACTCCCGCATATCAGCAGGGAACAAAAACGCCTGATCCCGGTCAACCGGCCGGTATCCCTTCGCCATACCCCGACCCTGTCAAAACCGGACCAGGCCCGCACGCCAACACGCCGCGAATCTGCAACAGCCCGATTTGACCCAAAACTGGCCATGATCATGAAGTGGGCGGGGCGTCGATGCCGGCCTCGCGGCGCTGGGCCGCGGTGATGGGGGTCGGGGCGCCGGTGAGCGGGTCCATGCCAGAGGCGGACTTGGGGAAGGCGATCACGTCGCGGATGCTGCTCGCCCCGGCGAGCAGCATCACCACCCTGTCCCAGCCGAACGCGATGCCGCCGTGCGGCGGCGGGCCGTAGGTGAACGCGTCGAGCAAGAAGCCGAACTGGGACCGCGCCTCGGCCGCGGACAGCCCGATCACGTCGAAGACGGCCCGCTGCATCGAGGGCTTGTGGATGCGGATCGAGCCGCCGCCGATCTCGGTGCCGTTGCAGACCATGTCGTACGCGTCGGCCAGCGCGCCGCCGGGTTCGGCGGCGAACTTGTCCGCCCACTCCGGCAGCGGCGCGGTGAAGGGGTGGTGCACCGAGGTCCAGCCGCCCGCTGCGTCCTCTTCGAACATCGGAGCGTCGACGACCCACAGGAACGACCACGCCGAGGAGTCGATCAGGCCGCACCGGTGCCCGATCTCCAGCCGGGCCGCACCGAGCAGCTCCCGTGCTGAGGCGGCCTTGCCCGCGGCGAAGAAGATGCAGTCGCCCGGCCCGGCGCCGGTCGCGGCGGCCAGCCCGGACTTCTCCGCATCGGACAGGTGCCGCGCCACGGAGCCGCCGGTGATCTCCCCGTGCGGGCCGACCAGCGCGTACGCCAGCCCGCGCGCACCGCGGGATCGCGCCCACTCCTGCCATCCGTCCAGCTCGCGGCGGGACTGGGCGGCCCCGCCCGGCATGACCACGGCCCCGACGTACGGCTCGGCGAACACCCGGAACCCGGTGCCGGCGAAGTAGGCGGTCAGGTCGGTCAGCTCCCGCCCGAAGCGCAGATCGGGCTTGTCCGAACCGTACCGTGCCATGGCCTCGGCGTAAGCCAGCCTCGGCAGCGGCCGCGGGACCTGGTAGCCGCCCAGCTGCGACCACAGCCGCGTCACCATGTCCTCGGCGACGTCGATGACGTCCTCCCGGGTCACGAAGGACATCTCGATGTCGATCTGGGTAAACTCCGGCTGCCTGTCCTTGCGGAAGTCCTCGTCCCTGAAGCACCGGGCGAGCTGGAAGTACCGCTCCAGGCCGCCGACCATGAGCAGCTGCTTGAACAGCTGCGGGGACTGCGGCAGCGCGTACCAGTGCCCGGGCCGCAGCCGCACCGGGACCAGGAAATCCCGCGCGCCCTCCGGCGTGGACCGGGTCAGGTAGGGCGTCTCCACGTTGACGAACCCGCGCTCGCGCATCACGTCCGACAGCAGGTAGGCGGCCCGGGACCGGGTCTGAAGTGCCTGCGCGGTCTGTGACCTCCTGATGTCGAGGTACCGGTACTTGAGCCTGAGTTCCTCGTTGACCTCGGCGGAATCCTCGATCGGGAACGGCAGCGCCTCGGCCTCGCTGAGGACCTCGACCTCCCCGGCGACAACCTCGACCTGCCCGGTGGGCAGGTCCGGGTTCTCGTTCCCGGCCGGGCGCACCTGCACCGTCCCTGCCACGCGCACGCAGAACTCGTCCCGCAACTCGTGCACGGCAGCCTCGTCGCCGCGCCACACCACCTGCACGATGCCGCTGGCGTCTCGCAGGTCGATGAACACCACGCCGCCGTGGTCCCGGCGCCTGGCCACCCATCCGGCCAGCACCACCGGCTGTCCGGCGTGCGACGCCCGCAGCGTGCCCGCCTCGTGGGTGCGCATCATCGTAAACTCAGCCCTTCCTCTGCAGTCGCGGCGGCCTCACAGGCCCTTCGCCGGTCCCGATGCGGGGGTCAGGGCCGCCAGGAACGGGTTGGCCCGGCGCTCGGCGCCGATGGTGGTCTGCGGCCCGTGCCCGGCAAGCACCACGGTCTCGTCGGGCAGCGGCAAGCAGACCCGCGCCAGGCTGCGCAGGATCGTCTGGTAGTCACCGCCGGGCAGGTCGGTGCGCCCGATCGACCCCGCGAACAGCAGGTCGCCGGAGAACACGATGCCGGGTCCTGCGGGCTCGGCCGGAAGCCGGAACGTGACCGAGCCCTCGGTGTGGCCCGGCGCGTGGTCGACGGTGAGCCGCAGCCCTACCAGGTCCAGGACCGTCCCGTCGCCAAGCTCGCGCACGTCGTCCGGCTCGGTGAAGCGCAGGCCGGCGAACAGCTCCTGCCCGGGGCCGAGCGGGAAGCCTCTGGCCGGATCGCTGAGCAGGGCGCGGTCGCCGGGGTGGATATAGGCGGGAATGCCGGTGGCGCCGCAGACGGGGGCGACCGACCACACATGGTCGATGTGACCGTGGGTGAGCAGCACCGCGGCGGGACTGAGCCGGTGGGCGGCAAGCAGCTCGGCGATGCCACCCTCGGCGTCCTGGCCCGGGTCGATGATCACGCACTGCTCGCCGGGCGCGGGCGCGACGACATAGCAGTTGGCGACGAATGAGCCTGCTGGGAACCCGGCGACGAGCACGGCCGTCCTTTCTCACAGTACGGTGTCTCAGGCTACCGAGCAGACCGGCACGGCCGCGAACCGGTAACGAAGGGTACCGGTCCGGGCATCAGGCAGGTACGATTCGCGACGATCGCGGGTCGCGCGGCATCCGGTTCCAACAGCTGCGGAGCACGGCAACGCGGAGGAGACAGGAGGACACGACCGGTGGCGGGTAAGAACGAACGCCAGCGCAGGCAAGCCAGGGAACGGTACCGCCGCCAGCAGGAGCTACGGACGGCCCGGCGGCATCAGGTCCGCAGGCGCGTGCTTATCGGGGTCGGCGCGGTCGCCGTCGTCGGGCTCATCGCCGGGCTGCTCGCGGCGTTCCTTCCCGGCGGGAGCGGGAAGCCCGCGGCAGCGGCCAGCACGTCACCGACCGCCTCGGCAAAGCCGTCGGCGAGCACGGTGGCCGAGCCCGCGCATCACTGCAGCTATACCACGACTGCGACGGCGGCCCGCGCCGTGAGCCTGCCGCCGTCGGCGCCGGACTACACCTCCAGCTATACGGCCACGCTGAACACCAACCTCGGCCCGATCACCTTCAACCTGCTCAACAGCAAAGCCACCTGCACGGTCAACTCCTTCGTGCACCTGGCCGAGGCCGGCTACTTCGATAACACCCAGTGCCATCGGCTGGTGTCAAGCGGCATTTACGTGCTGCAGTGCGGCGATCCGTACGCGACCGCCGCCACCAAGCTCACCTGCAGTTCCACCAGCAAGGTGGGCACCGGGACGCCGGGTTATGAGTTCGCCAGCGAGAATCTCACCGGTGCCAGATACCCAGCGGGAACCGTCGCGATGGCCAACGACGGCAGCGCGGACACAAACGGCAGCCAGTTCTTCATCGTGTACCAGGACAGCAGCTCCGGCCTTGCCGCCTCGTACACGCCGTTCGCCGCGGTTTCGTCCGGGCTCGGCATCGTCCAGAATGTGGCCAGGGATGGCTACTCGTGTCAGTATGCCGGGGCGGGCGGCGGCGCCCCTAAGGAGAAGGTCATCATTGACAACGTGACGATCAAGAAAACCTGACGCGGGTACGACAACGCAGGAGGTTCGCCGTGACCACCGCCTACCATCCGTGGGGCCGGGTCGACGAGGACGGGACGGTCTATGTCCGGACCGCGGACGGCGAGCGGGTGATCGGCTCGTGGCAGGCGGGAAGCCCTGAAGAGGCGCTGGCGTTCTTCGGCCGCAAGTATGAGGCGCTCGAGACCGAGGTGGTGCTGCTCGAGCAGCGGATCGCCAACACCGACATGGCACCGGCCCAGGCTGCCGCCGCCGTCCAGCGGCTGACGCGTAGCGTCTCCGAGGCCAACGCGCTGGGCGACCTGGAGGGGCTGCGCGCCCGGCTGGAGGGGCTGGTCGCCGACGTCAGCCAGCGGCGCGAGGAGGCCAGGGCCGCCAGGGAACAGGCCCGGGTGCACGCCAGGCAGGTCAAGGAGCAGATCGTCGCCGAGGCCGAGCAGATCGCCGCCGAGGCCACCCACTGGAAGAGCGGCGGCGAGCGGATGCGCGAGCTGCTCGAGGAGTGGAAGGCCGCCCCGCACGCCGAACGCGCCGTCGAGGCCGTGCTGTGGAAACGGCTGTCCGCCGCGCGCAACACGTTCACCAAGCGCCGCAAGGCCTATTTCGCCAACCTGGAAGCGGAACGGACCGACGTCAGGGCCCGCAAGGAGAAGCTGGTCGCCGACGCTGAGGCGCTGTCGGGATCCACCGACTGGGGCGCCACCGCGGCTGCGTTCCGTGAGCTGATGCGGCAGTGGAAGGCGGCCGGGCGGGCGGACAGGGAGTCCGAGGCCGAGCTGTGGAAGCGGTTCCGTGCCGCCCAGGACAAGTTCTTCACCGCCCGCGCGGAGGTGTTCTCCGCCAAGGACGCCGCGCTGCGCGAGCACGCCGAGGCCAAGCAGCAGCTGCTGGAGCAGGCGCAGGCGCTGCTGCCGGTGACCGACGTCCGCGCCGCCCGCGCGGCGCTGCGCGGCATCGCCGAGCGCTGGGAGCAGGCCGGGGCCGTGCCGAGAGACGCCAGGGACCGCCTGGAGTCGGGGCTGCACCGGGTCGAGGAGGCGGTGCGCAAGGCGGAGGAGAGCCAGTGGCGAAGGTCCAGCCCCGAGGCGCTGGCCCGGGCCGAGGGCACGGTAGCGCAGCTGCGCTCGGCGATCACGCAGCTGGAGCAACAGCTTGCCCGGGCCAGGGACACAGGTGATGCCGGGGCGGCACGGACCG
>JAFAPY010000304.1 GCA_019246795.1 Streptosporangiaceae bacterium | reverse complement strand
AGCCTTTCGTGACGGGGCCCGGGCCTCGGTCGGTTCGGACGCCGTCCGGTCGAGATGGCCCCGCAACGCGTCGAGCGGGCCGTCCCAGTCGCGCGCCAGCGCGGCCAGGAACTGCTGCGCCGCCTGCATCGGCGCGGAGCGCAGCCGGTACCGCACCCGGCGCCGCTCGCCCGGCTCGGCCGTGACCAGGCCGGCCAGGGCCAGCAGCGCCAGGTGCTTGGCGATCGCCTGCCGGGTGATCGGCAGGCGCCCGGCCAGGTCCGTGGCGGTGGCCGGGCCCCCGGAGGCCAGCGCGGCCAGGATGGCGCGCCGGGTAGGGTCGGCCAGGGCCGCGAAGACCTGCTCGGCGATCGCCTCGGCCTCAGGCGGCATCGAGGTAGGCGGCCAGCTCGCCCAGCTCCTTCGCCCAGCCCTCGGTGTTGCCGTCGTAGGCCTTGCGGTGGATGTCCTCGGGCAGCTGCGCGAACCCGCTCTCGACCACCGTCAGCCGGGTGCCCGCTCCGGCCGGCTCGAGGGTGAACTCGACGTAGGTGCGGCGCGGATCATCGGCGGGCAGCCCGTAGATGCCCCAGGTGAACCCGAACACCCTGGGCTGCTCCACCCGTTCCACCCGCATCTGGGCGGTGAACCCTTCCTCGGTCCACCGCATCCGGGCCGCCCCGCCGGGGCGCAGGTCGATTGCCGCCTCGTCGCCGAACCAGGTACCCAGGCCTTCGGCGGTGGTGATCGCGGCCCACACCTTCTCGGGCGGGTGGGCGAGCTCCACGGTCCGCTCGATGCGATCGGGAAATGCCATGACGCCCTCCAATAGTAGCAACCGAACGGTTGCCATTATTATGGCAACCGTTGAGTTGCGTCAAGGGCTTGACGCTGGCGGCCTGGGTGGGAGTATGCACGTCATGACAGATGGCTTCGTCGTGGGCCCTGGCGAGGGCGAGCGGGTCTCACCCGCCATGACGCTCAAGGTAGGCGACAAGAACTCAACGGCCTGGTCGATGTTCGAGGTCGTCGACATCGGGCCGGGATTTGACGTCGGCGCTCACCTGCACCGCAACGCCGAAGAGCTGTTCTATGTCCTGGACGGCCAGCTCGATCTGCTCGCCTTCGAACCGCGGGTCCGGGCCCCGGGCAACTGGCAGAGCTGGGAGTCGCACACCGGGGCCACGGTGGCCCGCGGCGGGCCGGGGAGCATGATGTATGTCCCGCGCGGCTGCCCGCACGCATTCGCCAACCCGGGCCCCGGGCCGGCCCGCATGATCTTCCTGGTTTCCCCTTCCGGCCACGAGCACTACCAGAAGGAGCTCGCTGAGCTGGTCGCCAGCGCGGCAGGCCCGCTTGACGCAGCGATCGCCGAGTTGCGCGCCCGCCATGACATCGAGCAGCTGACCCCCCAGGTGATGCCCGGCCGCCGTTAGACGCGCCCGCGCCTCTCGCTAACGCCCGCTCATGCCGCCACGGCCAGGGGTAGGCCTGCGAGGCGGAGGCTGGTGCGCCCGTCCGGGCCGGGTCTAGGATCTTTAAACCGCAGTGGTCTCCAGCCCTTTGCCTCGCCCGCGTCGGCAGCAGCCGCCCGGCGTCACAGGGACTGGCGTGATCTCTTCGCCTGTTCCCACCCGAGGGGAATCTCGATGGCGCTTTACATGTACCAAGCCTCCTATACCGCAAAGTCGATGGCGGCTCAGCTCAAGGAGCCGCAAGACCCCGTGGAAGTGATCAGGCCGACACTGGAGGGCCTGGGAGCGCACATCTTGGTGGCTGGCTTTCCGTTTGGCGAGTACGACGTGCTCGTCGTGTATGAGGCACCCGATGATATGACTGCTGCCAGCGCCGCGATGGCGATCGCCGCCGGGGGCGAGGTCAAGTCGGGCAAGACGACGCGACTGCTCAGCGGGCAGGAATGGCTCGAGTCTTTGCGCAAACGCAGGATTGTCAACGCCCGGCGGCGGCCCGGTGAGACAACAGGGTGAGACAACAGGAGGATGGCGTGAGCGAGTTCAGTGACCTGGAGAAGAAGGCGCAGGCCTACGCCGAGGAGCACCCGGAGCAGGCCGACAAGGGGATCAACGAGGTAACGGGGTTCGCCGAGCGCGACCCCGACTATCAGCATGACAAGCAGATCGACCGTGCCGTGGACGCCGCGGAGCAGCACATCGGGCAGGCCCAGGACCAGCAGGGCAACCAGGACCAGCAGGGCTAGGACCAGCAGGGCAGCCAGAGCTAGCCGCCGTGGCCCGTTGCGTGCCGTGCCGCCGGGCGCGCCCGTGGTAGACACGTGCCATGACCGACTCCGCGGCGCCGGATCTTGCTGACGTGCTCGCGGCGCGCCGCCGCATCGCGCCCTACCTCCGGCCGACCCCGCTGTACCGCTATCCCGCGCTGGATGCCATGACCGGGACCGGGATGTGGGTCAAGCACGAGAACCATCAGCCCGTGGGCGCCTTCAAGGTCCGCGGCGGCGTGAACCTGGTCAGCCAGCTGACCGCGGATGAGCGGCGCCGCGGTGTCATCACCGCCTCGACCGGCAATCACGGCCAGTCGGTTGCCTACGCGGCGGACCTGTTCGGGGTGCGGGCGGTGATCTGCATGCCCGAGCGGGCCAACCCGGTGAAGGTCGAGTCGATGCGGGCCCTGGGCGCCGAGGTGGTCTTTTACGGCCGTGACTTCGACCAGGCCCGTGAGCACTGTGAGAAGCAGGCCGCCGAGCACGGATACCGGTACATCCACTCCGGGAACGAGCCGTCGCTCATCGCGGGCGTGGCCACCTGCACTCTGGAGATCCTCGAGACCCAGCCGGATACCGACGTGATCGTGGTCCCGGTCGGCGGCGGCAGCGGGGCGGCGGGAGCCTGCGTGGTGGCCAAGGCCGCGCGCTCCTCGGTTGAGGTGATCGCCGTGCAGTCCGAGGCGGCCCCGGCCGCGTACCGCTCCTGGCGGGCGGGCACGCTGATCGAGGACACCACCAGCACGTTCGCCGAAGGGCTGGCCACCAGGACCGCGTTCGAGCTGCCGCAGCGGATCATGCGGAAGCTGCTCGATGACTTCGTCCTGGTCTCCGAGGACGCGCTGACATCCGCGACGCGGTCGATGATCGAGAAGACGCGCAACCTCGTCGAGCCGGCCGGCGCCGCCGCCCTGGCGGCAGTGCTGGGCGCTCCCGGGCGGTTCGCAGGCCGGAAAGTGGCGATCATCTGCAGCGGCGGCAACATCAGCCCAGCACAGCTGACAGCACTATGGCCAGACGAACCGGGATGAGGAGGACAGCGGTGATCGCCTCGGTCGAGAACCTGGCCATCATCTGGGCATCTATCGACCGGCTGTGCTCGGGCCTGCCCGCCGGCCAGTGGGACCTGCCGACCGGGTGCCCGGGATGGACGGTCAAGGACCAGGTTTCGCACCTGGTCGACTACGAGGCGCGGGCACTTGGCCGGCCCGCGCCCCGGCACGAGCCCGGGCCGCTGCCCCATGTGAAGAACGAGATGGGCCGGGCGAATGAGGTCGGTGTCGGCGCGCGCCGGGCGATGTCCGGCGCGGCGGTGCTTGCGGAGTTCCGCCGGGTGACCGCCGAACGGCTTGCGCAGCTGCGCCGGCTGACCCCCGGCGATCTTGCCGCGCAGACGGCCACCCCGGCCGGCCCCGGGACGGTCGCGGACCTGCTCACCCTGCGGGTGATGGACAGCTGGAGCCACGAACAGGACATCCGCCGTGCCGTCGGCCGCCCCGGGCACACCGAAGGGCCGGCCGCGGAGGAGGCCCTGGCCTATTTTGCGCGCTTCCTGCCCTACCTGGTCGGGAAGCGGGCCGCTGCCCCGGACGGCGCCACGGTTGCCTTCCGCATCGGCGCCCGGCCTCTGCTCGCCGTCGAGGTGGCGGGCGGCCGCGGGAGGACCGCTGCCGATCCGGGCCCTGCGACCGTGGACCTGGCGATTCCGGTGGCGACGTTCGCGGCGCTTGTTGGCGGCCGCTGTGATGCGCCCGACGACACGGTCATTTCTGGTGATCAGCGGCTTGGCCGGCGCGTGCTGGAGTCTATGGCCTTCCTGCCCTGACAGGCCACGCCAGCGCAGGCCGGGTATGGACGTTCACCATGTTCCTCGCGCTGGCCGCGGTATCGTTCGGATACGTGTGGTGGCTGGCGCCGGAAACCAAGGGTCGCCCGCTGGAGAGCATCCGCGGCTCCGGGAGGCACGCCGCGTGACGCCCGGCGCCGTGATGGCCGCAGAAATGGCCGAACAGCCCGGCCGCCTCGCCGCCCTGCTGTCCCGGGCCGGCGAGATCGCCGGCGCGGTACGCGAGGTGCTGCCGGACCCGCTGGCAGGCACGGTGCTGATCGCCCGCGGGTCATCCGACCACGCCGCGACAACCGGCCGGTACCTGCTGGAGCTGGCCACGGGCCGCCCGGTCGCGTCGGCGTCACCGAGCCTGTACACGATGTACGGCGCCCGCACCGACTTCACCGGCTTCCTGGTCATCGGAGTCAGCCAGTCCGGCCGCACTCCGGAGATCGCGCGGTCCCTGCAGGCAGCCCGCGCCGCCGGCGGCCGGACCATCGCGGTGACCAACGACGGTGAAAGCCCGCTGGCCCAGACCGCGGACCTGACCGTGTGCCTGGACGCCGGACCCGAGCGGGCAGTGCCTGCGACCAAGACGGTAACCGCGGAACTGGCGGCTTTCGCGCTCATCGCCGAGGCCGCCGGCAGCGTCGGGTTCGGGCCGCAGGTCCGTGACCAGCTGCCTGGCCACGTGGCTGCGGTACTCGATGATCCGGGGCCCGCCCGCGAGGTCGCCGGCTGGCTGGCGGGCAAGAACCGCCTGGTTACCGTGGCCCGCGGGCTGCTGTACGGGGCGGCCGCCGAGGCGGCGCTGAAGATCGAGGAGACCACGTCGCTGTTCGCAACCGGCTACTCCGCCGCGGACCTGCGGCACGGCCCGATCGCGGTCGCCTCCACGCAGCTGCCGGTGCTGGCGTTCGCCCACCCGGGACCGGCCGCAGCCGATATGGCCGAGCTCGCCGCTGATCTGCGTGACCGCGGTGCAGATGTCCGGCTCGCCGGCCCGGTCGGCGCCTCGGCCCTGCCATGGCCCGCGCAGGCGCCGGAGGTGGCCGCCCCGGTGCTCGCGGTCGTGCGCGCCCAGCAGCTGGCGCTGGCCCTTGCCCGCCAGCTCGGCCGGGACCCCGACCGGCCGCCCGGCCTGCGCAAGGTGACCGTGACATGACCACCCCGGCCGGGAGGATCTGGTGACCACCGTGCTGTGCGGCGGCCGCGTGGTGACGCCAGGCGGCGTGCTCAGCCCCGGATGGATCAAGGTGTCCGGGGACCGGATCGACGCGGTCGGGCCCGGCGACGGGACGGGGCAGCAGGCGCCCGGAGCCGCCGTCGTCGACCTGCGCGGCCACTGGGTGCTACCGGGGTTCGTGGACCTGCACGCGCACGGCGGCGGCGGCACGTCCTTCACCGAAGGTACCAACGACGAGGCCAGGCGCGCCGCGGACTTCCACCGCGGGCACGGCAGCACCACCATGCTGGCCAGCCTGGTCACCGCGCCGTTGGCCGAGCTCCAGGCCCGCGCCGCGATGCTGGCCGGGCTGGCCGCCGACGGCATCATCGCGGGCATCCACCTGGAGGGCCCGTTCCTGTCTCCGGCCCGGCGCGGCGCCCAGGACACGCGGCACATGCTCGCCCCGGACGCGGGCGTATTCGACCGCCTGCACGCCGCAGCCAGCGGGCACCTGCGGGTCATCACCCTCGCTCCCGAACTGCCCGGGGCGGCACGCGTCATCGAGGCGGCTGCGCGGGCCGGGGTCACGGTCGCCGTCGGGCATACCGATGCCACCGCCGAGACCGCCTCGGCGGCCGTCGATGCCGGGGCACGGCACGCCACCCACCTGTTCAACGGCATGCGGCCGCTGCACCACCGTCAGCCCGGCGCGGCCGGTGCCCTGCTGGACCGGGACGAGGTCACCTGCGAGGTGATCGCGGACGGCGTGCACCTGCACAACACCGTGATCCGGCTGGCCGCCAGGGCAGCCGGGCCCGGCAGGCTCGTCCTGGTAACCGACGCCATGGCGGCCGCCGGGATGCCCGATGGCAGCTACCGGCTCGGCTCGATGCGGGTGACCGTGGCCGGGGGAGTGGCCCGCCTGACCGCCGGCCCCGGGGAGGGTGGCCCCATCGCCGGATCCACTGCCACCATGGCCAGCGTCGTCCGGCATGCCGCCGCCGCGGGCCTGCCGGTCTGCGACGTCGCGGCCGCGGCGAGCACCACTCCCGCCAGCCTCCTCGGCATCGCCGATCGCACCGGCGCCCTGCGCCCGGGCCTTGCCGCAGACCTTGTGGCATGCGACGAGGAGTTCCGCCTGCGCGCCGTGATGGCGCGCGGCCGCTGGCTGCGCCGCCAGTGGCTGGACGTCCCGGGCTAAGGCCGCCGCTGCGGGGATGGCCCCGTCATTCGCCGTCGCCAGGAGCCCGGCGGTGCGCGTGGCGCCCGGCGCTGAAGTGCTCGCGGTACATTCCCGCTACGCTGAATGCCAGATCGAGCGACTGGCTGCGGTTGAGCCTGGGATCGCACGCGGTTTCGTACCGGTGGTGCAGGTCGCTTTCCGCGATGTGCTGGCCGCCGCCGATGCATTCGGTGACGTCGTCGCCGGTGAACTCGATATGGATGCCGCCCGGGTGGGTGCCGAGCGCGCGGTGCACCTCGAAGAACCCGGCAACCTCGTCCAGCACGTCATCGAAGTACCGGGTCTTTTGCCCGCCAGCCGCCTCGACCGTGTTGCCGTGCATCGGGTCGCAGGTCCACACCACCTCGGCGCCGCTGACTGCCACCGCATCGACCAGCGACGGCAGCGCGTCACGTACCCGGCCTGCGCCCATCCGCGTGATCAGGGTGAGCCGGCCGGGCTCGCGGTCCGGGTCGAGGGCTGCGATCAGCGCGAGCACATCGTCAGCAGTGGCCGCCGGGCCTATCTTGACCGCTACCGGGTTGCGGATCTGACGCGCGAACTCGACGTGCGCGCCGTCGAGAGCACGGGTGCGCTCCCCGATCCACAGCAGGTGAGCCGACAAGTCGTAGGCAAGCCCGCTCCGCGAGTCGATCCTGGTCAGCGGCCGCTCATAGTCGAGGAGCAGGGCCTCGTGGCTGGAGTAGAACTCCACGGCGCGGAACTCTTCTGGGTCAGCCCCGCAGGCATGCATGAACGCGATAGCCCTGTCGATCTCGCCCGCCAGCTGCTCATAGCGCTGGCCGGCCGGGCTAGTGGCGACGAAGTCCTGGTTCCAGGCATGCACCTGGCGGAGGTCGGCGTACCCGCCGCTGGCGAAAGCCCGGCACATGTTGAGCGTGACCGAGGAGCAGTGATACGCATCAAGCAGGCGGCCAGGGTCAGACGTCCTGGCCGCGGCGGTGAAGTCCAGCCCGTTCACCGCATCGCCCCGGTAAACGGGTAGCTCCCTGCCATCCCTGGTTTCGGTCACCGCCGAGCGGGGCTTGGCGAACTGGCCCGCCATCCGGCCGACCTTCACCACGGGCACGCTAGCCGCATAGGTCAGCACCACGGCCATCTGCAACAGCGTCTTGAGCTTGCCCCGGATGCCGTCGGCGGTTGTCCCGGCGAACGTCTCCGCGCAGTCGCCGCCCTGGAGCAGGAATGCCTCACCGCGCGCCACCGAGGCCAGCCGCTGTTTCAGCTGGTCACACTCGCCCGCGAACACCAGCGGCGGCAGCCTCTCCAGGTCGCGCATCGCCGCCTCGAGCCGACCGCGGTCAGGCCACGTCGGCTGCTGAAGCGCCGCCTGGCAGGCACGGCTCCCCGGCCCGGCAACCTTGGCGGGGCGCCGATGATTCCCCGATCCGGCAGCAGCCCACGACGCAGTCACCCATACAGGCTAGTGTTCCGGCCGCTGGCCCCGGAATGCGAGGGCCGCTGGCGGGGTTAGGTGCCAGCATGAAGATCGCAGTCATCGGGACAGGGAACATCGGCGGCACGCTGGGCCGCCGGTGGGTTGCGGCCGGCCACGAGGTCACGTATGGCACCCGTGCCGGCACTGGCGAGGGACCGGGCGGCGCCCCGCAGCTGGCGGTCGACGATGCGCTCGCCGGCGCCGAGGTGGTCGTGCTTGCCGTACCGGGCGGCGCCGTGGCCGAGGTCGTGGCGGCGAACGGCCCGGCGCTGGGCGGGAAGATCGTGATCGACGCAGCGAACCGCATCGGCGAGCCGGAGGTCAATAGCCGGGCAGCGATCGCGGCCGACGCTCCGCAGGCCCGTTATGTGCGCGCATTCAACACATTGGGCTGGGAGAACTTCGCTGACCCGCTCCCGGGAACCGCGCTGTTCTTCGCCGCAGACCCCAGCGCGCGTCCGGCAGCGGAGGAACTCATCACCGCAGTGGGCCTCGAGCCGGTTTTCGCCGGCGACGCTGCGGCGACCGGCACGGTCGACGCCCTGCTGCCTTTGTGGTTCGCGCTGGTCAAACACAACGGCGGGAACCGCCGGGTCGCGCTGCGCGTCGCGCGCTAGCGCACCAGGCCGACGCCGGCCTATGCGCCGGGGAGGCTTGCCAGGAACCGGGCGGCAGGCCGGCTGCTGGCTGAGGTGGATCGGTGTGACGCAACGACGCGGCGCTTGGGTATGTACCAGCGTGAAGCCGGGTCGGTGCGCACCGGCGGCGAGGCCGCGCGCGGATGGCCTTATCTGGGAGGTGCAGCAGCTCATGGTCAAGGCATTTGCGTCATCCGCCGACCTGACCGAAAAGACCGAGACGCTGGAGGTCCTGGCCGACGGCGTGTACGCGCTGACGGCCGAGGGCGACCCGAATGTCGGGGCGGTTGAAGGCGAAGACTTCCTGGTGGCCTTCGAGGCGCGGGCGACCCCGGTGGCGGCCCGCGAGTGGCTGGTCAAGCTGCGCGAGCACACCGACAAACCGGTGAGGTACCTGGTGCTGTCGCACTACCACGCGGTCCGCACGCTGGGTGCCTCGGCGTTCGGCGCTGCGGTCATCGTGGCGCACGAGAATACGCGCAAGCTCATCGCCGAGCGCGGCAAGCAAGACTGGGAGTCGGAGTTCGGGCGGATGCCGCGGCTGTTCAAGGAGCCTGAATCCATCTCCGGCCTGACCTGGCCCGACGTGACGTTCTCCGACCGGCTGACCATCGACCTCGGCGGCGACCGGGGGGAACTGGTGCTGCAGTACTGCGGCCGGGGGCACACCGCCGGCGACATCGTGGCGTGGCTGCCGCGGCAGCGGATCATGTTCGCCGGCGACCTGGTGGAGGCGAAGGCCGCCCTGTACACCGGGGACGGGTTCCACGCCGACTGGTCCACGACCACACTGGACCGGGTGCGGTCCTACGCTGCCGAGGCGCTGGTTGGCGGCCGGGGTGCGGTGCCCCGCGGCCGGGAGGCGGTGGAGGCGGCGATCGAGCAGACCCGGGACTTCCTGCTGACGATGCGCGACAGAGTCGGGGAGGCGCACGCCCGCGGCGGCACCCTCAAGGAGGCGTTCGAGGCCGCCCACGCAGCCCTGGCCCCGAACTACGCCCGGTGGCCGATCTTCGAGCACTGCCTGCCGTTCGACGTGTCCCGGCTGTGGGACGAGCTGGACGGCATCGACTGGCCGCGGATCTGGACCGCGCAGCGTGACCGCGAGGTGTGGAACCAGCTGCAAGGCGGCTGAGATGCGCTCGGTCCCGAGCTACCACGGGCCTCCGGTGGCGGTTATCGGCAACGGCCCGGTCGGGCAGACCGCTGCGCTGCTGCTGGCCCGCTGGGGCATCCCGTCGGTTCTGCTCGACGCCCGCCCGGAGCGGGACCTTGTCGGGTCGAAGGCGATCTGCCAGCAGCGCGACGTTCTCGACGTGTGGGCCGCCGTCGGCGCCGGCCGGATCGCCGAGGAGGGCCTCACGTGGACGACCGCCCGCACCTTCTACCGCGAACATGAGCTGTTCGCCTGGTCGTTCGTCGACCGCGGGCGGTCACCGCTGCCGCCGTTCGTCAACATCTCCCAGTGCCGCGCCGAGCAGATCCTCGACGGGCGGATCGCCGCCCAGCCGCTGATCGACGTGCGTTGGGGGCACGAGGTCACCGGCCTGGCACAAGACGCCGCGGGCGTGACGCTCAGCTGCGCCACCGCGGACGGCGAGGCGGAGCTGCGTGCCTGCTACGCCATCGCGGCCGCGGGCGCCCGCGGTGACCGTATCAGGCGCATGCTCGGTGTCAGCTTCGCCGGGCACACCTTCGATGACCGCTTCCTCATCTGTGACATCCGCGCCGGGCTGCCCGGGTGGGAGACCGAGCGCCGGTTCTACTTCGACCCGGCGTGCAACCCCGATCGGCAAGTGCTCGTCCACCCCTGCCCGGATTCCACCTATCGCATTGACTGGCAGGTACCTGCGGAGTTCGACCTGGACGCCGAGGAGGCCAGCGGCGCGCTGGACGCCCGGATCCGGAAGATCATCGGAGAGCGGCCGTACGACATCATCTGGAAGTCGGTGTACCGGTTTCACGCCCGGCACGTCGACCGGATGCGGGTGGGGCGGGTGCTGCTGGCCGGGGACTGCGCGCACCTGGTAGCACCGTTCGGCGCCCGCGGGCTGAACTCGGGCGTGCCGGACGCGGAGAACGCGGCCTGGAAGCTGGCGTTCGTGCTGCACGGCTGGGCCCCGCAGGCGCTGCTGGAGAGCTACCACGAGGAGCGGATGGCGGCCGCTCTGGAAAACATCGACGTCACCAGCGCGACCATGCAGTTCCTGGTCCCGCGCAGTGAACGGGAGTGGCACAGCCGCCGGCAGCTGCTCGCGGCGGCGGTCAGCGACCCGCAGGCGCGGGCCCGCGTGGACTCCGGCCGCTTCGCTGAGCCGTTTTGGTACGTCGACTCGCCGCTCACCACACCGAACCCGGCGCGGCCGTTCCCCGGCCGGCCGCCCCGCGGCCAGATGCCGCCGCCAGCTCCAGGCGTCATCGTGCCCGACGGCCCGATCGCGGTTGCCGGCCAGCCCGGGGTGAGGCGGCTGTGCGAGCTGGTCCGCGACGGCCTGCTCATCCTGACCACCGACGGCGTGGATGCCGACGTGACCGCCGCTGCGGTCAAGGAATGCACAGAAGCGCCACAACGCGTCATGCGCATCGCCGACATCGACGTGGCGGGGGCAGTCGCTGCCGCACTCGACGCACGTCCTGGGGAGGCGTGGCTGATCCGCCCCGACGGCCACGTGGCCGCGATCATCACCGACGCCGCGCCGGGCGACGTCCAGGCGGCGGTCCGCCGTGTGCTTGGCGAGCTCAGCGCCGGCCGTGGTCGCGGTCGTGATGCCCCAGTACAAGGCAGTAGTGAACGGCACGTTCTGACTCACCGCGAACAACCCGGCGCCGGCCAGCATGCATGCGGCCGCGGCTAGCAGCAGAGAAGCCACATGCCGGCGGCGCTGCTCGCCGAACAAGCGCATCAGCAGAGTTATCACGCCACATATGAGCCCGGTCAAGCCCCGGCCTGCCGGGCATGGCTCCGCTCAGTGCTATCCGGAGCGCGCGCTCCGGCAAGCCGCCGCGCGGCCGCTCAGTGCTATCCGGAGCGCGCGCGTCGGCAAGCCGCCGCGCGGCCGCTCAGTGCTATCCGGAGCTCGCGTCGGGCGGCCGGTCAGAAGATCGTGTAGCCGCCGTCGACGACCATGCTGTCCCCGGTGTGGAAGATGAGCGTGGGGTCGGCCAGGAACGCCCCGATGGTCTCGAAGTCGTGCAGCGTGGCCCACCGGCGGGCCGGCGTCCGGCCGATTGTGGCGTCGACGAACTTCTGCTGCGTCTTGGCGCCGGCCAGCAGCTCCGTGTCGGTCCACCCCGGCAGCAGGCTGTTGCACCGCACCTTGTGCCGGGCCAGCTCGACGGCCAGGGCACGCATCACCGCCAGCAATGCCGTCTTGCTGGCGGCGTAGTGCTCCTGACCCGGAGCCCCGTCGATGGCGCTGGTCGACGACACGCCGACCAGCGACCCGCCCTGTCCCTGCCCGACCAGCACCCGGGCCGCCTCCCGCAGGCACATGAAGGCGCCGTCCAGGTTGACCTGCAGCACCCGGTGCCACTCG
>JAFAPY010000303.1 GCA_019246795.1 Streptosporangiaceae bacterium | reverse complement strand
CAGGCCCAGGTCATCAGCCGTCCACCGGGCCCGGGCGAAGAACAAATGCGCCCGGTCATGGCTCCAGAACCGGGCCAGCCCCGCCCCGGCCAGCATGCCGCACACCGTCCGCCACCCCGCCTGTGCCAGGAAACCGCAGGCCAGGCCGCAGAACGTGCGGAAGGACGGGGCGGTGAACAACGGAGCAAGGACGTGAGCAACCCCATGAGGGAAGCCGGAACCGGTAGCGTGGCATCTGGGAGCATCGGCGGGAACCCGTTCATCAGCGGCTTCACTAGCACCGCTGATGCTCCCTTCGTCCACGCCCGCGCCTGCTGCATCCCGCTGAATCACCAGGTCACGTAGCGTGTCGCGAGACCGCGGACGTGCCGGATGCCCTTGGGCCCCATCCCGGTAGACCTTGCGTCCGGGACCGGCCGGGCGCATGCTTCGGCGGTAGCCAGTTGTCAGGAGTCATGCCGATGCGTTTGGCTGGTTCGTCCTCGTGGCGCATCAGCGAGGACCGGTGGCCGGAGCCGTTCGAGGTGGCCCTGTGGTTTCGCGCCGCCGAGCGCATCGAGGTGGCACCGGGGGGCGTGGTGCCGGGGGCACCAGATGTTGAGCCGCTGCCGGAGCCGAGCACCGATCCGTCCGACGCCGCCGAGCTGGCCGCGGGCTGGCTGGCCTGGTGGCATGCGCTGATCGAGCTACCCCCGCTAGCACCGCCGTTCGACCCGGCCCACCCGCCGGCCCTGCTGGCGTTCAGCCCGCCAGATTTTCCCGCCCTGGCGGCCTGGCCTGCGCTGCGGCTGGCTGTCACCGGCCGGTGGCGGCAGGCCTATGACTGGCACAACGCCCGCAAGAAAGCAGGGCTGCAGGCGGGCCTGCACCGCAACTGGCGAACCGGCCAGGCGGTGGCCGAGCTGGAACGCGAGCTCGGCCGCAAAGCCCGGCCATTCTCGCTGGACTTCGTGCTGCTGCCGGTCCGCGACGGGCAGGTCCGCCCGGCTGGCACCGACCGCTACCTGGTTCCCGAACGCGTCTATGACGGCCCGCGCTGGCCGGAACTGCTGCATGACCTGCTGATCCCGCGCGCGTAGCGCCCCTTGCGGATCAGGGACGGGACGGGATCGCGCAGCCAGATCCTGATCGATACGACGTCCGCAGCCCATGGCAGATACATTCTCGCTTGTCGTACCGGGAGGCCACGGAACTGCTTGACTTGCTGAATCAGCGCTCCGCAGCTCCGAAAACTACGAAAGTCGAGTTTACCAGATGCTGCCAAGAATTCACTTGAAGCCAGGCCTCTGCTTGCTTCGTCATCGCATGGCAGCTAGATTGCTGGGCAATCGTCGGCGCCATGAGCACTCCATAATAGGCACCGTCGGAGCAGATGCGCGTGTTGAGGGGCATGCGCCGGACGACCGGGGCCTCCGAGAGCCAATATCTCCGCAAATTCATGCGCCGCTCGGCTGGGCGCTTCACCCGTGAGAATGAAAGGACGACGATGGACTACGCAGCGACGATGCGAAACGTCTACAAGCAAATTAACGCGGGGGACATCGAAGGGGCCGACGCGTTGATGGCTGACGATTTCGTCGACCACGAGGAGATACCGGGATTCTCGCCCACGAAGGAAGGCACGCTGCAGGGCTTCCAGATGCTCCGGGCAGCATTCCCTGATCTGCGCATGGACGCCGAAGATGTGCTCGCCAGCGGCGACAAGGCCGTGGCACGGGTGAGGCTCACCGGCACTCAGCAAGGTGAGCTGATGGGGATACAACCGACCGGCAAGCACGTCGACGTGCAGCTCATCGACATCATCAAGTTCGACGAAGCCGGTTTGGCGTGTGAGCACTGGGGGGTCATGGACGTGATGTCAATGATGCAGCAGCTCGGCGTGGTTCCTGCGGGCCTCACGGCATAAGATCATCGGGCATTCCCGCCTTATCGAAGTCCGCAACCGGCTCGAAGGCCGCGAGCCCACCCGTGCCACACGCCGGACTTCACGATTTGCGCCACCTGCACGCCGTGATCTTGCTGCAGGCCGGTGTCCCAGTCCACGTGGTCGCGGACGGTAAAGGGTCTCTGACCTAGGCGCGCTGGGAGGGATTCGAACTCCCAGCCTTCTGACGCTTCTATGTTTGTCAAGGGTTTGTAGGTGGTTTCATCGACTGGCTGAGCTGCCGGTAGAGTTCGCGGGCGATGTGGTGCTTGAGGCAGCGGCGGATTTCCCGTGTGGTCTTGCCCGCGGCGGTGCGGCGGGCGGCGTAGGCGCGGGTCCGGAGGCAGCTGCGCATCCGGACCAGCGCGATGGCGTGGATGGCGCGGTTCAGCGCCCGGTCCCTGCCGCAGTTGAGCCGGTGCCGCACCGTTGTGCCGCTGCTGGCCGGGATCGGGCTGGTACCGCCCAGGGCGGCGAACGCGGCCTCGCTGCGGCTGCGATCACGCTCTGGCTCACCGCCATCTATGATCTGCGCACCATGCGGACTGGTCCGTGCGCCGCGGGCCTTCGGAGGCAGAGCGCGGCGCTGACGCCGGGCGCGGCGCCGCGTGCGGCGCCGCCTTGTCGAGGTGACGCTAGAGCGGTATCGCGTATTGGTGCTTCTGGCCGCGTTCGGCAGTTTGCGCTGGGGTGAGCTGGCCGCCCTGCGCCGCTATGACGTTGATGCGGACCAAGGCACTGTCCGGGTGGAGCGCTCGCTTATGGAGTTGCGGGGTGGCTACCTGTTCGGGCCGCCGAAGTCGGCCGCAGGCAAGCGCGTGGTGGTCATCCCGGCCGTGATCGGCTCTGCGCTCGCTCGTCACCTGGCGACGTTTACGCATGCCATCCTGATGCGCTCGTGTTCACGACTCCGACTGGCACGCCTTTGCGGGATGGCAGCTTCCGGCGCCGGGTATGGCTTCCGGCACTGTCCAAGGCAGGTCTGTCGGGGGCGCATTTCCATGACCTGCGCCAAACTGGCAACACACTCACCGCGACGGCCGGAGCCTCATTGCGGGAGCTGATGGACCGGATGGGGTCATAGCAGCCCACGGGCCGCGCTGATCTATCTGCACGGCAGCGATGCCGCCAGCGTGCCATCGCCGAAGGCCTCATCAGCCTGTCCGCGCCGTCCGGTTGACAAACCGGCTTATAGAAGCGGTTCTGATCTGCTGGGAGCGGCACAGATTCCTAGGAGTAGGCACATCGGCCAGGATCGTCCGCTGTCTGTGCGGTGGGTAGACACTCCAGGGTTGTCCGCACGGGGGGGCGTTGTCCAGCGGCTTGGCAGCAGTATTGGCAGTAGTCGCGGCCAAACGCTTCGATCGACCGTCTCCTCACAGGCCGGGCACATGAGCCTGGCCGCTGCTGTTGCTGTCACCGTTGCTGTCAGTCGCGGGTATGTGGTGCTTCATCCCGCAGGCAGGCCAGTAGCAGCGCAAGGTTGCTGATGAATTCCCCGGCTTGCTCGTCGTCGAGCTGGCGGAGGAAACGGGTCACCGGTTCGGCGTTGCGGCGGCGCATCTCGGCGACTGCGGGCTTGGCGGCTTCCGATAGCGACACGATGATCCGGCGCCGGTCTTGTTCGTCGTGGTCCCGGTCCAAGAGACCGGCCTTGGCCAGTTCCCCTACCACCAGGCTGGCGTGCGCGACGGTCATGTCCGCCCGCTGGGCCAGGTCCGAGACGCTGAGCGGCCCGCTGACGGCAAGGGTGATCAGTAGCCCGACGTGACGCTGGCCAAGCTGGGCGGCGCCCCGAAGCCCGGCCGGAATGTCCCCGGCACGGCGCTGGTAGGCGAGCACTAGCTGCGGCAGCAGCGGCGCCAGCCGGGCAAGGTGGCGTGCTACATTAATCAAGAAATCTTGACTTTCTACTTGACTTGAGTAAAGTGTAGCGCGTCACAGCCAACCAGGCGAGAACTACCGCGCGGCACGTTAAGGAGTCCACGATGAGGATGCTGGAAGGCCGGGTGGCCCTGGTCACCGGAAGCTCGCGGGGCATCGGCGCGGCGATAGCCGCCGAGTTCGCCCGACAGGGCGCCGCCGTCGCCGTGCATGGCCGGGACAGCGATGCCGTCAACACTGTAGTGACCGCGATCTGCGATGGCCGCGGCAATGCTATGGGCGTGACCGGCGATGTCACCAGTTTCGACCAGATCGAGATGATGCGCCGTCAGATCGAGGACAGTCTGGGCCAGGTCGAGGTTCTCGTCGCCAACGCCGGTGCAAGCCTGGCCCCGCCCGCGCCGCTGGAAGACATCCCCGAAACCGGCTGGCGGGCAACGGTCGACGCTAACCTGCTGGCCACGTTCCTGACGCTGAAGAGCTTCCTGCCCGGCATGAAGCAACGCGGCCGCGGGGCGATCATCACCATGGCTTCCTCGGCCGGACGCCGGGCCGATGCCCGCGCTCCGATCCCCTACGGCGCGGCCAAGGCTGCCATCACCTTGATGACCCAGGACGTCGCCGCCCAGGCAGGCCCCTATGGGATCCGGGTCAACTGCATCGCCCCGGAAACCATCCTGACCGCCCGCAACCGCGAGCAGATCCCGGCCACCCAGCAAGCCGCCATGGCCGAGTTCCACCCGCTGAAGCGGCTCGGTACCCCCGAAGACGTCGCCAGCGCCGCCGTGTTTCTGGCCAGCAACGCCTCCACCTGGATCACCGGCACCGTCCTCGATGTCACCGGCGGCGCCGTCATGGCCTGACTTACGGGTCGCCGCGGATCACCGCCGACCTGCGGGAGGCGGGGTGGACGGGTCAGTCAGAACACGGTCGCGGCGGTGATGGCCGAGCAGGCCTGGCCGCCCGGCGCAAGCGCAGGCGCCGGTCCACGACCCGGCCGGGGAAGGGCCGCTGGCA
>JAFAPY010000298.1 GCA_019246795.1 Streptosporangiaceae bacterium | reverse complement strand
TGCCGTTCGCTCAGGTGCACTACCCGTTCGAGAACCGGGAGTGGTTCGACTCGCACTACCCGGGCGACTTCATCGTGGAGTACATCGGGCAGATCCGCGGCTGGTTCTACACCCTGCACGTGCTGGCCACCGCGCTGTTCGACCGGCCGGCCTTCCGCACCTGCCTCAGCCACGGCATCGTGCTCGGCAACGACGGGGCGAAGATGTCCAAGAGCCTGCGCAACTACCCGGACGTGAACGAGGTGTTCAGCACGTTCGGCTCGGACGCCATGCGCTGGTTCCTGATGGCCAGCCCGGTGCTGCGCGGCGGGAACCTGATCGTCACCGAGCAGGGGATCAGGGACGCCGTCCGGCAGGCGATCCTGCCCCTGTGGAACAGCTACTACTTCTTCGCGCTGTACGCCAACGCCGAGGCGTACCAGGCACGCCGTTCGGTCCGTAGCGAACACGTCCTGGACCGGTACATCCTGGCCAAGACCCGTGCGGCGGTGACCGAGATGGAGCGGCTGCTCGATGTCTACAACGTCGGCGCCGCCTGCCAGGCGCTCCGGGACCACCTCGAGGTGCTGACCAACTGGTACATCCGCCGGTCCCGCAGCCGGTTCTGGGCCGGCGAGCCGGCCGCGCTCGACACGCTGTGGACCGTGCTGGAGACCACCTGCCGGGCCGCGGCGCCGCTGCTGCCGCTGACCACGGAGGCGGTCTGGCGCGGGCTGACCGGCGAGCCGAGCGTGCACCTGACGTCGTGGCCTGACGTGTCCGGCTGGCCCGCGGACGAGGAGCTGACCGGGGCCATGGACCTGGTCCGCGCCGTGTGCAGCACCGCGCTCGGCCTGCGCAAGGCGCACCAGCTGCGGGTCAGGCTGCCGCTGGCGTCGCTGGTCATCGCCGACCCGCAGGCCCGGTCGCTGGCCCCGTTCACCGGGCTGATCGCCGAGGAAGTCAACGTCAAGGCGGTCGAGCTGTCCGCCGACCCGGCCCGCCTCGGCACGGTCGAGCTGGCGGTGAACCCGCGGCGGCTCGGCCCCCGGCTCGGCGCGCAGGTGCAGCAGGTGATCCGGGCGGTCAAGGCGGGCGACTGGACCCGCGACGGCGACGACGTCACCGCGGCCGGCGTCCGCCTCGAGCCGGGCGAGTACGAGCTGAAGCTGGCCGCCGCCGACCCCGCCTCGACGTCGGCGCTGCCCGGCCACGGCGGGCTGCTCGCGCTGGACCTGCGGGTGACCCCGGAACTGGCGGCCGAGGGCACCGCGCGCGACGTGGTGCGGGCGGTGCAGCAGGCCCGGCGGGACGCGGGCCTGGCCGTCACCGACCGGATCCGGCTGGTGATCGGCGCCGACGGCGCGGCCGCCGCCGCGGTCCGCGCGCACGCCGGGTTCGTGGCGGCCGAGACGCTCGCGGTGGACCTGGAGGTCCGCCCGCTCGCCGAGGTCGGCGGCGCCCCGCACCCGCTGGCCGACGCCGCCGTCAGGCTCGCCGTGACCCGCGTGCCGTCCTAGCCGCCGCGCCGCCAGCCCCGCCATTGTTGCCGGCCGGCGGCCCCGGAATCGAACTGGATCGCCGGCCGGTACGTGGTCAGAAGTGGGCGGAGACGTTGTCTTCCGAAGGGAGCGGAGCGGAAATGAGTTACAAGCGACGGTTCGCGGCGACAGCCGCGCTCGTCACCGCCACGGCCGGGCTGCTGGCCGGGAGCGGCATCTTCGCCGGGGCGGCGAGCGCCTCGGCGACGTTCATCGGCAACCTGAACACGCTGACGCCGATCGCGTCGACCATCCCGGGCAACGGCGACGTCAACCCGTACGGCGTCGCGGTCGTCCCGCGCAGCACCGGGAACCTGCACCAGGGCAGCGTGCTGGTCAGCAACTTCAACGACAAGGCCAACATCCAGGGCACCGGCACCACGATCGTCCAGGTCGCCCCGGGCGGCCACGTGTCGCTGTTCGCCCAGATCGGCAACCTGGGCGGCGCCTGCCCGGGCGGCGTGGGCCTGACCACCGCGCTGGTGGCGCTGCGCAGCGGCTGGGTGATCGTCGGGTCGCTGCCCACCAAGACCGTGAACAACACCACCTCCATTTCCGGCAACGGCTGCCTGATCGTGCTGGACAGTCACGGCGCCGTCCGCGAGACGTTCACCGGCCACGGG
>JAFAPY010000233.1 GCA_019246795.1 Streptosporangiaceae bacterium | reverse complement strand
CCTCAAACGTGATCTCGCCGAGGACCTTGGTGTCCGCTATCACGCCGGCGATGCCGCCGGCATCGACGTAGACGTCGACGTCGTCGTCGAGTGCACCGGGCTCGGGTCGGTCGCTCACTCCGCCGCCCAGCGATTGGCCAGCGGCGGAATCATGTGCCTGACCGGGATCATGAACCTGGATCCGGCCCTGGACCTGGACGCCACCACTATGAACCGCAACATGGTGCTGCACAACCAGGTCCTATTCGGCACTGTGAACGCTGGGCGGCGCCACTGGGAACAAGCCGCCGAAGCGCTCGCCACAGCCGACCCCGGCTGGCTGAGCGGGCTGATCACGCGCCGGGTGCCGCTCACATCCTGGACCGAGGCGCTCGACCGGCACCCGGAGGACATCAAGGTCGTCGTGGACCTCACCGCATGACCGCCCCCGACGTACGGGTGTGGTCGGTAACCCCGGGGCTGCTGAGCGAAGGCCCTCGCTGGCACGAGGAGCGCCAGGAACTGCTGTGGGTCGACATCCTGGGACGCCAGATGCACCGGGGAACGCTGAGTGCCGATGGCGCCCTGGAACGCATCGAGACGATCTCGGTCGACCGGCACATCGGCGCGGTCGCGCCGGCCGTCGGGGGCGGCTACGTGCTCGCGGCAGGTCCGGGTTACCTGTTCGTCGACGACGCCGGCGCGGTCCGCGAACTCGCCCAGCCCGCGGCCGGCCGCACCGGGGTCCGGATGAACGACGGAGCCTGCGACCCGCAAGGCCGGTTCTGGGCCGGGACGATGGCCTACGACGAGTCGCCGGGCGCCGGCGCCCTGTACCGCCTCGAGCTCGACGGCAGCTGCACCACCGTGCTCACCGGCCTGACCATCTCCAACGGTATCGGCTGGAGCCCCGACGCCGCCACGATGTACCTCAACGACAGCGGCACCGGATGCCTCGACGCGTTCCGGTTCGACGGCCCGGGCGGGGTGATCAGCGACCGCCGCACCCTTGTCCACGTCGACCAGCCAGGCGTGGTGCCCGATGGGCTCACGGTCGATGAAGAGGGCGGGATCTGGGTCGCGCTGTGGAACGGCGGGGCTGTCCACCGGTATGCACCGGACGGCACGCTCGTCACGAGCGTGCAGCTCCCTGTCGAGCGGCCGACCTCATGCGCATTCGGCGGGCCCGGCCGGGACACGCTGTTCGTCACCACCGCGGGGACCGACCTCGACGACGACGTGCTGGCCCGCCAGCCGCACGCGGGTAAGGTGTTCACGATCGACGGGCTCGGCGCCCGCGGCCTCCCGTGCCTGCCGTACCGCGGCAGGACACCACGGCCGGCTGAGCGTTAGGGCCAGGTGTGGGTGCGGCCCCGCTCGCGAGCATCTTGGTCTTCTCGCGGCCGGACTCCTCGGCCGTGATGACGCCCCGGCCGCCTAGATGAGTTATTCCAAGGGGTCCCGCGGCGTGTCGTAGCGGGCGGAACGAGAAGAGTGCCCAGGATCGACGTTGCTTACCCGAACGTCGAGCCTGTGGAGGCCCTCCGTGGACGCCGATCTGGACACTCTTGCCACCGCACTGTACGCCAGGACCGATGACCTGCTCAAAGCTTTCCCGGAACGGGCGCCGTGGCGGCCCGGCACCGGGATTACCCCGAAGATCTCCGACGCGGAACTGCTCACCCTGGCGGTGCTGCAAGCGCTGCTCGGGTTCGTCTCCGAGGCCCGCTGGCTGCGGTTCGCCCGCAAGCACCTGCGGCACCTGTTTCCCTACCTGCCCGGCCAGCCCGGCTACAACAAGCGGCTGCGCAAGCTGGCCGCCACCACGCGCTGGCTGATCCGGGCACTGGCCCGCGACACGGCCTTGTGGACCGATGACGTGTGGGTAGTGGACTCCACCCCGGTGGAATGCGGCCGGTCGAAGGAGACCGTGCGCCGCTCCGACCTGGCCGGATACGCCGAGTACGGCTACTGCGCCGCCCACTCCCGTTACTTCTGGGGACTGCGGCTGCACCTGGTGACCACCCTGCACGGGCTGCCCATCGGGTTCGCGCTGACCGGCGCCAAAGCCGACGAACGCCAGGTGCTGCTGTCCATCTTGGCCGCCGAGCCCGACCTTGCCGCCCTGCTGCCCGGCCAGATCCTCATCGGGGACAAGAACTACTACGGCGCGGACTTCGAGGCCACCCTCACCGGCGCCGGGGCGAGCCTGCTCCGCCCGGCCCGCAAGGGCGAGCCGGAACGACCCGGCAGCCAGTTCTTCAAGCCGCTGCGGCAGATCATCGAGTCGGTCAACGACACCTTCAAGGGCCAGCTCGATCTCGAGCGCCACGGCGGGCACACCCCAGCCGGAGTGATCACCCGCGTACTGCAGCGCATCCTCGCCTTGACCGCCGCCATCTGGCACAACGACCACACCTGCCAGCCAGTCATGCGTTCTCTGATCGCCTACGACCACGGCTGACCCCTTGGAATAGATCGTCTAGGAGGCGGGCCAGGCGTCGGCCAGCAGCTTGCGGGTGTCGGCCAGCAGCTGGGGCAGGACGCGGGTACGGCCGACCACCGGCATGAAGTTGGTGTCGCCGCCCCAGCGGGGCACCACGTGCTGGTGCAGGTGCGCGGCGATGCCGGCGCCCGCCACCGTGCCGAGGTTCATGCCGATGTTGAAGCCGTGCGGGCCCGATGCCTGGCGCAGGGCGGCGATGGCGTGCTTGGTGTAGGCGGCGAACTCGGCGGTCTCGTCGTCGGCCAGATCGGTGTAGTCGGCCACGTGCCGGTAGGGGACGACCAGCAGGTGCCCGCCGTTGTACGGGTACAGGTTGAGCACGGCGTACACCAGCCTGCCGCGGGCGACGATCAGCCCGTCGGAATCGGACAGCTGCGGGATGCGGCAGAACGGGCAGCCCTCATCGTCCCCCGGGCCCGACGGCTTGCCCTCCCCCTTGATGTAGGCCATCCGGTGCGGCGTCCACAGCCGCCCGAACGCGTCCGGGACGCCGGTGAACGCGGCCTCGGACTCGGGAGGGCTGTCCTGCGGCACCGGGCTACACCTGGATGCGGTCGCGGACGGCGGAGACGATCTCCGCGACCGCGTCGGCGACCGGGACGCCGTTGTGCTGCGAGCCGTCCCGGTACCGGAACGACACCGCGTCCGCGACCACGTCGTCGTCGCCGGCGATCAGCATGTACGGCACCTTCTGCCGCTGCGCGGTCCTGATCTTCTTCTGCATCCGCTCATCGCCCGCGTCCACCTCGGCCCGGATGCCCCGCTCCCGCAGCAGCGACGCCACCTTGGACAGGTGCGGCACGTGCGCGTCGGCGACCGGGATGCCGACCACCTGGACCGGGGCCAGCCAGGGCGGGAACGCGCCCGCGTAGTGCTCCGTCAGGATGCCGAAGAACCGCTCGATCGACCCGAACAGCGCCCGGTGAATCATGATCGGCTGCTGGCGGGTGCCGTCGGCCGCGGTGTACTCCAGGCTGAACCGTTTCGGCAGGTTGTAGTCGACCTGGATGGTGGACAGCTGCCAGGCCCTGCCGATCGCGTCCCTGGCCTGCACCGAGATCTTCGGCCCGTAGAAGGCGGCGCCGCCAGGATCATCGACAAGCTCCAGGCCGGACTCCTCCGCGGCCTCCCGGAGCTGGGCGGTCGCGTGCTCCCAGTCCTCATCGCTGCCGACGAACTTCTCCTTCTCCTCGTCCCTGGTGGACAGCTCCAGGTAGAAGTCGTCCAGGCCGTAGTCGCGCAGCAGGTCCAGGACGAAGGTGAGCAGCCGGCGCAGCTCGGCGCCCGCCTGCTCCCTGGTGCAGAAGATGTGCGCGTCGTCCATGGTCAGGCCGCGGACCCTGGTCAGCCCGTGCACCACCCCGGATTTCTCGTACCGGTACACGGTGCCGAACTCGAACAGCGGCATCGGCAGGTCCCGGTAGGACCGACCCCTGGACCGGTAGATCAGGATGTGCATCGGGCAGTTCATCGGCTTGAGGTAGTACTCCGTGCCCTCCAGCTCCATCGGGGGGTACATGTTCTCCCGGAACCAGCCCAGGTGCCCGGAGATCTCGAACAGCTCCGACTTGGTGATGTGCGGGGTGTTCACGAACTGGTAGCCCGCTTCGGCATGGCGGCGGCGGGAGTAGTCCTCCATGACCGTGCGCACCACGCCGCCCTTGGGGTGGAACACCGGCAGGCCGCTGCCGATCTCGGGCGGGAAGGAGAACAGGTCCAGTTCGGCACCGAGCCTGCGGTGGTCCCGCTTCTCCGCCTCCTCCAGCAAGCGCAGGTATTCGTCCAGGCGTTCCCGCGATTCCCAGGCGGTGCCGTAGATCCGCTGCAGCTGGGGGTTGTTCTCGCTGCCGCGCCAGTAGGCCCCGCCGGTGCGCATCAGCTTGAACGCGGGGATGTTGCTGGTCGACGGCAGGTGCGGGCCGCGGCACAGGTCCTTCCACACGGTCACGCCCGTGCCGGGGTCGGTGTTGTCGTAGATGGTCAGCTGCGGGCCGCCGACCTCCACCGACTCCTCCGATTCGAACGCGGCCGAGCCGGTCGCATGGCCCCAGGTCGCGATCAGCTCCAGCTTGTACGGCTCGTCGGCCAGTTCGGCGCGGGCCTGCTCCTCGGTCACCACCCGCCGGGAGAACGGCTGGCCCTGCCGGATGATCTGGCGCATCCGGGCCTCGATCGCCTTCAGGTCCCCGGGGCCGAACGGCTCGGCGACGTCGAAGTCGTAGTAGAAGCCGTTCTCCACCGGCGGCCCGATACCCAGCCTGGCCCCAGGGAACAGCCCCTGCACCGCCTGGGCGAGCACGTGCGCGGCGGAATGGCGCATGATGGAACGGCCGTCGCCGCTGGCGATGTGCACCGGCTCGATCTCGTCGCCTTCGGCCACCTGGTATGCCAGGTCGCGGAGCTCGCCATTGACCCGCGCGGCGATGACGCTGCCGTCAGGACCGAGCGCCGCGCCGGCCGTGGTGCCCGCATCGACCACGTGCTCGCTTCCGGCGAGGGTGATGCGAACCTGGCTGGACACGGTGCGCTCCTTCGAGGTCAGGCGGCCGCCGTCACGCGGGACCGGTGACCCGATGCTACCGGGGCGCCGGCCCGGCCCGCGCGCCGGTATTTCGTGCCAGCGAGCATGGTCCGTTCTGTTCAAAAAGAAGATGTACGCGACCGTGCCGCGATTACGGCGTGACCCGCGCCGGGGTCACCAGGACGGCGACGCGGCGCTCGGCCGCCATCACCCGGTCGAAGGCGCCGAAGTCCTCGTGGGTTCCGCCCGCCGCGGTGAAGATCTCCCGCAGCAGCAGCCGGAGCCGTTCGGCGTCGACCCCGGGCAGCGGGTCGTCGGGGCCGGCCAGCTCGACCGGCCCTTCGGCCGCTGCCCACTCCCAGCCTGCCCGGACGACCACGGTCGCCCGCGGCCGTGCGCGCAGACTGGCCAGCCTGCGGGCCTCGGCGCGGCTGACCAGGCCGACCACCCGGGCTCCGGTCACCGGATGCGGGAGCACGCCCGCGTTCACCACCGACGAGGCGATGGTCTGGTCCGCCCGCAGCGTCGACACCACGCACAGGCCGTGATCCAGCTGCACCAGCCGGGCGAAATCCTGCAGTCCGCTCACCGCTGCAGCCTAACCGTGGTGCGGCGTCTTTGGCCCGAGGCTCAGCATCACCCGGTCCTCGACCGGGCGGTAGCCGAGGCGCTGATACAACACGTTGCTCGTCGGGTTCGCCAGGTCGGCATACAGCACCACCTCGGCGGCTCCCCCGCCCAGCGCCGCTTGAGCGGCCGCGCGGCGGCTTGCCCGACGCGCGCGCTCCAGACAGTACTGAGTGGCCGCCGCGGTCACGGCGCCCGCATAGCCGCGCCCGCGCAGCGCAGGCGGGGTGTACACCGGGCCCACGCGCACCATCCCGCTGGCCGGCCGCGTGGTCCCGGCGACCGAAACGGGGACGCCGCCTGCCTCCCACACCGTCAGGCCGCCGTAGCCGAGCCGGTCGTCCACGTCGGGCCCGTGGTCGCGGCCGGGCGGGTCGTCCACCTCGCGGGTGAACGCGGCAAACCACTCGATCAGCAGGCTCCTGTCCCGCTCATCGGCGACCCGCGGCGCCCCTGCAGGCCCTGGATCTGGCAGAACGAGCCGATCCAGCCGGTACAGGCGCATGCGCCTGCGCACGGTGGCGGCGTCTCCGGTGCGCTGCCGCCACGCATCCGCGAACGCGTCAGCGCCGTCCGCTTCCGCGTTGACGGCCGGGATCCGGCGCCCGGCTGCGGCAAGCTTGCCGGCCAGAGCGGCCGCGGCCCGGCAGCTCATGCCGGTCAGGAAGACCGGGAAGGGCGGCGTGTGCATGAACGCCCCGGCGACCGGTGCCGGCGCGGCGCCCGGCGATCCGGCTTCCGGCCGCCACCAGCCGAACAACGGCGCGTCCCCGCCGGTGACCGGGCCGCGCTGCGGGCCCGGTGTGCCCCGCAGGCCCTGCGTCACCGACAGCACGACCGTGTTCCGCACGGGCTCGGCGCGGAGGAACTCTCCGGCCGCGGCGAGGAACTCCTCGACGGCGGCGGTCGTGAACCAGGTCATGCAGACACCGTCGCACGGCCCCGCCTTTCCAGCAGCTGATTTTCCGCCGGCCGCTCAGTGCTCCCGGAGCGCGCGCGTCGGGCAAGCCGCCGCGCGGCCGCTCAGTGCTGTCTGGAGCGCGCGCGTCGGGCAAGCCGCCGCGCGGCCGCTCAGAGGTCGACGATGATGGTGACCGGGCCGTCGTTGACCAG
>JAFAPY010000058.1 GCA_019246795.1 Streptosporangiaceae bacterium | reverse complement strand
TTTCCTCTGAGCGGCCGCGCGGCGGCTTTGCCCGACGCGCGCGCTCCGGCAGGCACTGAGCCGGGCCGCCCGCTGACCTGCGGCTCGTGGCCTCACCCGGCCAGGCGGTCACGCTCACGGCAGCGCAGCGCGCGCAGCACGTCGTCGCGGCCTTCCGCCAGCAGTCGGCGCAGCCCGGCCGGCGGCTGCGCCGCGGCGATGAAGTCATCGGTGATCGTGATGGTCTCCGGCGATATCGCGCACACCGCATAGCCGCCGCCGGCGAAGTCCTGCGCCATTGCCGAGGGCCAGTCCCGCCACACCGTCGCGACGGCCTGGAAATATTCGCTTCGGTACGGCTCGACCAGCTCCGGCTGATCGGGGTCGACGAAGCCAGACAGGATCGCCCGGAACATGGCAATGGTCTGCTCGCCGCCGATCAGCGCCGCCCAGCCATCGCGCTTGGCCGCGGCCGTGGGGATCGCGGCACGGCAGGCCGCGGCGTGCCGCTGGCCCGCGTCGGTGGCGTCCCGCGTCAGCTCCGCGTCCACCTGCTCCGGCCCGGCGGCGCCGCGGCTGACCAGCCTTCCCAGCAGCGCCCAGCGCAGCTCGGTGTCGACGGCCAGGCCGTCGAGAACCACCGTGCCGTCCAGCAGCCCGGCAAGCAGGTCGAGGTCCTCCTCAGACGTGGCCACCCCGGTGAAGGCGCGCACGTAGGCGAGCTGCACGTCCGAAGCTGCCGGGGCTGACCGCAGCAGGTCCCGCAGCGCTCCGGCCATCACGGCCAGGCCGTCCTGACGCCAGCCCGGGTCGGCGAACCTGCGCACCGCCAGGCCGGCCTGCCGCAGCAGGGTCTGCACCACGCTGATGTCGGCCACCGAGGAGATGCCGGACAGCACCAGCCGCACGTAGTCCCGCGCTGCCATCTCGGCGTCCCGGCACATGTCCCACGCAGCCGACCAGCACAGCGCGGCGGGCAGCGAATCGGTGAACGAGCCCATGCCGTCGGCCGGATCGAGCAGGGTCGCGAGCGAATGATCGTCGAGGCGGATCTTGGCGTAGGTCAGGTCCTCGTCGTTCACGAGCACCAGGTCCGGGCGGGCGTGCCCGGCCAGTTCCGGCACCACCGTGCGCGGGCCGGCCACGTCGGTCTCGACCCGGTGGCGGCGGCGCAGCCCGTCCCCGGTCCGGTCGTACAGGCCGATCGCGATGCGATGTGACCGCAGCACCGGGTGGCTGGCGGGCGCCTCCTGCTCCACCGCGAACTCGGTGAAGGCGCCGTCGGCACCGACCGAGTACACCGGCCGCAGCGTGTTCACCCCGGCGGTCTGCAGCCACTGCGCCGACCAGGCCTCCAGGTCCCGGCCTGAGCTTTCCTCCAGCGCGGTCAGCAGGTCTGCCAGGGTGGCGTTGCCCCATGCGTGCGCGGCGAAGTACTTGCGGAGCCCGTCGATGAAGTTGTCCCGCCCCACGTAGGCGACAAGCTGCTTGAGCACCGACGCGCCCTTCGCGTAGGTGATCCCGTCGAAGTTCACCTCGACCGCCTGGATGTCACCGATGTCGGCGGCGATCGGGTGGGTGGACGGCAGCTGGTCCTGCCGGTACGCCCACGCCTTGTACAGCTGCGCGAACGTGGTCCACGCCGATGTCCACCGCGTCGCCTCGGCCTGCGCCAGCGTGCCCGCCCAGGTGGCGAACGACTCGTTCAGCCACAGGTCATCCCACCAGCGCATCGTGACCAGGTCGCCGAACCACATGTGCGCCATCTCGTGCAGGATCGCCTCGCCGCGCGCCTCCCGGGCGAAGTCGGTGACCCGGGACCGGAAGATGTAGGACTCCACGAGCGTGACGCAGCCCGCGTTCTCCATCGCGCCTTCCTTGAACTCCGGCACGAAGAGCTGATCGTATTTCCCGAACGGGTACCTCATCCTGAACATGCGCTGGTAGAAGTCGAACCCCTGCCTGGTCACCTCGAAGATCTCCTCCGGGTCGAGGTAGGCGGCCAGCGACCGCCGGCAGTACACGCCGAGCGGGATGCCGTCGTGCTCTCCGCGGACCACGTGGTAGGGGCCGGCCGCGACCGCGGTGATATAGGTCGGCATCACCGGGGTGGGCGGGAAGTGCCAGCGCCGCGCGGAGCCGCCCGCGTCCGCGGCGGACGCGGGCGCCATGTTGGAGACCACGAGCCAGTCCGCCGGGGCGGTGACGGTCAGCTCGTAGCTCGCCTTCATGTCAGGCTGGTCGAAGCAGGCGTAGACCCGGTGCGCGTCGAACGTCTCCAGGTCCGAGTACAGGTAGACTCGTCCGTCGGCCGGATCGGTGAACCGGTGCAGCCCTTCGCCGCTGCGCGAGTAGGCGCAGTCGGCCACCACCCGCAGCACGTTGTCCGGGGCCAACCCGCGCAGCGCGATCCGGTCCCCGTCGAACGCGTCCGGGCCCACCGCGGCGCCGTTCAGCGTGATCTCGCGGACCGCGGGGGCGGTCAGGTCGATGAAGGTTGCCGCGCCCGGCGTGGCGCAGCCGAACCGGATCACGCTCACCGAGCTGAATCGGCCGTCGTCACCACCCCGGGTGAGGCCGAGTTCCACCTGGTAGGAAGCGACCTCGATTAGCGCTGAGCGCGCCGCCGCCTCGTCGCGAGTCAGGTTCGATGTCACCGGAGCATGATCCTTTCGGAATTCCCGGTCGTTTCGCCGGGTTGACGCACCCGGGGGATGAGTCCGGAGGGTAAGGAGAATAAATGACCCAGCAGGAGCCCACGCCCGTCGACTTCTGGTTCGACCCTATCTGCCCTTGGGCGTGGATCACCTCGCGCTGGATCGTCGAGGTCCAGAAGGTCCGACCGGTCACGGTGGTCTGGCACGTCATGAGCCTGTCGGTGCTGAACGAGGGCAGGGAGGACATGACGGATCGCTACCGGGAGGCGATGCGCTCAGCCTGGGGCCCGGTCCGGGTGCTGGCCGCAGCCGAGCAGGCCCGCGGCCCGGAGGTGCTGGGGCCGCTGTACACCGCGCTCGGCACGCGCTTCCACCACGAGAAGGCGCCCAGGGACCGGGAGACCATCGCGGCCGCGCTGGCCGAGGTCGGCCTTCCGGCCAGCCTGGCGGACGCGATGGACGCCACCGAGTACGACGCGGCCGTTCGCGCGTCGCACGCCGAGGGCATCGAGCGGGTCGGCGACGATGTCGGCACTCCGATCATCTCGGTGAACGGCATGTCGGTGTTCGGCCCGGTCGTGTCGCCCGTCCCGCGAGGAGAAGCCGCCGGCCAGCTGTGGGACGGCATCCGGCTCATCGCCGGCATCGACGGCTTCTTCGAGCTGAAGCGGTCCCGCACCCGCGATCCCGTCTTCGACTAACCGGCCGCGCGGCGGCCCGGGCCGGCTCCGCAGCCGCGGCCGGATCTGGCAGACTTGGCGCGTGCGCGTTTACCTGGGATCTGACCACGCCGGCTTCGAGCTGAAGCGGCGCCTGATCGAATGGCTGGCCGAGGCCGGGCACGATCCGGTGGACTGCGGCCCGCAGACGTATACCTACGACGACGACTACCCGCCCTATGTGATGCGTGCGGCGCACCGGGTGGTCGGCGATCCGGGAAGCCTCGGCATCATCATCGGCGGATCGGGCAACGGGGAGCAGATCGCCGCGAACAAGATCCCGGGGATCCGCGCCGCGGTGGCCTGGACCGACGAGACCGCCAGGCTGGCAAGGCAGCACAACGACGCCAACGTGCTCAGCCTCGGCCAGCGCATGTATGACGTCGACCAGGCGATCGGCTTCGCCAGGGTCTTCCTGTCCACGCCGTTCTCCGGTGAGCCGCGCCACGCCAGGCGGCTGGCTGAGATCGCCGACTACGAGAAAACCGGCGAGCTCCCGCAGCCGCCCGC
>JAFAPY010000050.1 GCA_019246795.1 Streptosporangiaceae bacterium | reverse complement strand
CCGGCCGCGGCAAGTGACCTCGGCATCCTCGTGGCCGAGTGCCTGCTGGTGGCGGCCCTGTCTCCGGAGCTGGGCGAGGTGCTGGCCCGGCTCGGTTACGCCGAGCCGTGCGAGCTGCGCGTGATACCGCCCCAGCGGGCCATCGCGTCACTGCGCCGCAGCCGTGTCTGGCGGCGGCACGCCGGGCTGGCGCTGGCCGGCATGCCCGTGGACATGTGGCGGGAACTGTGCTGGTGGTACCTGGTGTATCCGGGCCAGGACGGCGGCGGTGAGTGCGACCTCGTATTCGCGGTCGAGGTGCGGCCCCGCCGCCCCGCCATTCGGGCCGCCGTGGTGCCGAGGCCCGGCGGCGCATCGCCGGAAGAAGCCCCGGCCCGGCCGCAGGAAACCGGCGGCGCATCGCCGCAACAAGCCCCAGCCCGGCCGCAGGAAGCCGGCGGCCTTTCTCCGGCTCTCTAAGGCTTTCTAGGACTGACCGCAGAGCGCGCGATATTAGCCCATAGTTTTGCTGAGGCGGCGGGATTCAGGCCGGCTGCGCCCGCAGGAACTTGCCGAAGTGCGGCACGGTGAAAGCGATAAGGCCGCGCTCGGAACTGTAGATCAGACCCTTCTTGATGAGGCCGTCCCGGGACGGGGAAAGGCTCGACGGTTTACGGCCGAGCTCGTCGGCGACCTGGGCGGTGGGCACCGGCTCGTCGCCGAGCATGGCCATCGCCCGCATGTACTCGCGCTCGGCGGGGGTGGCGCGGTCATAGCGGCTGCCGAAGAAGCCCACCGCCAGCTCGGCCTCGGCCTGCGGGCCGGCCACCGTGACGTCCGCCGCGGTGACCGGGCTAGCGGCCGCCGCGTCCCAGGTCACCTTGCCGTACGCCTGCACGAAGTAGGGGTAACCGTCGGCCGCCTCGTAGAGCGCGTCCAGTGCTTCCTGGGTGAAGTCCGCTCCTTCCCTCCTGGCGGGAGCGAGCAGCGCCTGATCCGCGCCGGCCCGGTCCAGGCGGTCGATCGGCACATAGCGGAACAGCCGTTCGGAGTAGCTCTTGCTCGCCGACAGGACCGAGGGCAGGTGCGGCAGGCCGGCCCCGACCACGATCAGCGGTCCCGCCGTCTGGGACAGCTCGTGGGTGGCTGCGCACAGCGCGGACACGTCCACCGGCGGCACGTCCTGCATCTCGTCGATGAACAGGGCGATGCCCACGCCCAGGTCGGTCGCCACGGAGGCCGCGTCCGCGAAGAGCTCGGTGAGGTCGATCTCCAGGTCGCCCGAGTCGGCCCGGCCGCGCACGGGGGCGGCGTCGATGCCCAGATGGGGGGTGAACGAGCCCTTCGGGGCCCTCGGATCGCGCGAGGCGAACGACTTGAGCACGCCGAGGAAATGCTCGATCTGGTCGGGAGCGCGGTGCCGGGGCGCCAGTTCCCGCACCGCCATGTGCAGCGCGGCGGCGACGGGGCGGCGGATCGACTGCTCCGGCCGCGCCTCTATCTTCCCGGTCCCCCAGAGCCGTTGCAGTGCCATGGACCGGAAGGAGTTCAGCAGCACGGTCTTGCCGACGCCGCGCAGTCCGGTCAGCACGATGCTGCGTTCCGGGCGGCCGCGCGCTATCCGTTCCAGCACGACTTCGAACTGGGCAAGCTCGCGGTCGCGGCCGGCCAGTTCCGGGGGCCGCTGGCCGGCACCAGGCGCATAGGGATTACGGACTGGATCCACGGTATGAAAGCCTATGTGGCGGTCTAGCGAAATCCCGAGATTGACTTAGAAAGCCCTAGCGCGTGTCGCGGCCGGGCCAATGGCAATGGTCCGCGTGATCCGTGGGTCGTGCCGAGCATCCCCGGCAGCAGCGCACCCGGGAAACCAGTCAAGTAGCACCGGCACAGACGCGCCGCGCCATCACGGCGCGGCGCGTCTGCTTTGGTGTCACCAGGCGGGCGGCCGGCACCCACGGCGGCCGGTGGTAAGGGGCCGGCCGCCCGCCCGGCGGTCTTTGAGCAGACCTAATGCAGCAGGCGCAGCGTGTTGGCCGCGTCGTCCACGTAGTACACGCCCGCGTTGTTCGGTGCCAGCGTCAGGCCAAACAGGGCACCGGCGCCGGGCGGGCTCCCCGAGGAGTCGAGCAGCTTCTTGGCGACCTGGGTTCCCGACGGGGTGGTCTCGACGATGAGGCCGTTCCCGCCGTTGACGGTGAGCACGTCACCGTTCGGCGCGACGGTCAGGCCCAGCGGGTCGTTGAGCAGCCCGCCCTTGCTGACCGTCGTGCCGGTCCCCGCGCTGTTGGAGCGCCAGGTCGCACCGGGAATCGCGTTGATCGCGCTGTCCAGGCTGTTCGCCACGTACAGCGTGCCGCTGGGTGCCAGGCCCAGGCCGGTCGGGCCGATCACCAGCGCCGCCGGGTCGGTCCGCTGCGGAAAGCCGGAACCGATCTTGGTGGTGTTGATGAGCCGTGGCGGCTGCGAACCGCCGACCAGCAGGACCAGGCGCAGGACCGTGCCGTTGTCCACCACCTTGCCGCCGGCCGCCTTGGTCCCGTCCAGCACGTTGGTGACGAACAGTTCCGCGAACGGCCCGTGGCTGGACAGCGCCATGTCCCAGGGGCCGTTGATGCCGTTGCCGGAGAACGTCTCCCGCACGTGACCGCGGTTGTCCAGAACGATCAGGCAGCCCGCGGACGAGGTGGCCGCGGTGCCGTCCTTGGTGGGCAGGCTGCCGACCACGACCCAGCCGCCGCGCAGGATCTCCAGCGCGGTGGTCAGGCCCACGCCGCCCGGGCACTTGCCAGGCAGCTTGGCAGCGTTGATCTGGGCGAAGACGCTCAGCTTGCCCTGCGGAGAGACCTGGACGATCGTGGTCCCGGTCCCCTGGAGGTTCTTGGAGTTGTTGAAGTTGCTGATCAGGACGTCGCCCTTGACGAGCGAGCCCGCGCTCGCGCCGACCAGCGCTATCCCGTACGGGTTGACGTCCCCGTTCGCCGGGACGGTCGAGCCGATCGTCGTGAGCTTGTGAAAACCACCGATGAAGGATCCCTGCGTCCCCGCCTGCGCAGCGGGCGCCACGGCAGCGAACACCGCCGTCGCCGCAGCCCCTGCCAGGGCAGTGGACGCCAGGGCAATCCTGTGGGTCATCCCCACGGGCCTCTCCCCAATCCACGGTTGGTCGGTCCCCAGAAGGCACAGCAGGGTGAGCGGCCCGAAAC
>JAFAPY010000009.1 GCA_019246795.1 Streptosporangiaceae bacterium | reverse complement strand
GGACCTCGACGCCGAGCCGCAGGCCGAGCCACGCCGCGATCAGGTCCGCGCTCGGGTTGTCCGGCTCGGCCAGGACCTCGCCGCTCAGCAGCTCGGGGTAGGGCTGGTCCAGCGTGGCGGCGAGCAGTGAGCGCCACGGGGTGGCCCGCGTCCAGGCCAGGTCGGTGTCGCCCGGCTTGTAGGCCTTGGCCAGGGTCAGCAGCTGGTCCCTGGGCGCCTCGGCGGCGGCGGCGTCGGTCACCCGGCGCTGGGCCACCGTGCCGAGCGGATCGGCGTGCGGCGATGCCGGCGCGTCGTCCGGCCACCAGGTGACCACGGGGACGTCCGGCGCGAGCAGCGGCGCGACGACCGAGTCGGCGTGCTCGCCCAGCGGGCCGTACATGCGCAGCAGGATGGTCTCGCCGGGACCGGTCACGCCCACCCGGATCTCGGCGTCGAGCCGGGACTCGGCCTTGGGCCTGCGGGTGATGACGGCCAGGATCCGGCTCGGGTGCTCCCGGCCGGCCTGGTTGGCCGCGCGCACGGCATCGTACTGTTCAGCCTCGTCGGTGACGATGATCAGCGTCAGCACCATGCCGGAGGCGGGACCGCCCATCCGGCGGCGCGCCTCGGTGAGCGCGTCGTGGATCGCGCCGGTGGTGGTGTCGGTCAGGTCGATGGTCATCGCAGCCTCCCGCCTACAGCACTGATCGTTACAGGCGCCGCCACGCTCGCCCGTCCCGGGCCATCAGCGCGTCGGTGGACGGCGGGCCGGCCGTGCCGGCCGGGTACGAATCCGGCTTGTCGTGGCTGGCCCAGTAGTCCTCCACCGGGTCGAGAATGCGCCAGCCGAGCTCGACTTCCTCCTGCCGGGGGAACAGCGGCGGGTCTCCGATGAGGACGTCGAGCAGCAGCCGCTCGTAGGCCTCGGGGCTGGACTCGGTGAAGGACTCGCCGTAGGCGAAGTCCATGTTCACGTCGCGGACCTCCATGGCCGTGCCGGGCACCTTAGAGCCGAACCTGACCGTGATGCCCTCGTCCGGCTGGATCCGGATCACCAGCGCGTTCTGGCCGAGCTCCTCGGTGTCCGTGGCGGAGAACGGCAGGTGCGGCGCGCGCTGGAAGATCAGCGCGATCTCCGTCATCCGCCGCGGCAGCCGCTTGGCCGCCCGCAGGTAGAACGGCACCCCGGCCCAGCGCCTGGTGTCCACGCTGAGCCGCAGGGCCGCGTAGGTCTCGGTGCGGGAATCGGGCGGGATGCCCTCCTCCTCGAGGAACCCGCGCACCTGGCGGCCACCCTGCCAGCCCGCCGTGTACTGCCCGCGCGCCGTGCCCTCGCCGATGTCGGCGGGCAGCCGGACGGCGGAACGCACCTTGACCTTCTCCTGCCGCAGCGAGTCCGCGTCGAACGCGACCGGCTCCTCCATCGCCGTCAACGCCAGCAGCTGGAGCAGGTGGTTCTGGATCACGTCACGCGCCGCGCCGATGCCGTCGTAGTAGCCGGCCCGGCTGCCGATGCCGATGTCCTCGGCCATGGTGATCTGCACGTGGTCGACATACCCGCGGTTCCAGATCGGCTCGTACATCTCGTTGGCGAACCGCAGGGCCAGGATGTTCTGCACCGTCTCCTTGCCGAGATAGTGGTCGATGCGGAACACCGCGTTCGGCGCGAAGACGCCCTCCAGGGTCGCGTTCAGCTCCCGCGCGCTCGCCAGATCGTGGCCGAACGGCTTCTCGATCACCACCCGCCGCCAGGTCTTGCCGTCGGACTGGGCCAGCCCGTGCTCGCGCAGCTGCTGGGCCACGGTGCCGAAGAACGCCGGCGGGATGGCCAGGTAGAAGGCGTGGTTGCCGTCCGTACCCCTCACCCGGTCCAGCTCCTCGACCGTCCGGCACAGGTTCTCGAAGGCCACGTCGTCGTCGAACTCGCCGGGCACGAACCGGAACCCCTCGGCCAGCTGCCGCCAGGTCTCCTCGCGGAACTCGGTCCGCGCGTGCTGCTTCACCGAGTCGTGCACGATGTTGGCGAAGTCCTCGTCGGCCCAGTCGCGACGCGCGAAGCCGACCAGGCTGAAGCCCGGCGGCAGCAGGCCGCGGTTGGCCAGGTCGTAGATCGCCGGCATCACCTTCTTGCGCGAGAGGTCGCCGGTCACCCCGAACAGCACCATCCCGCACGGGCCGGCGATGCGCGGCAGCCGGCGGTCCTCGGGGTCTCGCAGCGGGTTGACGTACGGCGTGCTCATCGGCTGCGGTGCTCCCGGTAGTAGCGGATCAGGGCCTGCGTGGAC
>JAFAPY010000313.1 GCA_019246795.1 Streptosporangiaceae bacterium | reverse complement strand
AGCCTGAACCCCGGCCGCGGCACCCCCGCCGTGCTCGCCCGCCTCACCCAGGGGCAATGGGGGATCGAATCAGTCCACTGGCTGCGCGACACCGCCTACGCCGAAGATCACAACACCGGCTACACCGGCGATGGCCCGCAGGTCATGGCTACCTTGCGGAACATCGCCATCAGCCTGCTCCACCTGGCCGGAATTACCGAAATCAACCGGACCCTCCAGCGCATCACCCGCGACCGGACCCGCGCCCTGCTATTTCTCCCCCTATGAGACGCAAGTCACGAACGACTTTGCCGACCCCCTGGAGGCTGCTGGAGGCCACATCTCGCGTGAATGCTCGCGGATAAACGCGGACAGGACCTCTATCACAGTCGGATGGTCTCTGACTGAATCGCGCGCGACGCGCTCCAGAGCATAGATTCCGCCGATGCGGACGTCGATCTTGTCGGACCCTAGTTGCTCGATTGCCTTGGTGTAACGGTCGGTCACCTGGCTCTCGCGAGAAAGAACGAAGTTCCGCCCGGTGAACCACAGCGCGCTCGCTGCGAACAAGCCAGCGCCGAGCGTCAGCAGTTGAGCTCGCGCAGTCTCGCGCGCTGCCTGAAGATGCGCGGCGCGCTGCGGCAGTTCCAGCGCCCCAACATCGTGCCTGGCGATCAAATCCGTGATTGGCCCGAGCAACGCGAAGATCACGACCACGGCAGCGACCGTGGCAACGATCCAACCGATCCGCCGGATGACCGTATGCCACGGCCACGATTCCAAGCTCAATCGCAAGCGCCACCACACGCGCAAGACAGTACAGCCCATGGCGGGTCAGGGGCGCGACAAGCGTTAGGCCGGAAGCATGATCGTGTCCAATGCAGGTCCAGATGACTGCCTCAGCCCAGCATTCGCGCAGCCAGTCCTGACCAGCATCGCACAGCGGAGTTTCGACCCGGAATCGACATGGTAAGGAGACGATCTGCGGCTTGGGGCATGCCGTGCCCGCTGCGTGCCCGACGGGAGGGTCAGGAGCGGTATCTGACGGGTACCTACAGACAACCTCAGATGCCATCTGATCTGCGGCGCAATGGTCAGCGGGGCATGACAATCCAATTCCCAAGCTGACAGTCTGGTAGCCTTCGCGTCTCAGGGTCACTGACCCTCCGCCTGGAGGTGGTTACCATGCCGACCCTGATCGATGCCGGAAAAACGCCCCGTGCGGGGCACCACAGCCGCCCGGCGACGTAGACAGGTACGTCAAAGTCGGACAGCTCCTGTGGATTCGCGGCAAGTCAGGGCAAGGGCGGTGCGGTCTCCTGTCGGACCACTCCGCATCCGTGCCACAAGCGTGCCATGACGTAGGGGCAACTAAGGTCATTGGCAGTTACTCAAAGACGCCCCCAAACGAACTCTGACCTGGAAACATCGAGGTCGAGGCCGACCGTGAAGTGAACTCCTAAGCCTTTGCATTCGGGGGAATGGTCGCCGACGGCGTGAAAATCTCGGCCGTGCGGGTGGCTGCGGGGCTGGGGCCGCTGCCGCGTTTGACGGGAGATTTGTGCTGTGCTGCGGGCGTCCCGGGGTGGGACAGTGGTGCGGGCTGCCCGTGACGCCGGGACTTCTTGGTATGCGAACCCGTTCCTAAGCCTGGCGCTGGGGTCTTTGACCTGAGGGTCGCGCCCTGTTGCCTCGAGCACGCCGGTCAGTATTCCGGGCTTGGTACCCGCCGACCGGGACCCCCGGGCAGCCCGCCGTTTCCCACAAGTCAAGCATAGGAGGTGACCGCGGTGAGCAAGGCGAAACCGCAGGTGATCGACGACGAGGACCATGAGCGGGTCCATGACCGGGTCGCCGCGATCGACGTGGCGAAGGACGCCGGCATGGTGTGCACCCGCACGCCCACCCGTCCCGGCCCGGCGCCCGGCGCAGCACTGTCTGGACGGTCAGGGCCCGGATGGGCGCGGTCCGCGCGCTGGGCCGCCAGCTGAAGGCCGGCGGGATCGAGATCGTCACGCTCGAAAGCACGAGCGACTACTGGCGGATCTGGTTCTTCGTCCTGGAGGCATGCGGGCTGGCGGTGCAGCTGGTCAATGCATCCCAGGCCAAGAACCTTCCCGGCCGGCCCAAAACGGACAAACTGGACGCCCAGTGGCTGGCCCGGCTGACCGAGCTGGGCCTGCTGCGCGCCAGCTTCGTGCCGCCGAAGCCGATCCGGGACCTGCGGGATTACACCCGGATGCGGACCCGGCTGGTCCAGGAGCGGACCCGCTGCTGGCAGCGGCTGGAAAAGCTGCTGGAGGC
>JAFAPY010000131.1 GCA_019246795.1 Streptosporangiaceae bacterium | reverse complement strand
GCCCGGCTCGGCCTGGTGATCATCGACGAGGAACAGCGGTTCGGCGTGGAGCACAAGGAATACCTCAAGCGGCTGCGCACCGAGGTGGACGTGCTCGGCATGTCCGCCACGCCCATCCCCAGGACGCTGGAGATGGGCGTGGCCGGGATCAGGGAGATGTCCACCATCCTGACGCCGCCCGAAGAGCGGCACCCGGTGCTCACGTTCGTCGGCAGCTATGACGCCAGGCAGGTCGCCGCGGCGTTGAGGCGCGAGATGCTGCGGGACGGCCAGGTGTTCTTCGTGCACAACCGGGTCAGCTCGATCCGCAAGGCCGCCGCCCGGGTCGCCGAGCTGGTGCCGGAGGCGCGGGTCGCCGTCGCGCACGGGCAGATGAACGAGCACGAGCTGGAAAAGATCATGGTCGGCTTCAGGGAGCGGAACTACGACGTGCTGGTCGCGACCACGATCGTGGAATCCGGCCTGGACATCCCGAACGCCAACACGCTGATCGTCGACCGTGCCGATGCCTACGGCCTGTCGCAGCTGCACCAGCTCCGCGGCCGGGTCGGCCGCGGCAGCGAGCGGGCCTACGCCTACTTCCTGTACCCGCCGGAGCGGGCGCTGACCGAGACCTCGCATGAGCGGCTCGCCACCGTGGCCCAGCACACCGAAGTGGGCGCCGGCATGTACGTGGCCATGAAGGACCTGGAGATCCGCGGCGCGGGTAACCTGCTCGGCGGCGAGCAGTCCGGGCACATCGCCGGGGTCGGGTTCGACCTGTACGTCCGGATGATCGGGGAGGCGGTCCGGGAGCTGAAGGGCGACGGTCCGGCGGAAAAGCAGGAGGTCCGGGTGGAGCTGCCGGTCAACGCGCACATCCCGCACGACTACGTGGCCGGCGAGCGGCTGCGGCTGGAGGCCTACACCCGCATCGCCGCCATCGAGTCGCAAGCCGACGCCGGGGCGGTCCGCGACGAGCTGGCCGACCGGTACGGGGAGCCGCCGCAGCCGGTGGACAACCTGCTCGAGGTGGCGCGGCTGCGCACGCTGGCCCGGCAGGCCGGGCTGACCGACATCACCGCGGCGGGCAACCACATCAGGTTCGCCCCGGTGCAGCTGCCGGATTCCCGGCAGGTCCGGGTGCAGCGGCTGTACCCGAAGACGGTGCTGAAGCCGGCGGTGCGTACCATGCTCGTACCGGTGCCGAAGGCGCCCGGCGGCCAGCCGCAGCCCGTCACGGCGGCCGGCGGGCGGCCGCTGCGGGATCGGGAGCTGCTGGCCTGGTGCGGCGGGGTCATCCGTTCGGTGCTGGTATAAGGAGGACGTTGGGTGCTTCGCAGGCTGATCAAGGTATCCGCCGCCGTGGCCGGCGTCGGCCTGGTCGTCGCCGGCTGCTCCGGCCCTGGCCCGCTCAAGATGGGCGCGGCCGCCATCGTCGGCAACCAGCGGATCACGATCGCCACCCTGGACAGCGAGGTGACCAACCTGCGCGCCGCGGCCAGCCAGTACCCGGGAGTCATCACGCTCAGCCCGCAGCAGATGACCGACCAGACCCTGACCTGGCTGATCCGGTTCCAGATCAACGAGGAAGTGGCCAGCCGGGCCGGCATCACGGTCACGCCAGGCCAGGCGCAGCAGGCGCTGTATCAGACCTACAAGGCCGCCGCGGCGAGCGCCGAGGCGGCGGGCGTGACCAACCCCACCCCCACGCTGATCCTGGCCGCCAACGGGATCCCGCCGGACCAGGCCGCCGAGCTCGGCAGGTACGTGGCCATCCAGATCCAGTATGCGAAAGCGCTGAACGGCGGCACGCTCCCCACGTCCGCATCGGCACAGGCCGCCACGACCGCGAAGCTGCAGCATGCGCAGTGCCTTGCGGCCAAGGCGCTGAATGTGCAGGTCAACCCGCAGTTCGGCCGGATGGACTACAGCCAGTACCAGGTCGTGCCCTCCCTGCCCCTGGTATGGCGGTCCTCCGGGCCTGCCGCCTCGCCGTCGCTGCAAGGGCTGGCGCCGGCGTGCTGACCGTCCTCGCTACCAGCGCCCGGGTGGCGCCCGGCCTGCTGAGTTTGCAAGCCTGGGAGGCGCTGCGGTCCGCCGCTGTGGTGCTGGCGCCGCCCGGCCACCCGCAGCTGCCCGCGCTCGACGAGGCCGGCATCGCCTACCGGGTGGTGCCGGAGTTCGATGCCGCCGCCCCTGGCCCGGATGAGGCCGTCGTGTGGCTGCCCGAGCCGGGCACCATGCCGCCGCTGCCGCCGGGCGCCCTGCTGGTGCACGGGCCGGCCGACCTGCCCGGCGCGCACCTGATCGACCTGGTGGCGGTCATGGACCGGCTGCGTGCCGACTGCCCGTGGGATGCCAGGCAGACGCACGAGTCGCTGGCGCCGCACCTGCTCGAAGAGCCATACGAGGCGCTGGATGCGCTGGAGTCCGGCGACGCGCTGGCCTTCTGCGAGGAACTCGGCGACGTGCTGCTGCAGGTGGTCTTCCACGCCCGCGTCGCGTCCGAGCGGGCCGACGGGACCGGGTTCACCATCGATGACGTCGCGGACGGGATCGTCTCGAAGCTGGTGCGGCGGCACCCCCATGTGTTCGGGGACGTGACGGTCTCCGGTGCCGATGAGGTCAAGCGCAACTGGGACGAGATCAAGGCCGAAGAGAAAAGATCATTTGCCGAACGGCAGGGGCTTCCTGGCACCGGTCACGCTGCTCCGTCCGCGTTGGACGGCGTGCCGTTCGGCCAGCCGGCGCTGGCGCTTGCCGCGCAACTCCAGCGCCGGGCGGCGCGGGCCGGACTGCCCGACGAGCTGGGCCGCCGTGACGGCGATCACGCCGCTGACGGTGACGACATCGGCGGTGAGCTGTTCCGGCTGGTCGCCAGGGCCCGCGCGGCTGGCCTGGATCCGGAGATGGAGCTGCGAGCGGCCGCCCGCAGCTACCGGGACCTCGTGCAAGCCTGGGAACGGTCGCCGGACCAGCGCACTCATTGATTTGCGGCCGACGTGCCCTATGTCCCAGCTTTCCCTATTTAATCAGCTGGAAATACAGATTGAAATTGATCGCTGAGCGGTAAACCTCCGGTATCGTCCAGGCGTCCACGTTTGTGAGGGTTTGTCACGGTGGACGGAGGCGGGGCGTGTCCGGTCGGCCGCAGCTGTTCGGATGTGTCCCGTTGCGGGTTGTTGGCGTGCCGGACCGGCGCGTTACCAGGAGTTGCTACCTTAGTGCTCGCAGGAACCCGGCGCGGTGCCGAGACACCGGCAGCGTAAGCCGTTCCGGCTCGGGTGATGACCACGGCCAGCAACCGACTGTGCATTATCGCTCCCTCAGTGTCTGGACGCAGGCTCCGCTTCTCGGTGCTGTGCCGCAGCGTGCAAGAATGAGGCGTACCAGCCTCTATGTAACAAGAAGTAACCTCTTGTCACAAAAAGTCACATTATTCGGGCCCGTGATGTGACTAAATGAGATATCCCTTTCCTCGATGGGGAGGGAGGAAGCGGAAAATGAGCGACGCGTGCTGGTGCATGGAGGGGCTACGCGAGGCGTGTCACGATATCCGGCAGCCCATAGCGGGAGTGCTTGCCTTGGCCGGGGCTGCCCTGGCCTTGGCGGACCTGCCGGATAACGCGCGCACCTGCCTCGATCAGATTGTCGAGCTTGCCCAATGGCAGTCGGAGGTGATTGAGCACTGGCTGCAGGTGCCCGCAGATGACGATGACCCTGCGCATCACACCGATGTTATGAGGGTCATCAACGAGGCCATCGCCGCGGAGCGGGCGACATGGACGGGTGAGTTCACCGTGGTGTGGCCTGCGGAATCTGTATTCGTCTCGCTGCCTGAGGTCACGATGCGGCGAGTGGTTGCGAACCTGCTGGCCAATGCGGCGCGCGCAGCCGGGGCAGCCGGTACCGTGACGGTCGAGGTTTTTAGGCAGGCTGGTTCGATGATGCTGGCGGTCGAGGACGATGGTCCCGGTTTCGGTCGGCTCCCCGCGGGCTCGGGGCTGGGCTTGCCGGCGGTGGCACGCGAGGCCGTCAAGCACCAGGGACGGCTGGAGTGCGGCCGCGGCCGCCTCGGCGGAGCTCGGGTGGCGCTATGGCTTCCCGAAGCGGCAAGCCAGAACGTAAGGGGGGCAGGGAAGGTGGCAGATGCGGCTCGTGCTGTGTGACGATAACCGCATCCTGGGCGAGGCGCTGGCGTCCGTCCTCGATGCGCATGGCCATCGCGTCGTGGCCATCGCGACGAGAGCCGCGGAGGCAGTCGCGGCGGTCTGTGAGCATCGACCTGATGCGTGCCTACTGGATCTCCGTCTCCCCGACAGCAGCGGCCTCGACGCCGCCCGGGAGATGCGCCGGTGCCAGCCCGACACGAAAATCGTGATCCTCTCCTGCGTTTCCGACGCTGCGGCGGTATCGGAAGCCAGAAAGGTCGGCGTGGCTGGTTTCCTCAGCAAGGACCAGAGGCCCGATTCGATCGCGCGCGCCCTGGACGTGGTCGGCGCTGGCGGGATGGCGTTCGACGCGAGGGTTTCGCGCCAGCCGAGGCGCCGGACGCCCGCACGGCGTGCCGAGAACCCCTTGGACGTGCTCACGCCGCGCGAGACCCAGGTGCTGCGCCGGATCGTTTCGGGTCAGAGCACTGCTCAGATGGCCCGCGAGATGGATGTTACCGTGAGCACCCTGCGCAGCTACATCAAGAGCATTCTGGCCAAGCTCGGTGTGCACAGCAGGCTCCAAGCCGCCGCAATCGCCAGCGCCTATCAATATCGTTCTGTGGCCTAGTGTCGTATGCGAAAGTTCGCGTTATGCAAAGAGCCCCCCACCCACTTCCCCTTCCCCCTTCTCTTTGCTGGCCGCTCACCTGCACCGATCGCTCGTGCAGGCCCAAAAGGCCTGCGCTCGCGAGTCGGTTGTGCATAACGCTCCTAGCGTCGGCGTTCATCGGTTTGCCTGGCTCTGCAGGAGAGATCTGACAGCTATGGAGATCAAAGTCCTTATCACCGGCCAGGAACGCACGTTCGCTCAGGCGCTGGCGGCCCGGCTGGACGACGAGGAAGACATAAGGGTGGTCGGTGCTGTCCAGACAAGGACGCCAGGCTCGTGGCTGATCGGGGGAATGTCCGTCGATGTCGTGGTTCTTGATGGCGACCTACCCGGCGTAGCCGCGCATCGCCTGTGTGCGGAGCTCGTCGGCCCAGCCGGGTCGGCCCGGGTGATTGCGCTGAGTTCGTCCTCCGAGCCCGAGCGGATCGTGAACGCCATCCGGGCGGGGGCAGCGGCATGGGTGCGCAAGGATCAATCGCTGGAGGCCCTGCTGCGGGCCGTCCGTGGCGTCGCCCGCGGGGAAACCTGGCTCCCTCCGAGCGATCTGGGCAACGTCGTGCGGTTTCTGATCGGGGAGCGGGACCGGCAGCGAAAGAACGAGCAACTGCTTGCTGCTCTTACCCCCCGTGAGCGGGCAGTCCTGGCGTGCCTGGCCGAGGGAGCCGGGCACCGCGATGCGGTAGCGGAACAGCTGCACCTCTCGGTCAATACCGTCCGGACTCACCTGCAGAACCTCATGGCGAAGCTGGGCGTTCACTCGGCCTTGGAGGCAGTCGCGCTCACCAGGGACCACGAAGACTGGCTGCCCGCCAACAGCGGTTCGCCATGGTGACGCGGCCGCGGCGCTAGCCCTTCCGGGCCGCCCGATTCCTGCACGTCTCGATGCGTATGACCGTTATGTTCCCACATGCGCGGAATGGTGCGAATGGGGGTGGACAAGCACGGACCTTGCGTTCATACTCGATAGCACCCGGTGAGGGGCGGAATTGGCCGGGTGCTGGTGTCGGTGTGGGGTGCGCGCGGCGCGGTCCAGGCTGGCGGCGGGGTGGGCTGATGCTGGTGGCGCTGGGTTTTGCGGTGCTGGTGCTGACGGTGGGCATGGTGGTGCTGTTCGCGATGTTCGGGGAGCTGTCGGCCCGGGTGGCCCAGGCCGGGGGCAGGCCGCGCAGTACCGAGGTGGTGCCGCTGGAGGGGGCGCGGCTGGGGGGTGTCCCGGATGCGTGGCCGGGCGGGCTGCTGGCCGGGGGCGAGGCCCCGTCGGTGCTGCTGGTTTTGAGCAGCGCGTGCGGTTCGTGCCTGGATATCGCCGGGCAGCTGCGGGATGTCCCGGCCGGGGCGGGGTGGGACGGCATGGGGGTGGTGGTGTCGACCTCGCATGAGCAGACCGGGGAGGAGTTCGTGGCCGGCAACGGGATCGGCCGGTTCCCGCACCATGTCGACGTGGGCGGCAGCTGGGTGACGGGCCAGTTCGGGGTGAATTTCAGCCCCAGCGCGCTGGTGTTCGCCGGCGGGCGGCTGGTGGCCGCCTACATCTTCCATGATGTCGCTGCGCTGCGGGCAACGGTAACCGGGGAGATGGCTGGGCAGGGCCTGCCGCGACAAGACAGGGAGGCGGTATGAACCTCATCAAGGCGAAGGCGCAGACGGTTCCGCAGGAGGGGGCCGGCAGGCCGCGGGTTGCCCGGCGGCGTTTCCTGGGCGGTGTCGGGGCGGGGGGCCTGGCCACCGCGGCCACGGTCTTCGGCTTCGCATCACCCGCATCCGCCCACACCATCCCGTACGGCTGCTGCCATCTGTGCTGCCCCAACAGCGGTCACACACTTGCTGCGTGCGAGAGCGGTTTCCACTACGTGTGGCAATGCTCGGAAAGTGGCGGCAGGACCTGCCACTGCTGTGAGCACAAGTCGCCGTGTACTTACGGCTGCAGCAGCATCCACTACTCCGTCGGCGTCTGCACGTCGTGACGGGGGTCTGATGGTGGCCTGGGTGGTTGTCGCGGGCGTGGGTGCGGTGTTGCAGCTGTTCAGTCCGTGAGGGCAGTCGATGGCTGGGGTCGCCGGCCCGATGCTGCGCGGCAGCCGTGCCGTGGGGGCGCGTTTCCTGGCG
>JAFAPY010000222.1 GCA_019246795.1 Streptosporangiaceae bacterium | reverse complement strand
CTGAACGACGCCAGGTTCGACGTCGACGGCGGCATCGGCGTGCTGCTCAGCTACGCCAGCAAGGCCAGGCGCGAGCTGCCCAACGACACCGTCTACGTCGAGGGCCCGGTCGAGCCGCTCAGCAAGGGCGGCACCTTCGCCGGGCAGCACATCCTGACCCCGCTGCGCGGGGTAGCCGTGCAAATCAACGCGTTCAACTTTCCGGTCTGGGGACCGCTGGAGAAGCTCGCCCCGGCGTTCATCGCCGGGGTGCCCAGCCTGGTCAAGCCGGCCACCCAGACCGCCTACGTGACCTCCAGGCTCGTGGAGCTCATGACCGCAACGGGCCTGCTGCCCCCGGGCACGCTGCAACTGATCTGCGGCAGCGTCGGCGACATGTTCGACCACCTCGGCGAGCAGGACCTGGTGTACTTCACCGGGTCGGCCGCGACCGCCCGCGGGCTGCGGGCGCACCCGGCGATCGTCGGGCGGGCGGTGCGGTTCAACGCCGAGGCGGACTCGCTGAACTGCTCCATCCTCGGTCCCGATGTCACGGCGGGCATGCCCGAGTTCGATCTGTACGTGCAGCAGCTTGTCACCGAGATGACGGTCAAGGCAGGCCAGAAGTGCACCGCGATCCGCCGCGCGCTGGTCCCGGCAGGGCTGGCGGAGCAGGTGATCGAGGCGGCGCGTGATCGGCTGGCGAAGATAACCGTCGGCGCCCCTGCGGCCGAAGGGGTGCAGATGGGCGCGCTGGCCAGCCTGGAGCAGCGCGAGGAGGTGCGGCGCTCGGTCAAGGCGCTGCAGGCGGCGGGACAGCTGGTCTTCGGCGACCCGGACCACGTCGAGGTCACCGGGGCCAGCGCGGAACGCGGCGCGTTCATCGCGCCGCTGCTGCTGCGCGCCGACGACCCGGGCCGGCCCGAACCGCACCAGGTGGAAGCCTTCGGCCCGGTCGCCACGATCATCGGCTACCGGGGCGCCGACCCGGTAGCCGAGGTGATCGAGCTCGCCGCCCGCGGCCGGGGAAGCCTGGTCGGCTCGCTGGTCACCTCGGATGCGGGCTTCGCCCGCGATGTCGTGCTCGGCCTGGGGCCCTGGCACGGCCGGCTGCTGGTGCTGGACCGCGACGACGCGGGAACCTCGACCGGGCACGGCTCTGCGCTGCCGCCGCTGGTGCACGGCGGCCCGGGACGGGCCGGCGGCGGCGAGGAACTGGGCGGCATCCGCGGCGTGCTGCACCACATGCAGCGCACCGCGGTGCAGGCAAGCCCGCGCGTGCTGTCGGCCGTTACCGGCCGCTGGGTAACGGGCGCCGCGCGGGATGCCAGCAGCGGGCATCCGTTCCGTAAGTCGCTGGCACAGCTGCGGATCGGCGACACCGTCGCGGCCGGCCCCCGCCGGGTCTCACTTGACGACATCGAGCGCTTCGCCGAGTTCACCGGAGACAGGTTCTACGCGCACATGGACTCCGACGCGGCACGGGCCAACCCGTTCTTCGACGGCCGGGTCGCCCACGGCTACCTCATCGTCTCCTTCGCCGCGGGCCTGTTCGTCCAGCCTGACCCCGGCCCGGTGCTCGCCAACTACGGCCTGGAGAACCTGAGGTTCCTCGCCCCCGTCTACCCCGGCGACGAGCTGAGCGTGACGCTCACCTGCAAGCAGATTATGCCGCGCGAGGACGCCGATTACGGCGAGGTGCGCTGGGACGCCGAGGTCAGCAACCAGGACGGCAAGCAGGTGGCCACCTACGACGTGCTGACGCTGGTGGCCAAACAGTGGCCGCCGGCGGGGAGCTGATCCGCCGCCGCCGCGCGGCCGCTCAGTGGGTGCTCAGGTACCACTCCGCCAGGCCGCAGCTGTCACGGGTATAGCCGGCGCCGAGCTCGGCGGCGATGTCCGCTCCGGGATGCGAGCCGATCCATGCGAGCAGGAGCAGCCGCCGGAACAGGATGAACGTCCACGCCTCCGCCTCGTCGGCGGCGGAAAGCTCCGCGACGCGGCGGTACCCCTCCAGCCAGCTGGCCACGAAGGCCGGCACCTGCGGGGAGTGCTCGACGAAGCTCACCGAGGTGCCCAGGTCGTACAGGTACCAGCTGTACCCGCAGTCGTCGAAGTCGATGACGGCGACCGATCCGTCGTGCACCAGCAGGTTGGCCAGCCGGGTATCCGCGTGCGCCAGCCCGTACCGGTCCGGCCCGGTGCCGAACGCGGCCAGCCGGGCCCGCAGCGCCTGGTCCAGCCTGCCGAGCACCGCTCGTTCGGCGGCCCCGACGCCGATGCCGTCCTGCCAGCGGCCCCACCGTGGGTGCCTGCCGAACGCCGCTCCGTAGTCCCAGCAGAACCTGGTGAACCAGGCGGGCCTGCGCCAGCCGCGGGCATGCCGGTGCATCCGTGCGGTGACCTCGCCCAGCTCGGCGAAGTGGGCGCTGGTCAGCGCGGGCTCGGCGCCGGGCAGGTATTCGAACCGCACGCAGTGCCGCACCGCGCTGCCGTCCGGCACCGTCACCACGCGGCGGCCGTCCGCGGCCGGGAGCACCCGCGGCGTCCGCACCCCGGCGTCGGCGCGCAGCGCGTCCATCCAGGCCAGCTCGGAGGCGATTTCCGGCTCAGTGTGGTAGCCGAGCCGGTGCACGCGCAGCACCGACCGCCCGGCCTGGGGATCGGTCACCAGGAAGGTGGCATTCTCCGAGACGTTGAGCAGTTCCGCGGACGTCTCCGGGTGGCAGCCGTAGGCGCGCAGCGCCTGCCGGGCGCACGCGGCCACCCGCGCCATGACGTCCCCGCCCGCGGACAGGTCATGCCCGCCGAAGGCGATCAGCTCCTCGGGCACGGGCGGCCGACGACCCCGCCGGTCAGGCGGTGACGCGGGACGAGGCGGAGGCGGTATGGCGCACGCGGGCCAGGGCCTCGGCGAGGATGGCCTCGCCATCGGAGTCGCTGCGCCGCTCCTTCACGTAGGCGAGGTGAGTCTTGTAGGGCTCCGCCCGCGGCGGCGCCGGCGGGCTCTGCTCGTCCTGGCCGGCGGGGTTTCCGCACCTGGGGCACTCCCAGGTGTCGGGAATGGAGGCGTCGCTGGCGAAGCTTGGCCGGGTCTCGTGCTTGTTCGCGCACCAGAACGATACCCAGACCCGGGGCGCGGACTCGCCGCGCTCTGCCTCTCCCATCGGGCCGGCGCCCACCCTGCTGCCACGGATGGCGTTGCCACTGCTCACAGATCACCCCTTGAAGGTCGTGCCCTACTCGATAGTCCTGAACGGTGCTCCCGGAGGAGCCCTCAATTCAGTACTTGGGTGCGGGAATGGTGCGGGAACGTTACCCGCTAGTGATTGACCAGCCAGCCGAGAGCAACGATGCAGACGAACCAGATGACGCCGAAGAACACCGTGATCCGGTCGAGGTTCCGCTCGACGACCGAGGACGAGCCGAGGCTGGAGGTCACCCCGCCGCCGAACAGGTCAGACAGGCCGCCGCCCTTGCCCTTGTGCAGCAGCACCAGCAGCACCAACACGATGCTGGTGATGATCAGGATAACGGAGAGCCCAATGATCATCGCTGTTATCCATCTCCTGCTGTCATCCGGGTGAGTAACGAAGCCGCCAGTTCACGATACCGGCAGATCTGGGCGAACTGCCCGGCGTCGAGGCTGGCGCCGCCGACCAGGGCGCCGTCCACGTCCGGCTGTGCCATGATCGGCGCGATATTGTCCGGCTTGACGGACCCGCCATACAGGATACGCACACTGCCTGCCGCCTGGTGGCCGTGAACCGCGGAAATCCTCGCTCTGATCGCCGCCGCCATCTCCTGCGCGTCCCCGGGGGTCGCCACCTCGCCGGTTCCGATCGCCCAGACCGGCTCGTAGGCGATCACCATCCCGGACACCGCCTCGGCCGCGACGCCGTGCAGCGAGCCGTCGAGCTGTGCCAGGGTGTGCTCGACATGCTCACCGGACTGGCGCACCTCCAGCGGCTCCCCGACGCACAGGACCGGCGTCAGCCCGCACCGCAGCGCGGCTTGTACCTTGGCGCTGACCAGCTCGTCGGTTTCCGCGTGGTGGTGGCGCCGCTCCGAGTGCCCGGCCAGCACGTACCGGCAGCCCAGCTTGGCGAGCATCGGCCCGGACACGTCCCCCGTATACGCACCGTGATCGTGCGGGGACAGATCCTGCGCCCCCAGGCAGATCCGCAGCTTGTCCCCGTCGATCAGGGTCTGCACGCTGCGCACCGCGGTGAACGGCGGCAGCACCGCCACCTCGGCAAACTCGTAATCCTTGTCGGTAAGCGTCCACGCGAGCTTCTGCACCAGCGTGATCGCCTCGAAGTGGTTACAGTTCATCTTCCAGTTGCCCGCCATCAGCGGGAACCGCGCCGGGCGGGAGGTCACGGATCGGCCTCCAAGGCCACCAGGCCCGGAAGCGCCTTGCCCTCCAGGTATTCCAGGCTGGCGCCCCCGCCGGTCGAGACATGACCGAACGCATCCTCGCCGATGCCCAGCGCCCGGATCGCCGCGGCGGAGTCGCCGCCGCCCACCACGGTCAGCGCGTCGACCCGGCTGATCGCCTCCGCGACCGCCCGGGTGCCGGCCGCGAACGCCGGGAACTCGAACACCCCGGCCGGCCCGTTCCAGAAGACCGTCTTGGCGTCGGCCAGCTTGGCCGCGAACAGCTCACGCGTCCGCGGGCCCGCGTCCATCCCCTCCCAGTCCGGTGGGATCTCGGTCACCGGCACCACGGCGTGCTCCGCGTCCGGCGCGAAGTGCGTGGCCACCACCAGGTCCACGGGGAGCACCAGTTCCACGCCGCGCCGCTCCGCGTCGGTCATCACCGCCTTGACCGCGGGAATCTGGTCGGCCTCCAGCACCGAGTTCCCGACCTCGCAGCCGCGCGCGGCGAGGAAGGTGTAGCCCATGCCGCCGCAGATGAGGATGCGGTCGGCAAGGTTCAGCAGGTTACCGATCACGGCGAGCTTGTCTGAGGGTTTCTTGCCGCCGAGCACCACCACGAACGGGCGCGCCGGGTCGGTGGTGAGCTGGCGCAGCACCGCGACTTCCTCGAGCACCAGATCGCCGGCGGCGTGCGGCAGCAACGCAGGCAGGTCATACACCGAGGCGTGCTTGCGGTGCACGGCGCCGAACCCGTCGCCGACGTACAGCTCGCCCAGGCGGGCCCACGTTCGCGCGAGTTCGGCACGCTCCGGGTCGTCCTTGCTGGTCTCAGCGGGCTCGAAGCGGACGTTCTCGCCCAGCGCCACGTCACCGTCAGCCAGGCCGGATGCGGTGTCCCCGGCCGACGGGCCCGCCACGTCGGCGGCGAGCGCCACCGGCCGGCCCAGCAGCTCGCCCAGCCGCGCCGCCACCGGCCGCAGCGACGGGCCGCCCGCGGCCCGCTCGTCGAACGTGGCCCCCTTGGGCCTGCCCAGGTGGGCGAGGACGATCACCCGCGCGCCCCGGTCGGACAGCTTGCGGATCACCGGCAGGCTGGCCCGGATCCGGCCGTCGTCGGTGATCTCCCCGGTCCCGGTCAGGTCCAGCGGCACGTTCAGGTCACAGCGCAGCAGCACGCGCCGGCCCCGGACGTCCAGGTCGTCAACGGACCGCATTACCGCAGCCTGGAGGCGACGAGCGCGGTCAGGTCGACCAGCCGGCAGGAGTAGCCCCACTCGTTGTCGTACCAGCCGATGACCTTCACCTGGTTGCCGAACGTCATCGTGAGCGACGCGTCGAACGTGCACGACGCCGCCGAGCCCACGATGTCGGAGGACACGATGGCGTCCTCGGTGTAGTACAGGTAGCCCTTGAGCGGCCCGTCGGCGGCGGCGCGGAACGCGGCGTTGACCTCGTCCTTGGCCACCTCGCGGTTGAGCTCGGCCACCAGGTCCACCACCGAGCCGTCCGGCACCGGCACCCGCATGGCCATCCCGTCCATCTTGCCCTTCAGCTCGGGCAGGACCAGCGCGGTCGCCCTCGCCGCCCCGGTCGTGGTCGGGATGATGTTCTGCGCCGCGGCACGGGCCCGGCGCAGGTCCTTGTGCGGGAAGTCCAGCACGACCTGGTCGTTGGTGTAGGCGTGGATCGTGGTCATCAGCCCCTTGACGATGCCGAAGCTGTCCAGCAGCACCTTGGCCATCGGCGCCACGCAGTTCGTGGTGCACGAGGCGTTGGAGATCACGTGGTGCGCGGCCGGGTCGTAGGCGTCGTCGTTGACCCCCATCACGACCGTGATGTCCTCTTGCTTGGCCGGCGCAGAGATGATGACCTTCTTCGCGCCCGCGTCGATGTGCGCCCGCGCGGCGTCGGCGTTGTTGAACTTGCCGGTGGACTCCAGCACGATGTCCACGCCGAGGTCACGCCAGGGCAGCTGCGCCGGGTCCCGCTCGGCAAGGAACGTGATCGTCTTGTCGCCCGCCCGGATGGTGTTCCCGGAGACGGACACCTCGATGGGCAGCGTGCCGAGCACGGTGTCGTACTTGAGCAGGTGCGCCATGGTGGCGATGTTGCCGAGGTCGTTCGCGGCGACGATCTCGATGCCGCGGTCACCGTCGGCTGCGTTGACGGCACGCCAGAAGTTACGTCCGATGCGGCCGAAGCCGTTGATCCCCACGCGAATGGTCACGGTATTGAATCTCCTCGTCGAGCACTTGATCGCCAGCCGATCCGAGACTATCGAACGCCCCCCGAGGGTCTCCCGGCAAGGGACGAAGGTCCGCGCCTGCCAGACCCGGAAGACCCGTTACCGGGCTGCTAAGGTCTAGACCACAACCGGCTGTCGCCCGGCCGCCCCGCGGATCAGCGCCGTTGCGCGAATGCCCGCGCCGCTTTACGGTGGGTGGTTTGGCGCTGTTATCTGTGCTGGCAGCACGGCCAGGAGGTGGGGAATGTCGGAACACGTGCCGCGCGACCTGGACAAGCTCAAGGGCATCGGCCCTCGGTACCGAGCCATGCTCGACGAGATCGGCGTTGCCTCGATCAAGGAGCTGCGTCACCGCGACGCCGCTGACCTGAAGGAGATGATCGAGCAGCGGTACGGGCATGCGGTGGTGGGGCTCTCCGAAAAGGAGACACAGACCTGGATCGACGAGGCTAAGGCCTTCCAGGAGTAACCCGGGCGACTCAGCCGCTCAGCCGCTTAGCGGCCGGCCGCCTGGGCAGCGACGCTCGCCATGCAGATGCCGGAGTCGTATGTTGGGCCGAGACAGCCGGCGCCAGTTCGGGAGCTTGCCATGCGGACCATCCTCAACGTGATCTGGCTGGTGCTGTGCGGCTTCTGGATGGCGCTCCTCTATGTCGCGGTGGGCATCCTGGCGTTCATCTTGATCATCACGATCCCCTTCGGCATCGCCGCGTTCCGCATCGCGAATTACGTGCTCTGGCCGTTCGGCCGGACGATCGAGCGACGGCGCGACGCGGGCGTGGGCTCCCTGATCGGCAACGTCATCTGGGTCATCTTGTTCGGCTGGGAGCTGGCGCTCGGGCATCTGGTCACGGGCGTGATGCTCTGCCTGACGATCATCGGTATCCCGCTCGGCATCGCCAGCTTCAAGCTGATCCCGATATCGCTGGTGCCGCTCGGCGCCCGGATCGTGCCTACAGACCAGCGCTTCTACGCTGCCATGTGAGATCACGGTCCCCGCTGGGGCCAGCCCGGGGCAGCTTGCTCTTCGTTCTGTCTGTCAGGCGAGAATCCGGGCCTTCTGCTGGTCGAACTCTGCCTGCGTCAGCACGCCGGCCTGGAGCAGCTCGCCGAGCTCCTTCAGCTGGGCCAGCCTATCCCCCATATCGGCGGGCTGCGCCGATGCGGCGGGTGCCTGCGGTGCTGGCGCCGCGGCGGGTGCCTGCGGCGGTGCGGCGTATGCCGCGGCCTGGTCCTGCGCAGCCCACCGCAGCTGCTGCCTGCGCTGGATCCGCCCATGTACGGAACTTGCTACCGCCACCTTGGCGGCGGTCTTCAGTAGGCCCACCGTGATCTCCTCTGCTTCTAGGAAGGTTCTGTCGCATCCAGCGCCGCGGCCACGTCGTCGGCTGAGATCCCGCCATCGGCGAGGAGGCGGGCGCCGTCACGCCGCCAGGCGTTGACCAGGCCGAGCACCCACCGGTTCTCATAGACGATGACCGCGGCGACGCTGCCGGGCTGCATCGCGGCGGCGATCTCCTCGACATCGGTGCGGTCGAGCAAGCCGGACGACGCGCCCGTCCAGACGCTCAGGTCGACCCCGCTGGGGTGGCGGAGTTCGCCGACATCGGCCTTGCCGACATTGCCAGCGTCATCTTTGGTGATGAATTCCACATCCAAGATGTCGATGACGCCCTGGTCGGCCAGGGACAGCAGCTGTTCGAAGCCCGGCGCGGTGATGCGAGCACCGGGAAACTCGATCGCGATGAAATCGATCGGGCCCAGTTCATCGGCCGGTTCAGGCCCGGTTGGTGCCGACATTAGTTCTCCTTTCCTTCCGGTAAGGCGGTCGATCAGCCGAAAGCGATCACGGTCTTGATGCCTGCGGGCCTGCCGAGGATCAGCTCGGGTGCTTGTTCCGGCGGGTAGCCGCCGGCGATCAGCGTCCGTACCGCTTCCGGCCAGCGCCGCCGGAACAGGGCCAGGTCCCGCAGCGCCGAGGCGAAAGCATCGGGCCCGGCGTTGACCGTGCCCACCAGCACCTGGTTCTTCAGCACCATGTCTCTCATCAGCCGAGCGGGATCTGCCTCGGTCAGGGCCTGCAGGCCAGGGACTCCGGTCAGCACGAAGATGCCGTTGGTGCCCAGGACCCGCAGCGCCTCCAGGGCGAAATGCGAGTGCCCGACCGCTTCGTAGACCAGGTCGATGCGGCCCATCTGGTCGGCCAGGCCGGCGAACGTCGTGGTCTGGGTGGAGACGTAGGTCGCGCCGATGGCAGCCACCAGGTCGATCCGGGGATTCGGCGGCACCTCGCGGGAGTAGACGTAGGTGGTGAAGCCAGCCGAGACCAGCAGCATCGCTCCCAGCAGGCCGACCGGCCCGACGCCGAGCACGAGCGCGGAAAGCCCGCGGCCTCGTTCCTGCCCCGGCGTCTGCGGGTCGAGCCACGGCGGGCGCTGCTGCATCATCCAGGTGATCTGCCCGAGTGCCTTTTCCGCGATGGTCAGCGGCTCGGTCAGCACGGCGATGTCTCGCAGGTCCTGGGCGACGAGGTTCAGGTACCGCTCGTGCTCGACGATGTACTCGGCCATGTAGCCGTGCGCTTCCTTGATGCCGCGTTCACGGAAGTCGCCGGTGTAGCAATAATCCTGGTGCCCGGCACGGCAGGCGCCGCAGGCGGGATGGGGGCACGGGCGGCGCACCGACGGGACGACAAGGTCTCCGGCCCGGAACCGCTCGACCGCGGAGCCGGCCTGCACGACCTCGGCCACCGACTCGTGGCCGATCACCAGGCGGTCATCGCCAGGCGGCGGGGTCCCGTACTCGAAGGCACAGATCTCTTTGTCGGTCCCACAGATGCCGATGTCGAGCATCCGCACCATGACCTGGTCGGGCTGGGTGATCCGGGGAGCCTCCTGCTCGGTGACTTTGACCTCACGAGATCCCGGGAACACTGCGACGGCCTTCATGGCTTTGGCTCTTCCGTCGGGGATGGCTCCAGGGAACGAGCGGCGGATGACACGCGGTTCATTCTTCGGCTCCCAGGTAGCTCCAGACCTGCGGGAACTGGCCGATCTCCAGGGTCCGGCAGATCTTCTGGGCGGCCATGCTGACGCCCTCGGTGAACGTCGGATAGGCCAGCTGGAGTTCGGCGACCTGCTCGACGGTCATCCCGGCGGCCATGCACGCCGCGATCGTCTGGACTGTTTCGGCGGAATACTCGCCGAGGACGTGGCCGCCGAGGATGGTATGGCTGGCGCGGTCGGCGATGAGCTTGCAGAAGCCGTCGGGCCGGCCGTCGGCGACCGGCCGGAGCAGGTCGTCGTAGCGGGCCAGGCCGGTCACGGTGTCGTGGGCCTGCGCGGCTTGCGGTTCGGTGAGACCGACCCTGCCGTATTCCGGATCGGTGAAGCTGCCGCTGGGCACGACGTGGTATGCCGCGTGCCTGGCGGGTCCTTCGATCGCGTTCCTGGCGGCGATGCGGCCTTCCATCCTCGCGGTCTGCACCAGCATCGCATGGCCGTTGACGTCGCCGGCGGCGAAGATGTGCTCGATGTTGGTGCGCAGGTACTCGTCCACGGTGATCGCCGCGGGCCGGGCATCCACGCCAGCCGCAGCCAGGTTCAGCTGAGCCAGGTTGGCGGGCCAGCCGACCGCGAAGAACACGACGTCCGCGGTCGTGCGCCCCGCCAGGTCGCCGTTACGGTGCTCGACCCGGATGCCGTCGTGCCGGGCGAGGGAGTTGACCGTGGTCCCGGTCGCGATGGTCATGCCCCGGGCGCGGAAGGCCCGGGTGAGTTCTTCCGACACGCTGGGGTCGGCTGACGGGACGAGGACCGGGCCAGCCTCGAACACCGTGACGGCCGCGCCGAGATCGGCGAAGATCGACGCGATCTGGCAGCCGGTGTCGGCCCCGCCGACCACCGCGACCCGGGACGGCAGGCTGGCCAGCGACGGGATGTCCTCGTAGGTCAGCGCGTGCTCAGCCCCGGGGATGGGAAGCCGGGCCGCATGCCCGCCGACGGCCAGGATGATGCGATCGGCCGACCAGCTGCGCCCGCCGGGCGCGGCCATGGTGTGCGGGCCGGTGAATCCGACCGGGCCGACGTCCTCGAACAGCTCGATGCCGTGCCGACGCAGGTGGCCCGCCATGTCCTTCTTGTCTTGAGCGTAGCGGGCCACCCGCTCGGTGTTGGCGAGCATGGCGGGCAGGTCTGGCACCGGCGGAGGACCGTCCAGGCCGAAGGTGGCCCACGAGGACCAGTCGCGCGCCAGGCGGGCGGCGCGCGCCAGCGTCCGCACCGGCGCCGGCCCGCGGTTCAGGCTGGTGCCGCCGATCTGGGCTGCCTCCAGCAGGGTGACCTGCGCGCCGAGC
>JAFAPY010000162.1 GCA_019246795.1 Streptosporangiaceae bacterium | reverse complement strand
GCGGCGGCAAGCACCGTGGCCGTGCCTGTCCCGGCGGCAGCGGCAGCCGCCGTGGCCGCGCCGAGCAGGGCGAGCAGGCCGCCGGCCACGCGCCTGGCCGCCGACCTGGTGGCGATCACGGCCGCCAGGGCCGCCAGGGCGGCAAGCGCGAGCGCGCCGGCCAGCGGGACCAGCTGCTGGCCGGTGACCGTAATCTCGGTTTCCGGCAGCGGGCGCGGCGCGGTGAAGACCGCCCGCGCCCACGCCTGCCGCACGGCGAGCAGGACCAGGCCCGCTCCGGCCGCGCCCAGCAGCAGCGCCAGCGCGAATTCCCGACGCGGCCGCGGCATTACTGTTCTTTGCGGAGGACGTCGGCGTCGAAGCAGGTCCGGTCGCCGGCGTGGCAGGCCGCGCCCACCTGGTCCACCTGGACCAGCACAGCGTCGCCGTCGCAGTCAAGCGCCACGGACTTGACCCGCTGGACGTGCCCGGACGTCTCCCCCTTCACCCAGTACTGCTGCCGGCTGCGCGACCAGTAGGTGCACCGGCCGGTGGTGAGCGTGCGATGCAGCGCTTCGGCGTCCATCCAGCCGAGCATCAGCACCTCGCCGGTGTCGTACTGCTGGGCGATCGCGGCGACAAGGCCGGACTGGTCTGGCTTGAGCCGCGCGGCGATGGCGGGGTCGAGCATCGCTTCCTCGTTTCGCTGTGGCTTCAGTCAGGGTAGCAATCCCGCCTACCATCAGCAGGTGAGCTACTCGCGAGAAGAACGCCTGGCGCTGTGCGCACTGCTCGAAACCACCGGCCCAGACGCCCCCACGCTGTGCGCCGGGTGGACGACCGGAGACCTCGCCACCCACCTGGTGCTGCGCGAGCGCCGGCCTGACGCTGCCGCGGGCCTCCTCGGCGGCCCGCTGGCCGGGTATACCGCCGTGGTGCAGCAGCGGATCAAGGAGCGGACGCCGTACCCGGCACTGATCGAGGCCATCAGGTCCGGGCCGCCGAGGCTGTCGCTGTGGGCAGTGCCCGGCATGGACGAGCGCGTCAACACCGTGGAGTACTTCGTGCACCACGAGGACGTGCGCCGCGCCGCGCCGGGCTGGGAGCCGAGGGAGCTGAGCAGCGGGGAATCATACGCGCTGTGGCACCGGCTGCGGGCGGCAAGGTTCCTGCTGCGCCGGGCGCCGGTCGGCGTCGAGCTCGCCAGGGATGATATGGCGCCCGGAGACGGCAGGGCGTTCCGGATCACTGCGAAGAACGCGACCCCGGTGGTCACCGTGATCGGCAGCCCCGCCGAGCTCACCATGTGGGTGCACGGTCGCACCGGCGCTGCGCTGGTGCGGCTGGACGGGACCCAGGCGGCGGTGAACACGCTCACCGGCGCCACCTGGCGGCACGCGGGCGCTAGCCGCCCATCTCGCGCTTGAGCCTGGCCAGCTCCTCGTCCACGTCGAGCTTGGCTTCGCGTGCCTGGGTGTGGGCGGAGACCGGCTCGACGTCGGCTCGGGGAAGCGTCCGGCCGCGGGCAGGGTCGCGAACTTCGCGGTCAGCGCGCCTGCGCGTCACGTGCCTGCCGGAGCGCGCCATCTTGATGGCGACGACGATCACGCCGACCACGAGCGCGGCGATGACCAGGTCGACCACGGCGTGCATGACGAACCCGATGACCGAACCGACGATGAGGAAGGCGATGAGTATGCCGCCCGCGATGGCGGCAACCTTGAACCAGCGCATCCGCCGCACCCTCTCTCAGCTGACGAGCACTGCACCGACTTACGATATTACCCGAGTGCCGCGGTGGTGCGGATCCGCTGATGGCCGGGCGCAGCGCCCCAGCCCGATTACGCTAGGGTCATGCAGGCATTCGGCATTGACATTGGCGGCAGCGGCATCAAGGCAGCGCCCGTCGACCCGGAAACGGGACGGCTGCTCGCCGACCGGAAGAAGATCCCCACGCCGCAACCGGCCATGCCCGATGCGGTGGCGGAGGTGGTACACGAACTGACCGCCTCGTTCGGCTGGTCAGGGCCGGTGGGCATCACGTTCCCCGGCGTGGTCACCGACGGCGTGGCCAGGACCGCGGCCAACCTCGACCCGGCGTGGATCGGGCTGGACGCCGGGTCGCTGTTCGCCAAGGCCACCGGCTGCCCGGTCCGGGTGCTGAACGACGCGGACGCCGCAGGCGTCGCGGAGATGACGTTCGGCGCCGGAGTGGGCCATCGCGGGACCGTGCTGATGCTGACGTTCGGCACCGGGATCGGCAGCGCGCTGTTCACCCAGGGCATCCTGGTGCCCAACACCGAGTTCGGGCACATCGAGATCCGCGGCCGTGACGCGGAGCGGCGCGCGTCCGAACGCGCCAAGAAGCTGGCCGATATGAGCTGGGGCAAGTGGGCAGGCCGCGTGGACGAGTACCTGCAGCACGTGGAGGCGCTGCTGTCGCCGCACCTGATCATCATCGGCGGCGGCATCAGCAAGCAGTGGGACAAGTTCCTGCCGCTGCTGACCGGAATCCGCGCCCGCATCATGCCCGCCACCTTGTACAACGACGCCGGCATCATCGGCGTCGCGATGGCTCCTGTCATCGACTCCGTGCCCGACACCTCCGGCGCCACCGGGACCGCCGGCTTAGCAAGCAGTCCGGACCGGGTGGCCCGCCGCGCGCAGGGCGTCCTTGACCTGGGCGATCCGCAGCGTGCCGAAGTGGAACACGCTTGCGGCGAGCACCGCGTCGGCGCCGGCGTCGACGGCGGGGGCAAAGTGAGCCAGCGCGCCCGCGCCGCCGCTGGCGATCACCGGGACGGTCACGGCGGCGCGCACCGCGCCGATCAGCTCCAGGTCGAAACCGGACGCGGTGCCGTCGGCGTCCATCGAGTTCAGCAGGATCTCCCCCGCGCCGAGGTCGGCGGCCGCCCGCCGCGCCCAGCCCACCGCGTCGATCCCGGTGCCGGCCCGGCCTCCGTGCGTGGTCACCTCGAAGCCGCTGGGCGGGTAAGGCTGCGTGCCTGGCGCGGCCCGGCGGGCGTCCACGGACAGCACCACGCACTGCGACCCGAACCGTTCCGCGGCCTCGGCCAGCAGTTCCGGCCGGGCGACCGCGGCGGTGCCGACGGCGACCTTGTCCGCGCCGGCCCGCAGCAGCCGGTCCACGTCGGAGACGCTGCGCACCCCGCCGCCCGCGGTGAGCGGGATGAACACCTGCTCGGCGGCGCGCCGCAGCACGTCATACATGGTGTCCCGGCCGCCGCTTGACGCGGTGATGTCCAGGAAGGTCAGCTCGTCGGCGCCTTGTTGGTCATAGCGTGCGGCGAGCTCCACCGGGTCTCCCGCGTCGCGGAGCCCGCGGAAGTTCACTCCCTTGACCACCCGGCCGCCGTCCACGTCCAGGCAGGGAATCACCCGCACCGCGACGGTCAAGGAGTCACCTCTGCAAGCGCCTGCTCCAGCGTGAACGCGCCGGAGTACAAGGCGGTGCCGATGATCGCGCCCTCCACACCCAGCGGGACCAGCAAGGCGAGCGCGCGCAGGTCGTCCAGGCTGGACACGCCCCCGCTGGCCACTACCGGCGCCGTGGTGCACGCGCACACCTCGTGCAGCAGCCCCAGGTTCGGGCCGCGCAGCGTGCCGTCGGAGAGCACGTCGGTGACGACGTACCTGGCGCAGCCCTCGGCGTTGAGCCGGTCCAGGGTGGCGTGCAGGTCCCCGCCTTCGGTGGTCCAGCCGCGCGCGGCCAGCCGGGTGCCGCGCACGTCCAGGCCGACCGCGATCCGGTCCCCGTGCCGGGCGATGACCGAGCGCACCCAGTCGGGGTCCTCCAGCGCGGCGGTGCCGATGTTGACCCGGGCGCAGCCGGTGGCGAGCGCGCGGGCCAGCGAGTCGTCGTCCCTGATGCCGCCGGAAAGCTCGACGGCCACGTCCGCCCGGCGCACGATGTGCGCCAGCAGGTCCGCATTGGAGCCGCGGCCGAACGCGGCGTCCAGGTCCACCAGGTGGATCCAGGACGCCCCGGCCCGCTGCCAGGCCAGCGCCGCGTCCAGCGGGTCACCGTGGCAGGTCTCGCTGCCCGCAGCGCCCTGGACCAGCCGGACCGCCCGGCCGCCGGCGACGTCCACCGCGGGCAACAGGATCAGGCTCACCGGAGCGCCGCCAGCCAGAAGATCAGGCTCATGGCAGGGCCTCCAGCCAGTTGCGCAGCAGCGCGGCGCCGACGTCGCCGGACTTTTCCGGGTGGAACTGGGTCGCGGACAGCACGCCCCGCTCGGCCGCGGCGGCGAACCGCTCGCCATGGCTGGCCCAGGAGATCAGCGCGCCGGCCGCGGCCAGGCCGCCGGCGTCGGCCGAACGCAGCGCGTAGGAGTGCACGAAGTAGAACCTGGTCCCCGCCGGGATGCCGGCGAACAGCGCCGAACCGGCCGCCGGGTCCACCGTGTTCCATCCCATGTGCGGCAGCACGGCGGCATCCAGCCGCTGCACCGTGCCCGGCCACGCCGCGCACCCCTCGGTCGGTGTTCCGTGCTCGATCCCGGCACGGAAGAGCACCTGCATGCCCACGCAGATGCCCAGCACCGGCCGGCCGAGCTCAAGCCGCCGCGCGATGAGCTTGTCCCCGCCGACGGCCCGCAGCCCGGCCATGCACGCCGCGAACGCGCCGACGCCGGGGACCGCGAGCCCGTCGGCGTCGGCCGCCGCGTCGGGGTCCGCGGTCACCGTCACGTCCGCGCCAGCCCGCTGGAGGGCCCGCTGCGCGGAGCGAAGGTTTCCCGACCCGTAGTCGAGCACGACCACCCTTTTCGTCATGCCTCACCCTCGCTCACCGCCCGGGCCAGGGGGGTCTGTGGCCCCTTGCCCCCGTCTATCGGGGGCTGTGGGCCACAGACCGCGAACGAGCAGGCCTCCCCGCTCACGACAAGGTCCCCTTGGTGCTGGGGACGCCGCCGGCGCGCGGGTCGGGGGCCACGGCGGCGCGCAGCGCCCGGGCGACCGCCTTGAACTGGGCCTCCACGATGTGATGCGGGTTGCGGCCCTCGAGCACCCGGACGTGCAGGCAGATCCCGGCGGAAAACGCCAGCGACTCAAAGACGTGCCTGGTCAGCGTGGTGTCGTAGCTGCCAATCAGCGGGGCCATGCCGGGCGGCTCGTGGTGTACCGCGTACGGCCGCCCGGACAGGTCCACGGCGGCCTGCACCAGCGTCTCGTCCAGCGGCACCAGGGCATGGCCGAACCGGGAGATGCCGGCCTTGTCGCCCAGCGCCTCACGCAGCGCCTGGCCGAGCGTGATCGCGGTGTCCTCCACGGTGTGGTGCGCGTCGATCTCGGTGTCGCCCTTGGCCCGCACGGTCAGGTCGAGGCCGCCGTGCTTGCCGAGCTGGGCGAGCATGTGATCGAAGAACGGCACGCCGGTACCGACCGCGGTCACCCCGATGCCGTCCAGGTCCAGCTCGACCAGGATCTGGGTTTCCCTGGTGAGCCGCTCCACCCGCGCTGCCCGGCTCACGGTGCCTCCCTAGATGCTCGCGGCCAGTGCCTGGGCCAGCGCGGACCGGAACGCCGCCATGTCCTCCGGGGTCCCCACCGTAACCCGCAGCCAGCCCGGCGGCCCCACCTCACGGACCAGCACGCCGCGGTCCAGCAGCCGCTGCCACACGCCATGCCGGTCGCCGAACTTCCCGAACAGCACGAAGTTCGCGTCGGAGTCCGCAGCAGCCAGCCCGCGCGCCCGCAGCCACGACACCAGCGCGTCACGTTCAGCCCGTAGCGCGGCGACGGTCGCCAGCGGCTCGGCGGCCCACGCCAGCGCCGCACGGGCGACGGCCTGGGTGACGGAGGACAGGTGGTACGGCAGCCGGACCAGCAGCAGCGCCTCGATCATCTCCGGGGCGGCGGCCAGGTAGCCGACCCTGGCCCCGGCCATGGCGAACGCCTTGGACATGGTGCGGGTGACCACCAGCCGCGGGTAGCGCCGCAGCAGGCTCAGCGCGCTCGGCGTGCCCTCGCGGGCGAACTCGGCGTATGCCTCGTCGACCACCACCAGCCCGGGTGCCGCGTCGCAGATGGCCTCGATCACCGCCAGCGGCGTGGCGGTGCCGGTCGGGTTGTTCGGCGAGGTCAGCAAGACCAGGGCGGGCGCGGCCTGCCGGACCGCGCCCGCGGCTCGCTCCGGGTCCAGGCCGAAGTCCGGCTCGCGGGCGGCCGCCACCCAGCCGGTACAGGTCACCCGGGCGATCAGCGGGTGCATCGAGTAGCTGGGCTCGAAGCCCAGCGCCTGGCGGCAGGGGCCGCCGAACGCCTGCAGCAGCTGCTGGATGACCTCGTTGGATCCGTTGGCCGCCCAGACGTGGCCGCCGGTCAGGCCGTGCCCGAGGTAGTCGGCCAGGTCCTTGCGCAGCTCGACGGCGTCCCGGTCCGGATACCTGTTCAGGTTTGCCGCCGCCTGCGCCACCGCGTCGGCGACCGCCCGCCGCAGCCGCGGGCTCGGCGGGTAAGGGTTCTCGTTGGTGTTCAGCCGCACCGGAACGTCGAGCTGTGGCGCGCCGTACGGATGCAGGTTTTTCAGATCATCCCGAACGGACGGTGGCGGCGCGGTCACGAGACATCACCGCGGACGCGTACGCGGACGGCCGCCACGTGCGCGGCCAGGTCCTCCGCCCCGCCGAGCGCGCCGATCAGCGGGGCCGCGGCAGCTAGCGCCTGCCGGTCGCATTCCACGACGTTGACCACCCGCCCGAACGCCAGCACGGACAGCCCGCTCGCGTAGCGCGCGGTGCCGCCGGTCGGCAGCACGTGGTTCGATCCCGCCAGGTAATCCCCGAGCGACACCGGCGAGTACGGGCCGGCGAACACCGCGCCGGCGTTGACGACCCGCGCGGCCAGCTTGGCCGCCTCGCGGGCCTGGATCTCCAGGTGCTCAGGTGCCCATGCGTCGCTCACCGCGAGCGCCGCGTCGATGTCGTCGACGAGCACGCAGGCGGACTGCCCGGCCAGCGCGCTGGCCACCCGCTCCCGGTGCGGGGTGGCCGGCACCTGGCGGGCGAGCTCGGCATCGACGCAGGCAGCCAGGTCGGCGTCGGGGGTGATGAGCAGGCAGGACGCGAGCGCGTCGTGCTCGGCCTGCGCGATCAGGTCGGCGGCGACGTAGCCGGCGTCCGCGGTGTCGTCGGCGATGATGGCCACCTCGGTCGGCCCGTTCTCGCCGTCGGTGCCCACCACGCCGCGCAGCGCGCGCTTGGCCGCCGCGACGTAGACGTTCCCCGGGCCGGTGATGACGTCGGCAGGCGCGCAGTCCTCGGTGCCGTAGGCGAACATGGCCAGCGCCTGCGCGCCGCCGGCGGCGTGCACCTCGCGGATGCCGAGCAGCGCGCAGGCGGCGAGCACAGACGGGTGCGGCAGCCCGCCGTGCTCGGCCTGCGGCGGGGACGCCACCGCGATCGAACCCACGCCTGCCACCTGGGCCGGGACAACGTTCATCACCACCGACGAGGGGTATGCCACCAGGCCGCCCGGCACGTACACCCCGGCCCGGGCGACGGGCGAGAAGCGGCCGGTGACGGCGAGGCCGCCGGCCACCCGGGTGACGGTCTCGGCCGGGAGCTGCGCCTGGTGCACGGCCCGGGTTCGGCGGGCCGCCTCGGCCAGCGCGTGGGTGACCTGCTCGTCGAGGCCGGCCAGCGCCCGGTCCAGCGCCGCCCCCGGCACCGGGGTAGCGGCCAGCTCCACGCCGTCGAAACGTGCCGTGTACTCGCGCACCGCCGCCGCGCCGCGCCGCCTGACGTCCGCACAGATCGGGCCGACCCGGGCCAGGGCGGTTTCCACGTCGGTCGCCGCGCGCGGCAGCACGCCGGCCAGGGCGGCCCGGCCGAGAGCTTCCGGCCCGCGGCCGCGCAGGTCGATACCGGCAATCACGGTGCTTCCTCCCGATGTGCTGGCCGCACGGGAGGAGGGAGGTGCACGGCGCTCACGGGCACAGTCTATGGAGAATCTAGGGGACCCTGGCGGCCTGCGCGGCGCGGCGGGCGCCGGATTGGGCCAGCAGGATGGCGACCGAGGTGAGCAGCGGCCAGAACGCCAGCGCGCTTTTGGCGCCGAGCGCCAGCGAGGCGTGGAAGAAGGTCCCCGCCGGGCTGGCGGCAAGCTGGCGGTCGTAGGTTCCAAGCCCGATGTTCTCGCCGGTCCACAGCGCGCACCCGGCGGCCGCCACCGCGCCGAGAATCAGCCCGGCCGCGGCCGCCCAGCCGGCCCGCCGGACCAGCAGCCGGTAGCCGAGCACGCCGGTGACCAGTCCCCCGGCCGCGGCGATCAGGCAGTACCACCCGTCGGCAGCGATGAACGCACTGGTCTCCGCGTTCACCAGCTGGGCCTCGCCGTGCGCGACCTCGTGCAGCATCGCCCGCGGTGCCACCGCGGCCCAGATGAGCCCGGCCAGCACGCCGAGCGCTGCGCTGCCCGCCAGCGCGGCGGCGAACGCCGCCAGTCGCCCCTTCGTCGGTCCTCCCAAACGCCGGACTGCTCCGCGACGATGGTATCTGCTAGCGGGGAGGCAGCTGAGGCAGGTGATGCCGCCGAGGCGGCAAGAGCCGACCGTTTAGGAAAAGCCTCCCGGGGGAGTCGGATACGCGTACCGACCCTCACGGAGGTCATCATGTCAACCGGAGCGATAATTGGCATCGTCATTGCCGTCATCGTCGTGGCGGCGGCGATAGCGGTGGCCTCGGGCGCGATGCGGCGGGCGCGGCTGCGGCGGCAGTTCGGCCCGGAGTATGACCGCCTGGCCCGGGAGATGGGCAGCAGGAAGGCCGACGCCGAGCTCGCCGCCCGCGAGCGGCGCGTCAAGGCGCTGAACATCCGCGAGCTGACACCGGAGCAGCAGGCCACCTACAGCGGCGACTGGACCGCGATCCAGGAGCAGTTCGTCGACACCCCGGCTGAGGCGGTGGCGGCGGCGCACACGCTGATCTGGAACGTCATGCGGGACCGCGGGTACCCCACCGACGACAGGACCGCGAGCCTGGATGCGCTGTCCGTCCACCACGGCCGCGCGATGGCGGGGTACCGGCAGGTCATGGAGCTGCGGACCGAATCGGCGAGTACCGAGCAGCTCAGGGAAACCATGATCCGTTGCCGGGCGCTGTTCGAAGACCTCACCGGCCTGCGGGACGGACAGCCCGGGCGTGACCGGATGACGGCGATCCGCGAGCGCGCCGCCGGGGACGGCGCGGCGGCCGACGCCCCGGCGCCGGGCGCCAGCGGCACCGTGGCCGGGGACGGCACCGTGGCCGGGGACGGCACCGTCGCCGATCAGGGCGGCCGCTTCACCGACAACCCCGGCCCGACCGCGGACACGCCCCGCTGACCGCGGGACACGCCTCGATCAGAGGCTGACCAGACCTCGATAGCCACTCACGGAAGAGATGATTCCCATGACGCAGGATCAGTACGGCGAGGGGCAGGGCCCGGGGGCCGTCCCCGGTGACGAGGCCGCCGAGAACGAGGCCGGGGAGACCGGCGGGCAGTCCAGGCCGATGACCCGCTTCCAGAAGGTCGCCTCGGCCCTGCTGGGGGACAGGACGGACCGGGACGAGTCCGCCCAGGAGCAGGCCGCGCCGGATGACGCCGCGCGCGACTACCCGGGTGCACCGGACGAGACCGGGGCCGGGAGCCCCGTGACCACGAGCTTCGAGACGGCCACCGGCTCCGACGCCATGGCGCCGGGAGCGGTCGCGGCCAGCGGCCCGGCGGGCACCGCCGACACGGCGGGCATGGCGGGGACGGCGGGCCTGGCCGGCACGGCCGACCAGGCTGACGCGGCCGGAGCCGGGACGGCTGCGGGGATGGCCGGGACGGCTGCGGGCGCCGCACCGCGCGACTACTGGGACGAGCCTGAGGACTCCACCACCGCGGGCGACTACGTGCCGACCCAGCCGGACATGTACGGCACCAGCGGCCGCCCGGACGACGAGAGCATCGGCGCCGGAACCGCCCCGGCGGCCGCGGGCGCCCAGGGCGCCGCGACTGTCGCGGCCGTCCCCGCCGCGGGCAGCGGCGCCGTCCCCGCGGGGCGGCACGCGGCCGACCCGGCCGAAGGCGAGATGCGTGCGGGTGAGGGGGGCATGCGTGCGGGTGAGGGCGGCATGCGTCCGGGTGACGCGGCCGCGGCGCTGGGTGATTTCAGCGACCTCAGCTACGGGAACCTGATCCCGGACGCCGGCCAGTACCAGGCCCAGTGGCAGCAGATCCAGTT
>JAFAPY010000218.1 GCA_019246795.1 Streptosporangiaceae bacterium | reverse complement strand
GGGGCCTGACCAACCGGGAGGTGGCGGCCACGCTGTATATCAGCGCCAAGGCGGTCGAGTACCACCTGGGCAACGTCTTCGGCAAGCTCGGCATCACCTCCCGCCGCCAGCTGCGGGACGTGGACCTGGTGCGGCGCGTCGTTCCCGGGCCGCAGGCGGCCGGCGTGCCTGGCGAGACACCCACCGCGGAACGGCCACCCACCCGGCGCCAGGGCGCGCATCCCGGGGCGCACCAACGATCCGGGTTAGCAGCACCGGCGTCGGCACGATCGGCAGCGTCTCACGCCCGCTGGTCCCGTGCCAGTTGCCGATGCCAGCTTGCCCTGAATGAAATCTGGCCACCCGGCAGCGTGAAAGGGGGCAGCGGTCTACGGGCTTGTCTTCCTCGCGATGGCGGCGCCGATCACGGCACCGAGGTGAACAGCGACGCCCAGCCCGGCCTCGATGGTAAGAAGCGTCATGATGGCACCGATCGGGCCGTAGCTGGCTTCGTTGTCCAGGATGGATGAGGACCCGAAGCAGGCGACGTAGATGCCTACACCGGTATAGCAGACCGCGGTGGTCAGCCCCGCGGGGAACAGCCGCCGCCAGGATACCTGCCCTGCCAGCAGGCAGTGCAGGGACCACCACCAGAAAGCGACGGCGAGGAGGAACTGAGCAGCAGAGGTCACCAGGGGGATGCTGTGCGGCTGGACTCTCCGGCCGATGAGGATCTGCAGCGTCATGAAGCCGAACACCCCGGCGAGCCATTCGGCTCGCCGTGCTATGGCTTTCCAGCCATGGACGGGGGCCCGGAAAATTTTCGCATACCAGGTCTGCAGTATGTGGGAGATGGCGTCGGCGGCGAAAACGACCAGGATAATGCCCATTATGGACAAGCTGGTGAGCGCTGTCCGGCCGTGTGTGAACAGCATGGTGATGTCGGAACTTGCCTGGGCGCTGAAACCGCTGCGGGTCACCAGCTCCCGCGACAAATCGGCGCCCAGCACGGCCGACAGGAGCATCAAGAACGGGACGAAGCTCAGCGTGAACAAGGCGGCGAACTGAAGCGAGCTGTTGATGAATCCGAGTTCACGCAGTTGTGCCCAGATCTGGCCAGGCACGGTACGGGCAAACCGGCTCCGGCCGGCACGGAAAGCGTCACAGGCTCTCTGCCAGGCATCGATCAGGGCGGGAACGCGAGCTTTGCCCGGCCACGACGGCGCATGCGCGGGCCCGTGATTGTCATGCCGGGCTTGGCGGGGACCGGCCTGGCGGGCAATTCCGGGACGGACTTGGGCCGCAAGCGGGCCAGCCGGTGATGACCGGCCCTGAAAAGCCGCGGGCACCGCCGGCGCGGCGGGACGGGGGCAGCGGTCATCCGCCGGGTCAGTCATGGCCGTTCCTTGCCGATGAGGGCACCTGCATGCAGGTGCGCAATTTAGGTGTGGTTAAGGCGCCCGCCGACGTGACGCCGGGATGCGCCGCGCCGGCCGGCGAGCCGTGCCCGCCGTGCACGGCGGGCCGTCGAGCACCTCGTCCAGCCAGTCGAACATGCGCTGCTCCAGCAGGGAGCGGGCCATCGGCTCGCAGTGCAGGTCCGCGCCCTCGGCGCGGGTGAACGGTACAAGCACCTTGGGGCCGGGCAGGGCGTGATACAGGCGCCGGGACTGGCCGGGCCAGAACTGCTCTCCGTCCGGATCGGTGATCATGATCAGCGTGCGGATCCGGGAGACAAGGTCGCCGAGCCGGTACTGCTCGACCGCCTTGAACACGGCGTAGGCGGAATCCCCAGTCCCGTAGGGCTTGGCCCGCCATCGCATGACCTGACGCTGGCGCGGGGTGGCCGATTGCAAGCCGATGGCCATGAAGGCGTCGAAGTTCTCCTGGTCCCCGGCGTCGAGCAGGGCCAGCAGCTGCGGCGGCAGGTTCGCCCGCCACGACGCTGCCACGTCGTCTACCCCCGGGTCGGCGACGGCGGCGGCGATGCGGTGCTCGAACGCCAGCGCCCGCGGGACCCAGTAGCCGGCCTGGCTGATGCCGTACAACACGAGCCGGCCGGCGTCCACCTCGGGCCGTTGTGTGAGGAAGTCGACGACGGGGGTGATGACGTGCTCCCAGTCGGGACGGAACGGGACCTGCCGGCCGAACAGCATGGATTGCTGCCCGGGCCCGTCGAAGACCAGCGCGTTGTAACCCCGGGCCAGCGCCGGCGCCCCGAGCCCGGGCCACAGCGCGGTCACCGGCCCGTCGCTGCCGTTGTTCAAGATCACGGTCGGCCGGCCCCGCCCGTCGGCGGCCGGGACGAACAGGTAACCGGGCAAGGTGCCGCCCTCATAGGGGATCGCGACCGGCTGGCCGGGCGGGTCGAGCAGGCGCACGTGCGCGGCGAAACAGCGCCGGTGCGCGGCGAACAGCGGCCCGAGCAGCTCTTCGCCCGCCTCGGCGCCGTCGACCGCGGTCAGCGCCGCGGCGTAGTAGGCGGCCGCACGCAGGTAGGCGTTCCGGGCGCTGACCGCGTGCCCGCGGGTCAGCGTGTCGGCGGCGACGGCCTCGACCCGCCCGGCCAGCTGCTGCCAGCACCCCACCCAGCTGGCGTCGTCGCCGTCAGTGATCGCGGCCACGGTGGCCAGTATCTCCCCGATGTCCCCGCAGCCATAGTGCACATTCCCGAGCAGGTTACGGGTCTCGAACTCAAATGCCGGATCGACGAAAAACAGCTGCGACATGGCGCCCTCCTTGCGGTCTGCTCTGGCGGCGGTCTCGCACAGCTGCTCGAGGCTGGCCACCAGTTCCATCACCCCCGAAAATGGCCGTAGCGCCGCATCGCCGCGGAGCCCGACAGAGCCGGCCAGGCGGCCATCCGGGTGCTGATCAATGTCCAGGACGAGCTTCATGCGGTCAAGGATGGCGGGCTGCGGCGGGCCCGTCCCTAGGGAAAGTCCCTAACGCTCAGCCGGCGGCGGTTGCGCAGTCCGCCCGGGAGCTGATGCCGGTGCGCCGGACAGGTGGCGCAGGGGGTATCGGCTGCCGTCTGGCTGAGGTAACGCCCGGGAGCTGTGCTGGCTGACCCCGCCGCAGGCCACGGCGGGCATCCGCGGCGGCATCACCCTCGGTCCCTGGCCCGGCAGTATTAGGCGCTTTCCCTAGGGACCAGGAGCCCCCGGACCCGCAGGATCAGATCCACGGCCGCCCGCCGGGCCGCCACGACAAAGGGAGCCTGCGATGACCGACCTGATCTGGAGCTTTTCCCCCTGGCTGGCGTTCTTGGCCGCCACCAGGATCACCTCGGTGTACGGCGGTGTCGCGGCCGGCGTCGCGGCCGCCGCCATCGTCACCGGCCGGGCGGTGGCCCGGCGCCGGCTGCACCTGCTCGACGCCGCCGGGCTGTGCTATTTCCTGGCTCTCGGCGCCGTCCTGGTCGCCACCCACCCCGGGCACCTTGAGTTGTGGTCCCGGTACGCCCAGGCCGGCTCGCATGCCGCGCTGACCGTGATCGTGTTCGGCTCCGTCTTGGTCGGCCACCCGTTCACCGAGTCCTACGCCCGGCAGGCAGCGCC
>JAFAPY010000151.1 GCA_019246795.1 Streptosporangiaceae bacterium | reverse complement strand
CTGGCCGTGGTCGCCGACCGGGTGATCGCGGTGGTCCGCCGGCACGTGCTCGGCGGCCACGAACGCTCCCCCTGGCTGGCCGCCGCCCCGCTGGCCGCCTACGGGCTGCGGCTGGTACTGGCCCCGCCCAGCACCGCGCTAGGGCTGCGCCGCTGGCTGCTGGCCAAGACTCCTCTGCCTGCCGGGCCGCCTGCCCTGCAGGCGCACCAGCGGAATGTGACCGGCAGCAGCGACGCAGCGACCGGTCCGCGAGGCGGGTCGAAGACCGCGCGGTTCCTAGCCCTGGTCCAACAGCGGCACGGCCCGCTCCACGTCTTCCCGCCGGAACGGGTCTCCCGCACCGCCACCGAGCTGGCCCCCGAAGTCGGCCTGGATGTCGGCGCGGCCAGGACCGCGCTGCGCCACGCCGTGCTGGCCGCCCGGGACGGGAGGCAGGACACATGAGGCCGCTCATCGCGTTCGTCATCCTGCTCGCGCTGCTGCTCGCGGTGGCCGTGGCGGTGAAGTGGGCGTGGTGGCCCAGGCGGGACCTGCCGGTCAACCGGGTCCGGCACACCCGGATCCGGCTGCGGCTGGGCCTGCACCCCGGCCGCGGCTTCGCCTCGGCGTTCGAATGCTGGCACCGGTGGGGGCGGCTGGCCAGCTTCGCCGGCAGCAAACGCGCCCGGCCCTCGCTCACCTTCTGGCGCCGGCTGAGTCATCCCGGCGAGCACAGCGTGCTGGTCGGCAAGGCGCACTACGGGCTGCGGCTGCGGGTGCCGGTGCAAGAGTCGATCACCATCACCGCGCCGCCCCGGGCCGGGAAGACCGGCATGCTGGCCGGCCTGGTGCTGCGGTTCCCCGGCCCGGTGGTCGCCACCTCGGTCAAGGCCGACATCTACGAGCTGACCAGCGGCATCCGCGCCGGCCACGGGCCGGTGGCGGTGTTCAACCCGCAGCGGGTCTCCGACCTGCCGTCGACCTTCGCCTGGTCCCCGGTCGCCGGATGCGCTGATCCGGAGGTGGCGGCGCGGCGCGCGGAGGCGTTCACCGGGGCGGTATCGGTCAAGGGCACCGAATCCGAGGATTTCTGGTCCCAGCAGGCCAGTGAGTTCTTCCGGGCCGCGCTGATGGCCGCCGACCTGGCCGAGGGGGACATGCGGCTGGTCGGCCGGTGGCTGATGGGCAGCGCCGAAGACGCCGAAGCCATCTTGGAACGGGCCGGGCAGACCCAGTGGGCCACCTCGCTGGCCCAGCTGCGCTCCCCGGCCGAGCGGACCATCTCCACCATCCGGCTGGTGGTCAACAAGGCCCTGTCCTTCCTGGGCAACCCCGCCCTGGCTGCCGCAGTCCTGCCCAAGCCCGGCAGCGGGTTCGACATCGAAGACTTCCTGGCCTGTGACGGCAGCCTGTACCTGATCGCCGAGGCCCAGACCGAAGAAGCCCCGGTCGCCCCGCTGATGGCCTGCTTGCTCAACGAGGTGCACTACACCGCCAAGATCACCGGCAGCCGGATGCCCGGCGGGCGGCTGGACCCGCCGCTGCTGCTGGCGCTGGACGAGATCGCCAACATCGCCCCGGTCAACATCCCCAACTTCATGGCCGATGCCGGCGGGCGCGGCATCCAGCTGGCCATCGTCTTCCACGGCCTGGGCCAGCTCCGCGGCCGGTGGGGCGAGCACGGCGCCCAGATCATCGGCGACACCGCCGGGTGCAAGGTCTTCCTGCCCGGCATCACCGACACCGCCCTGCTCAAGGCCGCCGCCGAGCTATGCGGGCAGGCCAGCTTCCGGCAAAAAGGCCAAGAACACCTGACCCGCCACGACATCTGCGACCCGGCCATGCTCCGCGAACTACCCGACGGATGGGCGCTGCTGATCCGCGGCGGCCGCACCCCCGTACTCGCCAAGCTCCCACGCGCCTGGGCCGACCGCGCCTACAAGCGGGCCCGCCGCCGCGGAACCGCCATCTACCGCCCGCCGGCCCCGCAGCCCGCGCCGGCGGGCGCCCCCTACACCCTGGTCCTCCACCAGCCGCCCGCCCCCCGGGCCGGCGGCCCCGGCAACGGCCACCGGGATGCCGCGGAATTCCCCTGGGGCGGTGAGGGCTGATGACCGACGCCGCCCTGGCCACCGTGGTCCTGCAGCTTGCTGAGACCGAGCAGAAGCTCGCCGCCCTGGAGCGGCTGGTCACCGATCTCGGCGCTGACATCCGCACCCAAGCCGAACGTACCGCCCAGCTCCAGGCGCTTGAGGACGCCGTGGCGGCGCTGGCCGCCAAGGTCGCCGCCGTGCTGCCGGACGACCAGGGAGTGCCCAAGGTGTACGCGCCGCGGCCGGCCCCGCGCTGGTGGAACCTGACCGGGCCGGCCCGAGACGCCGAGATCGGCAGGCTCCGCGGCTTCGTCGAGCAGATATACCGGCCCGGGTTCGGGCACCTCGCCGCCCGGCTGCGCCCGTGCTGGGCCTCCCACGAGCTGTGCCTGTACTGCCTGGACATCGCCGCCGAGCTGCACGCCGTGCTGTACCTGCAATCCCGCCGCACCATCGCGCTGCTCAACGGGCAAGCCGAATACGCCACCCGCATCCTGCCCGCGCTGGCCGACCTGATGTCGGCCGAGACCCGAAGCGGCTGCCAGCAGCATGCCCCCGCCGACGGCGGCCTGCCCGTGCCCGTGAGGGCAGGCCAGCCGTGATCGCCAGGTCCGAACACGACAATCCGCGGCTCGCCGCGGCGCGGCGCCACGCCCAGGCAGGCTGGCCGGTGTTCCCCTGCAAGCCAGGGGAGAAGGTCCCGGCCACCCGGCACGGGTTCCGCGACGCCGCCACCGACCCGGACCGGATCACCTGGTGGTGGACACGCCATTCGGAGCGCAACGTGGCGATCGTCACGGGGTGCCCCGGGCCTGATGTCCTCGACGTCGACGTCCGCCCAGGCGGCAACGGGTTCGCCGCCTTCGGCCGGCTCCGCCGCGAGGGCCTGCTGGACGGCGCCAGCACCTACGTGCGGACGCCCAGCGGCGGGCTGCACGCCTACTTCACCGGATCCGGGCAAGGCAACGGGCGGCTGCCCGCCCATCACCTGGACTTCCGCTCCCGCGGCGGGTACATCCTCGCCCCGCCCTCCCGCGTCGCCGGCAGGCCCTACACCCTGCTCGGCCACCGCGACGGCACCGCCGGGCTGGGCTGGGCCGCGGTGACCCGGCTGCTCGACCCGCAGCCGCAGCACCGCCCTGGCCGTGCCGCCGGATGTCCCGCGGACACCAGCCGCCTGGCCGGATGGGTCGCCCGGCTCAGCGAAGGCAACCGCAACGACGGCCTGTTCTGGGCCGCCAACCGCGCCCTGGACGCCGGGCACACCGACCTCAGCCAGCTCGCCGACGCCGCCCGGAAAACCGGACTGGACGAACGCGAGATCACCCGCACCCTGGCATCCGCCCGCCGCCACGCCGACCGTCCGTTGGGCGCTGACCTGCCAGGCAGGGCAACGCCGGAACCGGCCAGCCAGCACAGAGAGGCGGAACCATCGTGAGCCGCCGCGCCCCGTCCGGCCCGCCCGCTACCGAACGCGGCTGGGTGTACACGCTCCACTTTGACCCGCTGTACCCGCCCAACGCCCACCCAGCCGGGGGCGCGCAGGTAGCCAAGCACTACACAGGAACCTCCGAGAGTTCACGATTTCTGAAGGCGGCTAGGCCGTTTTGGAACAGCGGGTTCGGCGAACTTGCGGCCTGGGTGCGGCCGTGGGCCGGCTCAGCTTGTGATGAGGGCTCGGAGCATCTCGAGGTGCGCGTTGGCCGGGAGCCCGTTGGCGAGGTGCCAGATGGCGAGGTAGAGGCGGCGGCCGGCCAGCAGCGCGGGCTCGTGCTCGAGGTAGCCGGGCGGCAGGGGGCGTACTGTCTGGTAGCCGGCGAGCAGGACCGGGCGCAGCATCTCGGGGACGCCGTCGACGGCGATGGCCAGGTCCATTGCGTAGTGGCCCCAGGAGGCGTCGTCGAAGTCGATCACGCGGGCCTGGCCGTTGTGGTCCAGCACGTTGTCCAGGTCCAGGTCGGCGTGGACCAGGCCGTAGCCGGCCGGATCGCGGCCCAGGCCCGCGAGGACCTGGCCGACCTGGTCGGCGGCCTGGCCAAGCAGTACCCGCACCTGCGGGTCGATGGGCCGGCTCGCGAGCTGTGCGGCGTGCCGGGTTCCGGCCCAAGTCAGGCGGGCGATGTCCAGCGACGGCCGGGTGAACCCGGGCGGCGGGCAGAACCCGGCGGCGTGTGCGTGCAGGGTGCCGATGACCCGGCCCAGGTCGGCGACCAGCCCCGGGGA
>JAFAPY010000157.1 GCA_019246795.1 Streptosporangiaceae bacterium | reverse complement strand
GGTCGGGGTGGCGGTCGCCGCCTACGCCGTGCTGGAAGGGGTGGAGACGGCCGGGCTGTGGCTGGGCCGCCGGTGGGCGGAATACCTGACCTTCATCGCCACGATCATTTTCGTGCCGTATGAGGTCTATGAGCTGACCAAGAGCATCTCGGCACTGAAGATCCTCGCGCTGGTCATCAACGTGGCCATCGTCGTCTACCTGCTGGTGGCCAAGCGGCTGTTCGGGCTGCGCGGCGGCGGCAAGGCCGAACGGGCCGAATACGACGCCGACACCGGCTGGGCGCCCATCGAACGGGCCACGCCCACACTAGCAGCCCATACACCACTGCCAGCCGAGCCCAAGCCCTGACCGAGGCGCCGCACCAGCACACGCACGGTACAGACGGGCACGCTATTTACCCGGCAAGAATGAGAAAGAAGACCCCATGTTCGAGGCAGACAACATCCGTGACTGGCGCGACCATGACGTGGTGGACCCAGACGGCAACAAGATCGGCCAGCTGGAGGCGATCTACGTCGATACCAGCACCGACCTGCCCGCCTTCGCCTCGGTGAGGACCGGAATCATCGGACGCCACCGGCTGACCTTCGTGCCGCTGGACCGTGCCACCGTCGCACCCTCCCACGTCCGGGTGGCCTACCCGAAAAAGCAAGTCAAGGACGCGCTGGACATTGACACCGACGGCGAGCTGGCCGCCACCGACGAACCCGGCCTGTTCGAGCATTACGGCCTGCCCTACCAGCCCGGCGCCAGCGGCGAGCGCCGCCTGGCCCGGCGCTAACCTGAAAGGACCAGCTTCCATGGTCTTGTTCCTGCTCCTCATCATCGCTGCCGTAGCGCTGGGCATCATCGGCGCGGTCGTCAAGGGGCTGCTCTACCTGCTGATCATCGGCATCATCGTTTTCCTCGTCTCCTTCGTCTTCCTCGGCACCCGCATGCGCAGACGGCGCCGACCGGCCCGGTAATGCGCACCGGCTTGGCCGGTGAGCCCCCAAGCACACGACGACAGGACCAGGAAGACATCCGAGGCGTTGAGTTCGGGCTTCGCCGATCTTCGCTGTAGACGTGGCGCGGCGGTTGTCCTTGACGCGCAGGGCATGCCGCCCGCAAGGGCCAGTCCCTCCTGGCTGATTTCCTTGGTCGCCCGGGGAGCCCGGTGCCACGCTGATGACTATGAACGACAACGACCACCGGGCAGGCCGAGGCGCCGATGCTGACCGTGCTGCGCAGGGTCCGGGCCGCCTGGCCAAGTATGAAGCCAGAACCCGGGAGCCCCTTGACCTGCTGGCGCTGGCCACGCTGTGGCTCGTCGTGGTCCCCCCGGGCGACTTCGGGCACAACGTAACGGGCATCGTGGTCGCCTTCCGGGTTGCCCTGTCAACCGTCTACGGGGTCGACATCGGCATCCGCAGCGCCCTGGCCCCCCGTCATCTTCACTATGCGCTCACCCACCCACTCGCCCTCGTCGCGGTCCTCCTGCCGCCGGCGCGCGTGATATTCAGCCTCCGGCTGGTCCGGTCGTTGTTCCGGCGCGGGAACCTGCTCCGGTTCCTGGTGGCCGCCGCGGTGCTGGTCGCCGAGGGCGCGGTCATCGTGTACCTGTTCGAGCGGCACGCCCCGGGCTCCAACATCCATACCGTGGGCGAGGCGCTGTGGTGGTCCTTTGTCACGGTCACCACCGTCGGCTACGGCGACTTCTACCCTGTCACCGCCTCGGGACGGATCACGGCGTGCTTCATCATGGCCATCGGGCTGCTGACACTGGCGGTGATCACCGCGCAGGTGGCATCCAGTTTCGTCGCCCAGGGCGCAAGGCGTGCCACGCCTGCCCCGCAAGAAGCAGCCCGGCGCGAGGTGACGCTGGCCGAGCTCGGCGAACGGCTGGCCCGGATCGAAAGGCTGCTGGCTGCCACTCATCCAGGAAACGCCCCCCGCGCCGTCGAGGACGATTGACAGCAATGTCTGCGCACAACGCCGAAAGGATCATCCAGGAGCAGACTCTCAAGCTCGCCAGGCAGCTAAGCCCTGGCAGCTCAACCCCTCCACGCTGGTCGCATCCAAGCCTGCGACGATATGCTTGCAGAGCTTGCCGGGGAGGAGCGAGGCGCTGATGGCCGAGGGGCTGAACCCGATCGAGACCGGCAAGAAGCTGCATGAACATGGCGAGGCTTCGCAGCAGCGGGCCGAAGAAGAAGGCCGTCCCACCTGGTCCGACGACCGCCATGCCCGGATCATCCAGATCTGCGAGGCGGTGCTGCTCGCGCTCGTCACTCTGGCGGCTGCCTGGGCGGGATACTCGGCGGCTCGGTGGAGCACCGAATCGCGTGTCGACATCGCCCGGGCCTCCAGCCTCGGCAACCTGGCCACCCGTGATGACCTCGCCGCCATCTCGCTGCGCAATTTCGACTCCTCAACCTTCAACACATGGTTCATCGCGTTCACCCTGAACAGCCCGCAGAAAGAAGCGATCGCGGTGCACCGCTTCCGGCCGCAGTTCCTAGTCGCCTTCAATGCGTGGCTGGCCACGGACCCGCTGCACAACCCGCATGCCCCGCCCGGCCCGACCTATATGCCTCAATACCAGCTGCCACAGCAGACGCAGGCCAACGCGCTCGACAACGAGTCGGCCGCGGAGTTCCAGACGGGCAACCAGGCCGGGCTCACCAGCGACAACTTCGTCCGGATCACAGTGCTCCTGGCCGTGGTGCTGTTCCTGGTGGGCATCGGCACCTCGTTCAAGCTGAAGGGCGTGCGGTATGCCCTGATCGCGTTCGGCTCTGCGCTGCTGATCGTTTCAGTCGTGCTGATCCTGCAGCAGCCGGGGCTTCCGGGCTGAACCAAAGCGGAAGGTCGAAGGATCACCCTCCGGCGGCCGCCAGGGTCGTCGGTCAACGAAAGCCTGCCAGGCCTTGAGCGTCCGCGGCCGACATGCGACAGTACCCGTCAGGCCTGTTGTGCGCGGGAGGCAGCATGAGGCACCAGATCCGGGCGGCTGCGGAGGCAGGGAAATGGGCGGCTGGATTGATTGCCGCCGTCAGCAGCGCCTGGTATGGCGGCCCGGCACGCGGTGTGCCTCGCCGGGTGCTGGGCAAGATCGGGTTCTCGGTGGCGCTGCCGGGTCTGGATGCCGCATATCAGCAGCTCCTGGTGACGCTTTCACGGGTCCGCAGAGCTGTCGCTGACGTGGCCACCACGCGCAAGCGGCTGGAGCTGCAGATCGGGCAGCTGGAGCAAGAACTCCGCGAGCGACGCACCCAGGTCCGCGCGGCGACCGAAGCAGGGCCCGGTGGCCGTGCCGAGGCGGGCCAGACGGGCCGGCACGCCGCACAGCGGCGGCTCGGCGAGCTGCGCCGCCAGTACGCCGACATCCAAGCCCGGGAAGAACGCGTTTCCGCGGCCAGCATGCGCCTGCAGGCCAGGGTGGACGCCTTCCGGACCGCCAAGAAGACCATCGAGACCGCCTACAGAGAGGTGGAAGCGGCAGCCGAGGCTGTGCTGGCCGAGGCGACTGGCGGCGCCAGGGAGACTGATGTCCCAGGTGCTGCAGCCGAGCCGAAGTAAGGCTAGGTTCTGAGGACGAGGCGCCCTGGGCGCCACGGCCGGCCAGCCCGGTACCTGGACCGGAGGGCCGACTGTGCGATGGCCAGCAAGGGGCCGGCGTCCGGGGCGCATGGTCCCCCCGGCGCGGGGAGGTGCGCATGGGCGCGTGGGGTGCCCGCCCGATCATCGAGGCCGTTACCAGCTGGCTACGTGGCAGACGCGGCGCATTCACGGTCTGGATGAAAGCGGTCCTCCCGGACGATATCGTCCTCATCTATGGAGGCCATAATCCTGGCTGGTGACGTCGCCGCTGGAGACGTGATCGTGCTGCCCGATGACCAGGACGCGGTCCTCGTCAAGCAGGTCCGCCTGGGACAAGGCGGGTTCATCCTGACGGTAGTGCCAGTCGACGATGACAGGCCCGAAGCAGAGCGGCTCGTGACGCTGACGGCAGGGATGCGGCTGCGTAAAACGTCGCCGTGACGCACGGTGCGCAAGAGCGCGCCGTGCCGGCCCGCCGCGCGCTGCGCGTCCTGACCTGAAACCGGCTCCGACGGCCAGGTCTATACGGTTCCGCTGGGCACCGGCAACCACGTCTGGCAAGCCAGCGGGATGTGGCCGGCGCTGCGGTGGTCCACGGCCTGGTAGCCGCCGCCGGTCACGCGGGATCATGCACGGCTGGAGCTGCATCCGCGCCGGTCAGACCGGCCGCATTCCATGGCGGCGCATGAGATCCAGTTCCGCCTCGCGGGCGGGCGGGCCGGCCGACCACAGCTGAGCCAGCTCCCTGAAATAGCCGTCAAGCGCGGGAGCGTGCAGCACCAGCAGCCGCGCCGCCGAGCCCGGGGCGGCACCGAAGGTGTGCGCGGCGCCTCCGGGCACCAGCACGAAGCTCCCGGCGGCCGCGCGGATAACCTCGCCGTCCAGCTCGAACTCAGCCTCGCCCTCCAGCACCCAGAACGCTTCGACCCGGTCCGGGTGGGCATGCGCAGGCGGCCGCCTGCCGCCGGCGGGGACGTGCCGCTCATGCAGCGAAAAGGCGCCTCCGGTGGTGGCAGCCGCCGCCTTGAACACCAGCGTGCTCCCGCGCACCGTCAGCTGCTCTCCATCGCCGGGCGGCAGTACCGTGGGGTCAGTCCCAGCAGGCAAACGACGCTCCTTCCGCAACGGCCCTACGGCGTGTCGGGCTCGGGCCAGGGCCAAGGCTCCGGCAACAGCTGGACGCGTTCTTCTGCGGACGAGGCACCGGGGTGGGCGATGGCAGCGCCGATCTGATCGGCGAAGGCCCGGATGGTCGCCTGGGCGATCCGGCGCAAGATCACCCGGTCGAGTCCCGCGCCCAGGCTGCCGAACGGCGCACGGTAGACCCCGGACACCGCGAGCATGGTGGCATCGTCCCCGGCCGGGGTGAGTTTGATGTCGGCGTCGAGGGCCGGGAACAGGCCGCCTCCCGCCCCGGTGGTTTCCCACCGGATCGCCACGGTCGCGGAGTCCTCGCGGACCGTCATGTCGCTGAACCGCACCGCCACCAGCCTGGACAGGCCCGGCGCGGTGCCCAGCGGGCCGACCCTGGCCACGCCGGTCCCCAGGTCGTGGTAGGCGTCATGGGATGCGCGCCGCAGCAGCCCGCGCCGGGCCAGGTTCGCCAGCCTGGCCTGGGCGGCGTTGAAGCCGGTGTCCAGCCGGACCTCGGCGCTGATGAACACGTGGCTAGTCAACCCGGGCGAAGACCTGCCGAGCCAGAGACGTAAGTCCCGACTTTGCGCCGACGCTGCGCGCGGTCGTAGCGTGATGAACGCGAGCAGGCCAGCCAGCAAGGCAAGGCTGCCTCCCAGGTACAGCGCCGCTTGCAGGCCGTCGTGGAAGGACTGGTATGCCGCCCCGATCACCTCTTGCACGATCTTGCCGTACTGGTACTGGGCGGTGTTCCGCGGCACCTGGCCGGTCTCTATCGCGTTGAGGATGAGCCCGCGGAACGCAGGCGGGACGCCCAGCTGCACCAGCCGCACGGTGAGGCTGGCCTTGAGCTGCCCGTAGACCAGCGCGCCGAGCACCGCCGTCCCGATGACCGCCCCCATTTCCCTGCTGGTGTTGGTTGCGGAGGCGGCCATGCCGGAACGCTCCGACGGGACCGTGGTCAGCACCGTGCTGGTGATCGGCACCATCACGGTGCCGATGCCGATCCCGGCCAGCGCGAGCGCGACGATCAGCGGCCCGTAGGCCGGATGCGGGCTGATGAAGCTGTTCGTCAGGAACAGCCCGGCGGCAAACAGTAGGCTGCCGCCCGTGATCGACCAGCGCGGCCCGACCGCGGCCGTCCAGCGGCCCGCTGCAAGCGACGAGACGATCATCAGCGCGGTCATCGGCAGGAAGACGAGCGCCAGTTTGAAGCCGGACAGGCCCACCACCTCGTCCAGGTACAGCGCGGTGAAGAAGAAGATCGCAAACGTGGCGAAGTAGGTGCAAAACGCCGCGACGATCGGGGTGCCGAACGGAGGAATGCGGAAGAAACGCAGGTCCAGCAGCGGATGCTCCGCGCGGAGTTCCCGCCAGACGAACGCCACCGTCCCCACCGCGCTCACGCACAACAGCACGATCACCGGGGTGGCGCCGAACCCTGAGGACTCCGCGTTGATGACCGCGAACACCAGGGCGGCGAGCGCGCCCGCGCCGAGCAGCGCGCCCGCGGTGTCGACCCGCGCCGCCGTGGGGTCGGCGCTTTCGGGCAGGATGAGCGCGGCGATGATCAGCACGGCCAGCCCGAATACCAGGTTGAACCAGAAGATTGCCCGCCAGTGCCACAGCCCGACGAGCAGGCCGCCGATGAGGGGCCCCGCGGCAAGCGCTACCCCGGACGTCGCCGCCCAGATCCCGATCGCCTGGCTCCTCGCCCGGGACTGCGGGTACAGGTGGCGGATCATGGACAGCGTGCCCGGCTCGCTGGCGGCCGCCCCCACGCCCATCACGGCACGCCCGGCGATGAGCACCCCGGCGTTCGGGGCGAACGCGGACAGCATCGAGCCTGCGCAGAAGGCTGCCGCACCCGCCAGCATGACTTCCTTCCTGCCGAGCTCGTCCCCGATCATCCCGCAGGGCAGCATCAGGCTGGCGAAGGTCAGCGCGTAGGCGCTGAGCACCCACTGCAGGTCGGTCACGTCCGCGTGCAGCCTGACCTGGATATCTCCCAGCGCCACACTGACGATCGTGTTATCCAGGAACGTCAGGAACAGCAGCGCGCACAGGATCGCCAGCGCGAGCGGCTGTGCGGCTCCGGTGAGCGGGCCTCCCTGGCCGCGCTGATTCCCGGAGACGGCTTGTGCGGGTCTGGTCAACGATCTGCCCGCCTCAGCTCGAACTGCACGCGGACGGTGCCGTGCCCTGCAGCTTGAGCAGGCCGCAGAAGCTGGCGTCGCCCACTTTCCACGTCCCGCCCTGGTTCACCGCCTGCCCGGTCTGGTTGGGCAGCAGCGTGGAGGAACCGGAGACGATGTCGTACTTCACGGTCGCCGCCGTCGGGGAGTGCACCGTCACGCTGGTGACCTTGGCCGAGACCGACTTGGCCAGGCTCGACCCCGCCTGAGCGCTGATCACCGCGGCGAACGCCTGCCCGTTCTGCAGCAGCGCCACCCTCTTGGCGACCGGGGTGCTGCCGTTGAAGAAGGTCTCCCAGTTCGCCTTGACCTGCGCCGCGGCGGCGCCGGAGGTGCCCGTGGACGCCGACGCGGGTGCGGAAGCAGGTGAGGAGGGCGAGGAGGCGGGCGACGAAGTCGGCGCGGCTGCCGAGGACGAGCTGGAGCTGCTGCAGCCGGCAAGCACCGCGCCGAGCGCAAGGCCGAGCGCGGGAAGCACGACAATCCGGCGAGCCAGGAGATGGAATCGCATGACACGCCTCCTATGCCTGCGTTGGGTGCGGCCCAACCGTGGGTCTTGATTTAACGTTGATGGTTGCCGGCAAGTGCTAGCTCAGAGTCTGCACCGGATGTTTCCCGGGGTGTGCGTGCTGGCCGACGCGAGCGTCAGGTGACGTGACTGTCAGGTACGCGGCGGGGGCAGCTTACCAGCGGAAGTGCACCAACAGGCGGCCGAAGTTCTTGGAGTCCTTCTCCACCCTGTGATACTTCGCCTTGATCTCTTTGCGCTCCAGGAAGCGCAGCACGCGCTTCTTGAGCTGCCCGGAGCCTTTGCCTGGGATGATCTCGACCAGCGGCGCCTTCTTCGCGACGGCCTCGTCGATGATCGCCTGCAGGGCACGGTCAATGTCGTGTCCCCGGTTGTACATGTCATGCAGGTCAAGCGTGAGCTTCATCGTCACCGCCTGTGGCGCGGCCAGCACCGGGGTGAGCATCCTCGGCAGGCCGGATTATCGCGAGGATCGCCTCGGCCGTGTCCTCCGGTGACTCGGCCGAGGAGACGACGGTGACCGCGCGCTCGTCCGGCTGCGGCACCTCGACGGCCTCGAGCTGGGTACCGAGCAGCTGCTCGGGGAAGAAGTGGCCCTGCCGGGCGGTGAGCCTGCGCGCCAGCTGGTCGCGGTCGGCGGTCAAGAAGACCATCCGGGCCGCGGGACGGCCGTCCAGCAGCACGTCCCGGTAGGACCGCTTCAGCGCGGAGCAGGTTATCACCGCGGACTTCCCGGCCGCGATGCGCTCGTCCATCCACGCCGCGATCGCCTGCAGCCACGGCCAGCGGTCGGCATCGGTCAGCGGGATCCCCGCCCGCATCTTCGCGATGTTCGCGGCGGGGTGGAAGTTGTCGGCATCGGCGAAGCGCCACTGCAGCCGCCCGGCGAGCATGGCGCCGACCGTCGACTTGCCGCTGCCAGATACCCCGGCCACGATCAGGATCATCGTGCGCGAGTCTACTCATGGCTGAGCCTCAGCTTTCTCATACGCGCGACAGAAGATCCAGGCGCATACTGAGCTGCCATGGCGTTCACCAAGCCGCGGCACTGGCTGAGATGGCTCATCGGTTCCGTTGTCGTCCTTGCCGCGCTCGCGGCGGCAGGGCCGTTCATCTACATCCACTTTTTCAACGGCAGCACGCCGGCCGCGCTGTCGCTGTCGCGGTCCGCTGCCGCGGCGTCTGCGGGGGGCTCGCCGGGCCGCACCTCCGCCGCCGGCACGCGCCGGCCGCCGGGACCTGGACCGTCGGGCCGGGCTCCCTGGTCGGTTACCGGGTCAACGAGGTGCTGCTCGGCCAGAGCGCTACCGCCGTCGGCCGGAGCACGTCGGTTTCCGGGCGCCTGGTGATCACGGGCACCACCGTCACCGCCGCGACGTTCAGCGTGCCGATGGCCACCATCCACAGCGACAAGAGCCAGCGTGACGCGCAGTTCGACGGCCGGATCATGGACGTCGCCCGGTACCCCACCGGGACCTTCACGCTGACCGCCCCGATCGACCTGGCGCCGCTGGCCGCCGCGGGCGCGATCAGGGAGTACACCGCCCACGGCGACCTGACGCTGCACGGCACCACTCGCGCGGTGACGTTCCCGCTGACCGCCGAGCGCAAGGGGGCGCACATCGAGGTGGCCGGCCACATCAGGGTGGTCTTCGCCGGGTGGAACATCGCCAACCCCAGCTTCGCCGGCTTCGTCACCACGCAGAACTACGGCCAGCTCGAGTTCCTGCTGGTCTTCTCCCGAAGCTAGGAGATCCGCACCGGCCGTTTCGGAAAAAACAAAAACAATATGACCGAACGGACGATGGTGTCCCGGCCCCGGAAGTTGCGCAAGGCCGCCGCGTGACCGGTGACCCCCGCGGCGCGGGATCCGCCATAATGCACCGAGTGAGGACCTGGCGCGCCGAGGTGGTGCGGCGCTTCCCGCACCCGGGGCGCGGGTTCACCCAGGGCCTGATCGCCGACGCCGGGACGGTGTGGGAATCGGTGGGGGGTTACGGAGCATCGGCGCTGTGCCGGTTCCGGCTGGGCGCTGCCGGGCCCGAGCGGCGTGCCGCGCTGCCCGCCCGGCTGTTCGCCGAAGGCATCTGCCGGACCGGGGATGTCATCTGGCAGCTCACCTGGAAAGAACGGGTCGCGCTGCGCTGGGACGCCCGCGCCCTTGAGCTGACCGGTCAGGTGCCGTACAACCGGGAGGGCTGGGGCATCTGCGCGGCCGACGGGTTCGTCGTGACCAGCGACGGCAGCAGCGAGCTTGTCCGCCGCGACCCGCAGGACCTCGGCTCGCAGGCCGTGATCCACGTCCGCGCCGAAGGCCGCCGCGTGCAGGGCCTGAACGACCTGGCCTGGTCGGCGGGAAAGATCTGGGCCAACGTGGCGGGCACGGACTACCTGGCCGGCGTCGACGCGCACAGCGGCGAGGTCACCGACATCGTCAACGCCCGGCCCGCCAGGGAACGGCATCTGGGCGACCCGCAGGCGATCATGAACGGGATCGCCGCGCTGCCCGGCGACGGTGAGTTCCTGCTCACCGGGAAAGGCTGGCGGGCGATCCGCCACGTGCGGCTGCGGCATGCCCGGGACCGGGCGGCGCGGGACCGGCTGCTGGCCGGAGTCTCCCGCTGATCCGGCGCAGCCCCGGCCGCAGCGGCTTGTCGCAGTAGCCGCCGTCGGCCAGGCCGGCCAGCCGCTCGAATACGTTCCGGGAGCCGAAATCGCCGGTCATCACCCAGGACACCCCTGCGGCGGCGAGGTAGAGCGGGACCATCGCCACCCCGCCGCACCAGGCGAACTGGGTGGCGTGCCGGGCCTCGTGGCGGAACAGCCGGGACCCGGGTGCCAGGGTTTCGTGCCGGGTGATGATCACGTTACCCAGGCAGAACGCAGGTGCGGGCGGCACCGGCAGCCGGTATCCGGTGCCGACGAGCAGCCCGTCCGGCCCGCGGGCCAGCCTGGCGGCGCCGATGGCGGCGACGCCCAGGCCCGCCGGCGTGGACCCGTTGGCCAGGTTGACCGCCTGCCGTATCCGCAGCCGGTGCGCCGCCGCGGCCATCAGCGCTGGTCAGGGCCGCCATGGCCGTCGAGGGCCTGCCGGTCGCCGTCGGCGGTCACGCCGGCCGGCACCGGGCTGGGCACGGCGGGCGCCGGCAGCATCAGCTGCTCCTGGCTGTGTTCCCGGTGCGCACGGGCCGCGGCCGCGTGGTAGTCGCCGAGCCGGTCAAGGAACGCCGCGTCCCCGTAGGGCGTGCCGTCGACCAGGGGGCCGCGCCTGTGCTCCAGGACGGCGACGACGTCCTCGCCGCTCAGCGTCTTGTGGGTTTCCAGGGCGTGCGCGAGGGCGAGCACGTGGTTCCGGTTCTCGCGCAGGATCTCCGCCGCGTGGTCCAGCATCGTGCCCAGCTTGTCCTCGATGCGGTCCGCGAGCGCGTGCCGCACCTGGGCCTCCGGGTCCTGTCCCTTCTTCAGGGCGCCGCCGCGCCCGCCGCCCGGCGCCCCGACCTCCAGCCGCTTGGCCGTGGAGTACGAGGACACCGTGGTGCCCATCCCCCAGAAGCCCTCCATGAACGACGCGACCGTGGTCGCCGACTCCAGGTCCCCGGACACGCCGGAGGAGCTGTCGGAATCGAAGAACATCCGCTCCCCGGCCAGGGAGGCCAGCGACACCAGGATGTCGGTCTCGTACTCGCTGCGCCACCGGGTGAACTGGTCCTCCGGAGGGATGCTAGCCACCATGCCGAGGTAGTCGCTGCCCTTCTCGATCGTGGCGATGTCGATCTCCATGTGCTGCCGCATCCGGAAGGCCACCAGCGCGTGGCAGGCCTCGTGCACCGCGACCGCGTGCCGCTCCCGCTCGATGTACTCCACGTCCTCGGGCGGCCCGAGCTCCTTGAGCTGCTTGGCCCTGATCACGTCCGGCCAGGTGATGACGTCGCGTCCGCCCCTGATCGCGGTGATGAGCGCCTCGTTGACCAGGTCCTTGATGGTGGCGCCCGTGGCGTAGGGGGTGATGGTCGCCAGCTTGTCGACCTGCTCGGCGGTCAGCTCGTGCCGCACCTTGGTGAGGTATCCCTCGTAGGTGCGGATCCGGCCGGCTTTCGACGGGTAGCCGACCTTGTAGATGCGGTCGATGCGGCCGGGGCGCAGCAGCGCCTCATCAAGCGCGGACGGCATGTTGGTGGCCATCATGACCAGGATCCGGTACTTGGGCGGCGGCTTGGGCCGCATGCCCAGGATCCGCCGGACGTAGCGGTTGACGAAGCCGCGCGGCTTCTTCAGCCCGGACAGCTCGGTGAGCAGGGCCTGCAGCGTGCCCATGCCGCCGCCGCCGCCTCCTCCGTTCATGAGGCCGCCGACGATCTGCCGGCTACGCCGGGTGTCCGGCTCCTCGGGCACCGCCGAGTCCATCGCGCGCTTGGTCAGCAGCCACTGCGTGTCGTGGGACAGGTAGGACAAGCCGTGACAGCCCGCGGGCGCGAACGGCGCGGGCGAGGCGATGCCCCGCCCGCCGCCGACGCCGCCCTGCGTGAGCTGGCCGCGGTTGCCGAGCGAGTCGGCCTCGTCGAAGAAGACGATCACGCCGCCATAGCGCAGGGCCAGCCGGCGCAGCTTACGGAACAGCGACTTGACCTTCAGGATGCCCACGCCCATGAACATGTTGATGAAGGCGCCGGGGTCGACGAACACGTACGGCTTGCCGGTCTCGCCGGCCACCGCCTCGGCCATCAGCGTCTTGCCGGTGCCCGGGGGACCCCAGAGCAGGAGGCCGCCGGGCACGTAGCCGCCCTTTTCCTCGACCACCTCGGGATTCTCCAGGAACAGGATGTTCTCCTTGACCCGCTCCAGCACGTGGTCCTGGCCCCAGACATCGGAGAACCTGGTCTTGATATCGTCGGGGTAGTAGACGTCCACCCCGCCGCGGGACAAGAACCAGAACAGCCCGACGAACTGGAACACGATGAACACGAACGCGAAGGCGAGCTGCAGCACGAACGGCAGCACGTGCCAGATCAGCTGCGGCGCCCGCAGCAGGGCCAGCATCGGCGTGGTGTGGATGACCTTGCCGGTCACCACCGCGATGATGGCGATCCAGAACACCCAGGTCAGCAGCCGCCGGATCCGGTACCTTGACCAGTCGGAGATCCGGCGGTGGCTGACCCGCTCGATACCGCCGAAGACCGTCCGGGTCCAGAACCGGTAGTAGGCCGCCCAGTGCTCGCTGATCAGGAAGTGCACCTGCCGCAGCGCCTCCAGGCCGAGCAGCACGAACACCCACCAGCCGGCCCGGACCTCGATCTTCAGCGCGTCGGAGAACCCGACCAGGGGGTCGTTGGCCATCACCGACCAGACCAGGATGAACCAGATCAGGCCGAGCAGGAGCAGGAACTTGATCCGGTCCCACAGCGCCATGGGCTTGCGGGTCTTGCGGTCCTCGTCTCTGGGCCGCCCGCCCGGCGGTGCGAGTCCTTCGGCGGCGGGCTCCCCGGAGAGCTGGGCCTTAGTCATTCACGGGCTCCTGATGGTGAACGACGACATCACGTCGTTGATCTGGGACTGGTCGCTGCTGTAGCACGTGGTTGTGCAGTGGACAACGAGGAGGTAGATCTGGGTCTGGTCGGCGTTGGTGAGCGCGATCTCGTCGAAGGTGTCGGCGATCCCGCCGGTGTAGGTGTAATCGTAGGTCTCCCGCACCCCGTGCACGCCCTGGCCGAGCGTGAGCACCTGATCGCGGATCTGCTGGAAGTTGGTGAGGGGGAACCCGGCCGTGGCCGCGCTCTGCCGCGCGGTGGCGGTGACGGGCAGGAAGAAGTCGCGCAGCGTGTCGTAGGACAGCTGGCTGCTCGCGCTGGGGCTGAGCGTGCCGGTTTCGGCGAACACGAACGGATGGCTGCTGGCGAAGGACAAGAAATCGCTGGCCGTCGGCTTGCTGCCCGCCTCATACGCGACCGTCCAGGCGTCCGACGAGCCGCCGGTTGCCGTTCTCAGCTCCGCCGACAGCGCGCCTGCCCCGATCTTGTGCCAGTTGTCCGGCACCTTGAAATAGGTGCCCTGGCCGGAGTTGGCCACGTAGGTGTACTGGGGCGCGCCGCATCCGGTAAGGATGACCCCGGCGAGAAGCGCCCACCCCCCGACGAGGCCCTTAACGACGCGGTGGGCCTTGCTCGCCAAGCGGTGCGACCTCCACGAAGGGACTACGTGCTGTCAAGTATGACGCCTTCCCGGGCAATGGTACAGGTCCGGTCGGCGCCCGGGTTAGATCGCCGGCAGGCGGGTAGCAGGCTACGGACTTGCAAAGCCCGGGGAGGAAATCATGACCGCCTCGAATCCGCGCCGCGGCAGGCATACGGCAGCCGACGGCGCCAAGTCCACCGAGACGATACCGCCGCAGAACAAGGTATCCGGCGGCCCTGAGACTCCGCTGGAGCTCGGCGGCGCCGGCTGGAAGTACACGCTCAAGCGGACCGGGAAGAAGTTCGTCCTGGACCGGTGCAGCATGACCGCGGCGAGCCTGGCCTACCACTGGTTCCTGGCGCTGGTCCCGTCGCTGATCGCCCTGCTGGGCCTGGCCCGGCTGCTGCACGTCAACTCCAGCACGGTGCAGCACCTGGTCAACGGCCTGGACAAGGCGCTGCCGCCGGGCGCCTCTGACGTATTCAAGCAGGCCGTCACGCAGGCCACCACCCGTTCGTCGGCCAGTGCGCTCACCGCGCTGATCATCGGCATCGTCATCGCCGTGTGGAGCGCGTCCGGCGGCATGTCGGCGCTGGAGCAGGGCCTCGACATCGCCTACGAGGTCCCGGTCGACCGCAAGTTCCTGCCCCGGCGGCTGTACGCGATCCCGCTGATGGTGGCCACGCTGGTGCTCGGCGCCGCCGCCGCGGCGCTGATCGTGTTCGGCGGGTCGATCGGGTCCGGGATCGCGGGCCACATCGGCATCACCGGGACCGCATTCACCGTGGTGTGGACGGTGGTGCGCTGGGTGGCCGCGGTGGTGCTGATCACGCTGCTGTTCTCGGTCTATTACTTCTTCGGCCCGAACCGGGAGACGCCCCGCTGGCAGTGGGTCAGCCCCGGCGGCCTGGTCGGCACGGTGATCTTCCTGCTGGCCTCGCTGGGGTTCTCCTTCTACGTGTCGAAGTTCGGCTCCTACGGCAAGACCTACGGCGCGCTGGCCGGGGTGGTCATCTTGCTGTTCTGGCTCTACCTGACCGGGCTGGCCGTCTTGATCGGCGCCGAGATCAACGCGGAAACCGAACGCGAGGCCGCCGCGCAGGCAGGCCACCAGGACGCGCAGGCCAGCGCGGGCCAGCTGCAAAGCGGGCAATCCCAGCCGCGTTAGGCGGCACGGGACAGGGCTGGCCGGGCGCGCACCCGGGCCCGTTCGGGCCGGCGGCGCTGTTGCGTCATGCCGGACGGGCCGTGCAGCGTGCCATGCCGCAGACTGGACCGGTGATCACGGGCATTGCCGACCTGGCGGACCCGCTCGGGCTGGCGGCGGACGCCCCGCTGCTGGCCGCCTGGCTGGACTGGACCCGCCGGGCCAGCCAGGGCCGGCTCACGCCGATGTCCATCCCCGGCCACCACGCCCGCCAGGACCTGGTCGGCGCGGTGGTGGCGGGCGACGTGCCGCTGTACGGCGGGCTGGAGGCGATCAAGCACGCCGACGCCCTGCGGGCCGACGCCGAGGCGCGCGGCCGCGCTGTGGGGCGCCGACTGGTGCAGGCTCTCCGTGGCCGGATCCACCCACGGCAACCAGGCGCTCTGCCTGGCGATCGGCCAGCCGGGCCAGGAGGTGATCATCGCCCGGACGCTGCACAGGTCGC
>JAFAPY010000020.1 GCA_019246795.1 Streptosporangiaceae bacterium | reverse complement strand
CCAGCGCGCACACCTCGCAGTCGGAGAGGAACCCGTACTCGGCGATCGGCGGGAACGGGCTCCCGCCCAGCGTCGACCGCACAGCCGGGGATCCCTTGACCGGCTGATCGCTCATTGCCCTCACGCTCCCTGGTTGCGCAGCGTCCGCGTGTCTCGGCTCAGTCTGTCATCTCGGCGGCGAGGCGGAACTGCGGGTTCCGCTTCGGGCGACGAACCCGGTCGCCGGGCCGTCATGGACATCGGGCACGTGCGGGTCCTCGTCAGGACCGGGCTGCGCTTCCCCGTCGAGATCAGGCGGCTCCGGTTGCTCGCCGAGATCCGGCGGCTCGCCCTCGGCCGCGGTGGCGGCGCAGACTGCCGCCCACGTTTCGTCGTCCATCCAGTCCGGCGTCATTCCGGCCGGAAGGACCGCATCGTCTGCATCCGTGGTGGCGTCGGCGGTCACTGCTGACATTTCGCTGCAGCGACACGCGAACACCCTGTGGGCCCGACCTGGACGTCAGGGGCCTGCCCTGAACGTCACGGAAGCATGTCGGCGGTCAGGCAGGCTTCGGTGTTCGGGATGCCCTGCTCGAAGGCGCGGCGGTCGGCCATGGCCAGCAGGCGGCGGATACGGCCCGCTATGGCATCCTTGGTCAGCGGCGGGTCGGCCAGCTGGCCCAGCTCCTCCAGGCTGGCCTGCCGGTGCGCCATCCGCAGCCTGCCTGCCATCGTCAGGTGCTGCGGGGCGTCCGGCCCGAGGATCTCCAGGGCGCGCTCCACCCGGGCGCCGGCCGCGACCGCGGCCCTGGCGCTGCGGCGCAGGTTCGCGTCGTCGAAGTTGGCCAGCCGGTTCGCGGTGGCCCTGACCTCGCGGCGCATCCGCCGCTCCTCCCAGGCCAGCACGGCCTGGTGCGCGCCGAGCCTGGTCAGCATGGCGGCGATCGCCTCGCCGTCCCTGATCACCACCCGGTCCACGCCGCGCACGTCCCGCGCCTTGGCGTGCACCTTCAGCCGCCGCGCGGCGCCGACCAGTGCCAGTGCCGCCTCCGAGCCCGGGCAGGTGATCTCCAGTGCCATGGACCGGCCCGGCTCGGTCAGTGACCCGTGGGCGAGGAAAGCGCCGCGCCAGGCGGCCTCGCAGTCGCAGGCGGCGCCGGCCACCACCTGCCGGGGCAGTCCGCGCACCGGCCGGCCGTGGCCGTCGATCAGCCCGGCCTGGCGGGCCAGGGTCTCCCCCGCCTGACCCTTGCTCACCCGCACCAGGTACCGGCTGGTCTTGCGCAGGCCGCTAGGCGCGAGCACCAGGAACTCGGCGGGGTGGCCGAACACCTCGGAGATGTTCGCCCGCAGCCGCCGGGCCGCCGCGCCGGTGTCCAGCTCCGCCTCGATCACCACCCGGCCCTCGGACAGGTGCAGTCCCCCGGCGAACCTGAGCAGCGTGGAGACCTCAGCCTTGCGGCAGCACGGCTTAGTCACCGGCACCCGGCTGAGCTCGTCTTTCACCACGCCGGTCATCGCCATTCCGCGTCGCACCCCCTTGGAATATCTGCGAGTATGCCTTGGCCAGCAGCACCGGGTCATGGCGCGGCGTGCCGTCGGCCGCGGCCACATCGGCCGTCACCAGCCGCGCGCCGAGCACGCCGGCCGCCTTCTCCAGGTCGGCCAGCGTCCCGGCGGCCGCGACCCTGGCGTCCGCCAGCACTACGTCTACGGTAAGGCCGGGCGCGTGGCCGGCGAGGACCTCGAGGTGCTTGTGCGGCGAGAAGCCGTCCGTCTCCCCCGGCTGCGGCGCCAGGTTGAGCACGACCAGCCGCCGCGCCGGGGTGACGTCCAGCGCCTCGGCGAGCTGCGGCACCAGCAGGTGCGGCAGCACGCTGGTGAACCAGGACCCCGGGCCGAACACCACCCAGTCCGCGTCGAGCACCGCGCGGACCGCCTCCGGCACCGCGGGCGGGTCGGCGGGCTCCAGCGAGATCGATCGCACCTGGCCGGGCGTCATCGCGCACTCCACCTGTCCCCGGACCGTGCTGACCTCGCCCGGGCGCGCCGGGTCCGCGCCGACCACTTCGGCCACGATGTCCAGCGGGACCGCGGCCATCGGCAGCACACGGCCGCCGGTGCCGAGCAGCCTGCCCACCCAGTCCAGGCCGGCGACGGTGTCGCCGAGCAGGTCCCACAGCGCGACGATGAGCAGGTTGCCGACGGTGTGGCCGGCCAGCTCGCAGTCGCCGCCGAACCGGTGCTGGACCACCCTGCTCCAGGTGGTGCCCCATTCGTCGTCCCCGCACAGCGCGGCCAGCGCCATCCGCAGGTCGCCGGGGGGCAGCACGCCGTAGCCGCGGCGCAGCCTGCCGCTGGACCCGCCGTCGTCGGCGACGGTCACGATGGCGGTCAGGTCAGTACCTGCCGGAGCGCGCGCGTCGGGCGAGCCGCCGCGCGGCCGCTCAATGGTCACCCGGCGCAGCGCCGACAGCGACGCGGCCAGCCCGTGGCCGCCGCCGAGCGCGACAGCACTCATGGTCTCAATCCCGCCCCAGGTCCCGGTGCACGACCTGCACGTCGGCGCCCGCGCCGGCCATGCGCGCCGCGAGCTCGGCCGCGATCGTCACGCTGCGGTGCTTCCCGCCGGTGCAGCCCACCGCGAGCGCCACGAAGCGCTTGCCCTCGCGTTCGTACCCGGGAAGCATCACCTCGAGCAACTCGGTGTAGCTGCGCAGGAACTCCTCAGCGCCGGGCCGGGACAGCACGTAGTCCCGCACCGGGGCGTCCTGGCCGGTCATCGGGGCAAGCTCGGCGACCCAGTGCGGGTTCGGCAGGAACCGGCAGTCGATCACCAGGTCGGCGTCGACCGGCAGGCCGTACTTGTAGCCGAACGAGACGATGGAAAGCCGCGGGCCCGCGCTGGTGCCGCTGCTGAAGTAGTCGCGCATCCTGGCGCGCAGCTCGTGCACGTTCAGGCTGGACGTGTCGACGACCAGGTCGGCATCGCCGCGGACCTCGCGCAGCAGCTCGCGTTCGGCCGCGATGCCGTCGGTGACCCCGCCGTCGCCCTGCAGCGGGTGCGGCCGGCGCTCGCTGTCGAACCGGCGCACCAGCGTCTGGTCGGCTGCCTCCAGGAACACCAGGTGCACGGCAACGCCGCGCGCGGCGAGCTCGCTGATGGCGGACTTGAGGTCGGTGCCGAAGGCCCGGCTGCGGACGTCGACCACGACCGCGGCCATCCGCGACACCGACCCATTGACCCCGTTGGCCCGTGCCGCCAGGTCGGCCATCGTGGGCAGCAGGCTGGGCGGCAGGTTCTCCACCACGAACCAGCCGAGGTCCTCAAGGGACTTGGCGGCGGTGGCCCGGCCCGCACCGGACAGCCCGGTGATCACCACGATGCCGGCGCGGCTGTCAGCGTCCGGCATCGTGGCCCCCCGGCTGTGCTTGTCCGGGGGGGCCGACCCTGCTGGCTCTGCCGACCTGGTCGGCTGCGCCGACGGGGCCGCCTGCGGCGGGCCCTGGCCCCCCCGCGACGGCGGCGGCGACCGTGGCCGCCAGCCGCGGGCCGATGCCGGGCACCGCCGCGATCTCCTCGGTGCTGGCGGCGCGCAGCTTGCGTACCGAGCCGAAGCGCCGCAGCAGCGCGGCGCGGCGGGCCGGGCCGAGTCCGGGCACGTCATCCAGCGCGCTGGCGGTGGCCGCCTTGCCGCGCTTGTGCCGGTGGTAGGCGATGGCGAACCGGTGTGCCTCGTCCCGGACCCGCTGCAGCAGGTACAGCCCCTCGCTGCTGCGCGGCAGGATGACCGGGAACTCCTCGCCGGGCAGCCACACCTCTTCCAGGCGCTTGGCCAGCCCGCAGACCGCGATGTCGTCGATGCCGAGCCCGGCCAGCGCCCTGGCCGCCGCTGCCGCCTGGGCCGGGCCGCCGTCGACGACGACGAGGTTCGGCGGGTAAGCGAACTTCCGCGGCGTCGCGCCGGCCACCCCGTCGGCCGCTTCGTCGAGCCCCTGCGGATCCCCGAGCACGTCGAGCTCGCCGGTCTGCTCGCGCTCGTCCAGGTAGCGGCGGAACCTGCGGGTGATCACCTCCCGGATCGCGGAGATGTCGTCGGTGCCGTCGAGGCCCCTGATCGAGAACCTGCGGTACTCGCTCTTGCGGGGCAGGCCGTCCTCGAACACGACCATCGACGCGACCACGTGCGTGCCGGCCAGGTTGGACACGTCGTAGCACTCGATCCGCAGCGGCGCGTCGTCGAGGCCCAGCGCGTCGGCGATCTCGCTCAGCGCCTTGCTCCGCGTGGTCAGGTCGCTGGCGCGGCGGGTCTTGTGCAAGGCCAGCGTCTCGGCGGCGTTGCGGGCGACGGTCTCCAGCAGGGCCTTCTTGTCACCGCGGTGCGGCACGCGCAGGCTGACCGGGCCGCCGCGCCGCTCGCCCAGCCACTGCGACATCGACACCGGGTCCGGCGGCAGCTCGGGAACCAGCACCTCGCGGGGTATCCCGGCGTTGACCGCCTCGGCGCCGGCCGGGGCATCGGCGTAGACCTGGCCGAGGAAGTGCTCGACCAGGCCGGCCCGGCCCACGTCCTCGACCTTGTCCAGCACCCAGCCGCGCTGGCCCCGGACCCGGCCGCCGCGCACGTAGAACACCTGGACTGCCGCCTCGAGCTGGTCCTCGGCCAGCGCGATCACGTCGCAGTCGGTGCCGTCGCCGAGCACTACCGCCTGCTTCTCCACCGCCCGTTCCAGTGCCCGCAGGTCGTCGCGCAGCCGCGCCGCGCGCTCGAACTCCTCGTTCCTGGCCGCCTCCCGCATCTCCGCTTCCAGGCGGGACGCGAACCGGTGGGTCTGGCCGGCCATGAAGTCGCAGAAATCCTCGGCGAGCCTGCGGTGGTCCTCCGCGCTGATCCGGCCGACGCACGGCGCGGAGCACTTGCCGATGTAGCCGAGCAGGCAGGGGCGGCCGATCTGCCCGGAGCGCTTGAACACCCCGGCCGAGCAGGTGCGCACCGGGAACACCCGCAGCAGCGTGTCCACCGTGTCGCGGATCGCCCAGGCGTGGCTGTACGGGCCGAAGTACCTGGTGCCCTTCCGCTTGGCGCCGCGCATCACCATGACCCGCGGGTAGTCCTCGCTCATGGTCACGGCCAGGTACGGGTAGCTCTTGTCGTCCCGGTACTTGACGTTGAACCGGGGGTCGAACTCCTTGATCCAGGAGTACTCCAGCTGCAGCGCCTCCACCTCGGTGCCGACCACGGTCCAGTCCACCCCGGCGGCCGTGCTCAGCATCGCCTGGGTGCGCGGGTGCAGGCTGGCGTAGTCGGCGAAGTAGGAGTTCAGCCGCGAACGCAGCGACTTGGCCTTGCCGACGTAGACCACCCGGCCGCGGGCGTCACGGAAACGGTAGACCCCGGGTGAGTCGGGAATCTCCCCCGGTCCGGGCCGATAGCCGTGCGGATCTGCCACGAAGCAACTTTACGCTGCCAGCGGTGCCGCCAAGCGTGGCTGAGGACGTGTCATCATCGCTCGTTCGGGATAAAAAAAATCCATGATCCAGAACGGGCAGCGGTGTTACGGCCTTGTCGAGGACGGCGGGGGCCGCGCGTAGAAGGAGCAGAGGAGGACATGAGGAGGCATCATGAAGTACGCGCTGCTGATCTACGCGGCACCGGGCACCAGCCCGCTGCCTGACGCCGAGCTCGGTGAGGCGTGGGTTGCCTACGGCAGGTCTGCCAAGCAGGCCGGGATCCTGCTCGGCGCCGAGCAGCTGGCCGGGGCCGACACTGCGACCAGCGTACGGGTGCGCGGCGGGGAGCGGCTGCTCACCGACGGCCCGTTCCTGGAGACCAAGGAGCACCTGCTCGGGTTCTTCCTGATCGACGTGCCGGATCTCGACACGGCGCTGGAGTGGGCGGCGCGCATGCCGAACACCGCGTACGGCGTGACCGAGGTGCGCGCGGTCCGCACCGGCACGCGCTGGCAGGCCGCGCTCGCGTGAGGCCCGTGGGCACCGATGCCGCGGGCGCCCTGGAGCGCGCGTACCGGGACGAATGGTCGTCGGTGGTCGCGACGCTTGCCCGGCGGCTCGGCGACCTGCAGGCGGCCGAGGACGCCGCGGCCGAGGCTTTCGCGGCCGCGGCACGGGCATGGGCGCGGGACGGGACCCCGCCCAACCCCGGCGGCTGGCTGATGACGACGGCGTGGCGCAAGGCGATCGACCAGCTCCGGCACAACCGCGCGGTCGCGGTCGACCCGCAGGCGCTGCTGGACGCCGCCGCGGGCGCCGGGACCGCGCCCGGGACGGTCGGCGGTGACGACCGGCTGGGCCTGATGTTCGCGTGCTGTCACCCGGCGCTGGCGCTGGAGGTCCGGGTGGCGCTGACGCTGCGCTATGTCGCAGGGCTGACCACGCGGCAGATCGCAGCCGCGTTCGTGCTGCCCGAGGCCACGCTCGCGCAGCGGCTGGTCCGCGCCAAGCGGAAGATATCCCAGTCCGGCATACGGTTCGAGGTGCCCGGCGCCGACGCCCTGGCCAGCCGTCTCGACGACGTGCGAGCCGTCATCTACCTGGTGTTCAACGAGGGCTACGCGGCCAGCGAGGGCAGCCAGCTGATCCGCGCCGGCCTGTGCGAGGAGGCGATCTGGCTCGGCCGGCTGCTGCACCGGCTGCTGCCGGACGACACCGAGACCGCGGGCCTGCTCGCGCTGATGCTGCTGCACCACTCCAGGGCGGCGGCGCGGCAGGACGGCGGCGGCGCGGTCCTGCTCGCGGACCAGGACCGCAGCCGGTGGGACAAGGCGCTGATCGCCGAGGGCACCGCGATCCTCGATGCCGCGGTGGCCCGGCGCCGCCCGGGCCGCTACCAGACAGAGGCCGCGATCGCGGCGCTGCACGCGGCAGCGGACAGCGTCGATGCGACGGACTGGCCGCAGATCGCGGCGCTGTACGGAGCGCTGGCGCGGCTGGCCCCGTCCCCGGTGGTCGAGGTCAACCGGGCGGTGGCGGTCGGCATGGCGGACGGCCCGCACGCCGGGCTGGCGGTCCTGGAGCCCGTGCTGGCCTCCGGCGCGCTGACCGGGTACGCGCCGCTGCACGCGGCGCACGCCGACCTGCTGCAGCGGGCCGGCCGGGCCGACGAGGCCGCCGCTGCATGGGCACGCGCCGAACGGTCGCTGGGCAACGCGGCGCTGCAGCACGGGCTGCGCCGCAGGAGGGCCGGGAGCGGCGGGCCGCCGTAGAAAAATCCTGGCGGCAGGTGTCGAAACGGGCCGCGGCACGCCGTCGGGAGGGTGAGGGCTTCAACACCGGACCTGAAAGGCGGCTCCCGATGGAGACCACCACCCGCGCCCGGCCGGCGGCGAGTCTGCTGCTGACATCGGTCGCCTTCTTCATGGTCGCGCTGGACGCGCTCGTCGTCGTCACCGCGCTGCCCGCGATCCACGCCGAACTCGGCGGCACCATGGCCACGCTGGAGTGGACGGTCAACGCCTACGGCCTCGCCTTCGCCTCCGGGATCATCACCGCGTCCGCGCTCGGCGACCGGCTCGGCCGGCGCAGGGTGTACGTCGCCGGCCTGATCCTGTTCAGCGCCGCTTCGGCGGCGTGCGCGCTGGCGCCCACGGCGGCCACGCTGATCGCCGCACGGGCGGTGCAGGGCCTCGGTGCCGCGGTCGTGACGCCGCTCAGCCTGACGATCCTGACCAGCTCCTTCCCGGCGTCCCGGCGCAGCACCGTGGTCGGAATCTGGGGCGGCATCGCCGGGCTGGCCGTGGCCGCCGGGCCGCTGGTCGGCGGCGGCGTCGTGCAGTCGCTGTCGTGGCACTGGATCTTCTGGGTCAACGTGCCGATCGGGCTCGCTGCGGCTGCGGCGTCGGCCCGGCTGCTGCCGGAGAGCTACGGCCCTGCGCGGCGCCTTGACCTGCCGGCGCTGCCGCTGATCGCCGGCGCCGCGCTGGCGATCACGTGGGGCCTGGTGCGGGCCGGCGGTTCCGGCTGGGGCGACGGGTACGTCATCGCCTTGCTGGCAGGCGGGGTGGCGCTGCTGGGCGGGTTCGGCCTGCGCGAGCGGGCGGCGGCCGACCCGATGGTGCCGCTGCCGCTGTTCCGCAGCCGTGCCTTCGCCGCGGCCAACGCCACCGCGTTCCTGCAGTCCGCGGCGATCTTCTCCGCCGCGTTCCTGACCACGCAGTACTTCCAGCTCGGCCTCGGCTACGGGCCGCTGGCAGCCGGGATCCGGCTGCTGCCGTGGACCGCGACGCCGATGGTGATCGCGCCGCTCGCCGGCGCCGCCGCGGACCGGATCGGCACCAGGCCGCTGCTGGTCACCGGGCTCGCGCTGCAGGCTGGCGGGCTGGCCTGGGTCGCCGTGCTCGCCTCGTCGGCCGGAGGATACGGGCGGTTTGTCGCGCCGCTGATCATCGCGGGGGTGGGCATCTCGATGTCGATCCCGACGGTGGCCTCGGCGGCGCTCGGCGCCGTGCCCCCTGCCCGGATCGGCACCGCGTCCGGCGTGAACAACACCATGCAGCGGTTCGGCGGGGCGTTCGGGGTCGCGGTGGTGACCGCGGTGTTCACCGCGCACGGCTCGCTGGCATCCGCCGCGGGGGTCGTCGCCGGGTACCGTCCCGCACTGGCCATCTCCGCGCTGCTGTCGCTGGCCGGCTCCGCCGCTGCGGCGGCCGTCGGGCGCCGGCGTTCGGCAGCGGTGCACGCGGCAGCCGGACCCGAGCCTGTGGCCGCCGCGGCGCCGGCCGGCAGGTAGCGGCATCCGCCGGCCGCAGCCGGACCGGGGACGGCCGGGAGAGCTGCGGCTGCCCGCCGGAGGCGCTGCCGCTGGCGGTCAGGCTGGCCTGCCGATGATCCCGAACGAAGGGTGGTGCGTGGCTCCCCGATCAGCCCGCTGGCCCAGTACGGCCCACACCACCTTCCCGGCCTGCCCTGAGGTGGTGTAACCCCACTGGTCACTGAGCGCGCAGACGATCTGCAGTCCGCGGCCGCTCTCGGCGAGGGAGCCGGGCGTTTGCGGCACCGGGGCCGTTGTGCTCGGGTCGGACACCGCGCACAGCACGCACGGTCCGAGCTGCACCAGGCCGAGCCTGATCCTCCGCCGGAGCCGGGTATCGCCGCAGGCTGGCAAGGCATGCCGCAGCGCGTTGGTCAGCAGCTCGGACACCACGACCGCGATGTCGGAGATGCGTTCCGCCGCGCCCCAGCGATGCAGGGTGGCAACGGTGAAGTCCCGCGCCGCGGTGATCGACCTGGACCCTCCGCCGATCGTGTACGTGGCGATCCGCGCCCGGCGGCCGTCGTCGGCCAGGCCAGCCATCTCTGCCGCCAGCATCAGCCAGCCGTCGCGAGCAGGCAGACAGCCGCATGCATGTGCATGCGATTCGCTGGCGAAGGCCTCCTTAGGCATGGCCGCTGAGCACGGCGGCGGCACGGGCGGCCATGCGGATCGCCTCGTTCCGGTTCCACATCACGACCGGGTAGCAGGCGCGGAAGCCTGGATCGGCCTGCTGGCACTGCGGGCAGGCCAGCCGGCCGAAAGCATCGACACGCCAGCCGGCGCAGATGGCGCGAGCACGGTTGTCGGCCTCGCCGAGCGCTGCGCGATCGGCATGCCAGGAGATGCACGATCCCATCTCGCACCAGGTGATCGGCATCCGTAGCTGCTCACCGATCACGGGCCGCTCGGTATGTCTGGAACGATCACGGACCCGGGAGGGGACACCGGTCCTGCCATCGGCAGCCGCCCGGTCCGGGGCGGCGGCTGGCGGCCGGCGATCGCTGCCGCGGGCCGCCTCGGCATGGCCCTCGCCGGACGGCTCAGCACGCCCGTCGTGCCGGAGTGCGGCGAGCCAGGCGCTCACCTCGAGCCAGTCGTCCTCGTGCACGCTAGTGTCACGAGGGCGGATCTTGATGCCCATGTCCAGCCCTCCCGTTGAGCCAGCGGTGAGCGCCGCGCAGTAGCGGGCGGCTCTGCCTCGTGGAGGACGCTGCCTGTCGTCACCGCGCTCCTGGTCCGTCCCAGGGCGCGTATGCCGCCAACGTATTCCCCCTTCCAAGCGCTCGGGGCTCACCGTCTGCTGTTTTAAGCATCCACGGTCCCTACTCTGAATAACAGACGAATATATCTAAGATAAGTTTTTGGTTTATTTCTGCGCTATCACGGCGTGGCATGTGGACAATTACAGATTCCTTTCATGCACAGGGTGTGGATAGCGTTCTCGCAGGTTACGTACTTATTACGTGAGCGGGAATGCATCGGTATCCCCGGATTTCCTCTGCGTCTTCACAGGCCTGGAGCTGTTGTGCACAGGACCTCCACAGCCAATGCACAGGCGACTTACGGCATGTTTCCGCCATTCACGGGCATACAGATCACGTTTATGCCATTCACGGGCACACAGATCATCTTTCTGCCATCGCGGGCAGACAGATATCGTCCGCCACCCCTTGGGCCGCTTACCGGTCTTCTGCGCGGGAATGTCCTCGGATTTGGCGGTTCATCCCCGGCCTGGCGGTTGAAGGAAGAATGGAGCCTTTCAGATGGCTGAGATGCTGACGGAGATCGCGCCGGGCGTGCTCGTCGCGACCAGTTCCTATGACCTGACCACGACCACGGTTGTGCTGAGCGGCGGCGGCGGCTGCCTGGTCATCGACCCGGCGGTGACCGTGGCCGAACTGGCCGGGCTGTCTGCCGGGCTGGCTGGCCGCGGGCTGCGGCCGGCGGTGGCCTGGTCGACGCACCCGCACTGGGATCATGTGCTGTGGAGCCGGGAGCTCGGCGACGCGCCCCGCTACGCCGCGGCCGCTGCGGTCCGCGCAGCACAGACCGCGCGGGACGCCATCTTGGCCCAGGCCGCTGAGTCGGCCCCGGGCCATGACCGGCTGCTCATCGGGCGGCTGATCCCGCTGGATGCCCCGGCCATCCCGTGGCACGGGCCGACGGCCGAGGTGATCGTGCACGACGGGCATGCCCCCGGCCACGGTGCGGTGTTCCTGCCGGGCACCGGGGTCCTCGTCGCCGGGGACATGTGCTCCGACGTCGAGATACCGCTGCTGGACCTGGACGCGACCGACCCGCTCGGCGCTTACCGGACCGGGCTGCGGCGGCTGGCGGCGGTGGCCGGGGTGCGCCAGGTGGTGCCCGGCCACGGGCACGTCGGGGACGCCGCCGGGTTCCGCCGGCGCCTTTCGATGGATGCGGCATACCTGGATGCCCTCGCGGCCGGGCGGCCGGTCCGCGACCCGCGGCTGGGCGGGCAATGCCCGCAGTGGCTGCGCGGCACGCATGAGGCGCAGGTGCGCCGCTACCGGCGCCCGCCGCGCGGCCTTAGTCCTCCAGGCGGGCGTCCAGGGTGATGTCCACGCCGGTGAGCGCCTTGCTGACCGGGCAGCTGGCCTTCGCGTCCTCGGCCGCCTTACGGAACTGGGCGGCATCCAGGCCCTCGGCCTCGCCGCGCACGGTGAGCTTGATGCCGGCCAGCCGGAGGCCGCCGGCCGAATCCGGCCCCAGCGACACGTCGGCCTGCACGTCCAGGGCCTGCGGCGTGCCGCCGGCCTGAGCGATCAGCGCGGACAGCTGCATCGCGTAGCACGCGGAGTGCGCGGCCGCGACCAGCTCCTCAGGGCTGGTATGCCCGTCCGCGTCATCGGCGGTGCGCCTGGGGAAGGACACCTCGTAGGTGCCGAGCTTGGAGCTGGTCAGCTCCACCAGCCCGCGGCCCTGCTCCAGGGTCCCGGTCCAGCCGGTGCGCGCGGTACGAGTCGGCATCGGTTCTCACCCCTTCGATCGTGCGTCTTCTCCGGACTCTAGCGGGACCGGCACAGCGGTATCGGAGGCGGGGCGCCACTGCTCGTTCGGGTAAATCGGTTCGTTCGGGTAAATCGGCGCGGCAGGCGGCACATGGTCCGGGATGAACAGCATCCAGGCGCAGCAGACGGCCAGCACGATCAGGAAGGCACAGTAGATCCAGAACGCCGGCGTGACGCCGGAGCTGATCGTCAGCCCGAGCTGGCTGGCCTGCGCCGGCGAGATGCCGAACTGCGCGGGCGGTGCCCCCTGGCCCACCTGGACCAGCGCGGAGATGGCCTGCGCTGCCATCGGGATGATGGCCCCGGCCAGCAGCGCCGCCCCGTGCCGGGCCGGGCGCCAGAAGGCGGCCAGGATGACGGCCGCGGCCAGCGCGATCATCACCATGACGTCGCCGGCGATCACCGGTGCCGGGTTGGCGAAGGCGTTGCCCGCGGTGATATACCGCGCCTGCCCTGCCGCGATGCGCAGCGTGTAACTGTCCCAGGACGGGGCGAACGCCGCCGCCGCGCCGAGCCCGGCGAGCACCAGCAGCACGGCTGGGCCGAGCCCGGCGCCCCGCGGCCTGGCCAGCACCGCCGGCCGGGCGGTGCTGAGGGTGCCGTCCCGGCCGACCAGCAGGGCCGCCGCCGATCCCGCGGCGCAGCACAACCAGCCGGCAAGGCTGAGCACCAGGCCCGCGCCGCCCAGGTGCGCGCCCCCGGCGATGACCGTGCCCAGGTCGGCGAGGAACAGGCCGGACGTGACGGCGCTGACACCGGTGCCGAGCAGCGCCCCCGCCTGCCGCCGGCCCCCGCCTGCGAGGATGAGCGCCGCGCTGGCGGTCCAGGCGGCCAGGTAGATCACGTGCGCCACGAGCTGGAACGGCTGACTGGCAAGGCTGGCCCCATCCAGGTAGGCGGGGAACAGCCCGGCGACCCCCAAGGCGACGCCCGCGCCCAGCAGCGCCGCCGCGATGGCGGGACCGCCCGGCGCGAAGGCCGCGCGGGGCGGCCTGGCGACTCCGACGATCGTCTCCGGCACCTCAAGCTCGGTGAACCTGGCCCACGCGGCGGCCCAGCCGTCCGGGGTTTCCGGCCACCGCTGCAGCGGCTGCGAGCGCGGCGCCGCCACCGTCCAGATCCCGTAGCCGTGCCGGTCACGCCCGATCTGGTATGTCGCACCCCGGTACGCGCTCATCACCTTGTCGAACATCAGCCCAGCCTTTCCTCCGCGCTCTCGCCGGTCACGGTAGCGGGGCTTCCTCAAGGCCGGCTGAACGCTCCCTCAAGCGTTGCTGGCTGTGCCGGGCGCCCGAAGGGGCACGTTGCGGCGCCAGCCATCCCCTCAGATGGCGCTTGTTGCGCCACCAATCCCCTCAGATGGCGCTTGTTGCGCCACCCATCCCCTTCCGGCTGGCTGCCAACCCGCCTGCTAAGCCCTCCGCGAACCTGGCCGCGGGCACGCCGCCTGGTGGCCCACCATGGGTCATGGACATTCTGGTGCTCGGCGGCACGGCATGGCTGGGACGCGAGCTGGCCCGGCAGGCGATCGCCCGCGGGCACGCGGTGACCTGCCTGGCCCGGGGGGACAGCGGTCCCGTCGCGGACGGGGCGGTCCTTGTCCGCGCCGACCGGCGCGATCCCGGGGCCTACGACCAGGTGCGCGGCCACGACTGGGACGCGGTGTTCGAGGTGTCGTGGCAGCCCGGCTTCGTCCGCGGCGCGCTGGCGGTGCTGGGCAACCGGGCAGCGCACTGGACCTATGTCTCGTCGCTGGGCGTCTACGCCTCACATGCCACCCCGGGCGCAGACGAAAGCGCGCCGGTACTGCCCGCCGCGGCGGGCGACGAGGCGGGCGTCGAGCAGTACGGCCAGGCGAAAGTCGCCTGCGAGCAGGCATCGGCGGCGGCGGGCGGGCGGCTGCTGGTCGCCCGGGCCGGGCTGATCGGGGGGCCGGGCGACCACACCGGGCGTACCGGCTACTGGGTGGCGCGTGCCGCACGCGATCCGGACGGGCCGATGCTGGTCCCTGACGCCCC
>JAFAPY010000130.1 GCA_019246795.1 Streptosporangiaceae bacterium | reverse complement strand
GACGCTGCTGTTCGCCACCCACTACCTGGAGGAGGCCGACCAGGCGGCGGACCGGATCCTGGTGATCAACCGGGGCAGGCTGCTCGCGGACGGCACCCCGGCCGAGATCAAGGCACGGGCCGGGGCGAGGCGGCTGTCGTTCCGGCTGGACCGGATCGACGAGCCGTTCCTGCTCGGCCTGCCCGGGCTGGTCAACCTGGAGGTCCGGCACGACCTGGTGCAGATCCAGACCAGTGACTCCGACGCCACGCTGTACGCCGTGCTCGACGCCGGCTACCGGCCGCGGGAGATCGAGGTCACCAGCCTCGGCCTGGAGCAGGCATTCCTGGCTATCACCGCCGAGGACGACAGGGCAAACGGGAACGCGGTCACGACAGGGGAGACGATCTGAGATGGCAGGGACACTGGCGCTGACCCGCGCCGAACTCATCCGCCTCATGCGCAACAAGCGCTACTTCATCTTCACCGTGATGCTTCCCGTGGTCCTCTACCTGATCATCGGCAGGTCGGTGAAGGCGACGGTCTACGGCGTCTCGTTCGGCGCCTTCTACATGGTGGACATGGCGATGCTCGGCGCCTTCAGCGGCGCGCTGAACGGCAACGCGATCCGCATCTCGCAGGAGAAGAAGGACGGCTGGATCCGGCAGCTGCGGCTCACCTCGCTGCCCGCGTACGCCTACGTGGTCAGCAAGGTCCTCGTCTCGATGGTGATCACGGTGACGTCGATCGTGATCGTGTTCCTGCTCGGCCGCTTCTTCGGCAACGTGCACCTGTCGGCCTGGCAGTGGCTGGTGACCGGGATCGTCGTCTGGTTCAGCGCCACGATCTTCGCTGCGCTGGCGGTGGCGATCGGCTACAGGATCGCGCCGGACCAGGTGCAGCCGGTCACGATGATCATGTACCTCGGCTTCGCCATCCTCGGCGGCATCTGGTACCCGTTCAGCGGCGTGCTGGGGAAGGTCAGCGAGTTCACTCCCACCTTCCAGGGCGTGAAGATCGGCGCTGACATCATCGAGGGCACCAGCGTGGCGGCGGGCTACGCAATAGGTCTGGTTGTCTGGCTGGCGATCTTCGTCGCCCTGGCCACGCTGGCGGTGCGCTCCACCGGGGAAACGGTCTGACGGTGCCGCGCGGTCTGACGGTGCTGCACGGTCTGACGGTGCCGCACGGTCTGACGCTGCCGCGGGGCGGCGGGCGGCACGGGGGCTCTGCCGCCCCGCTGGCGTTACGGTGAAGGACGGGAGGTGACGCCGCGATGGCCACTCCGGACAAGGCGCGCCCGCCGAGCCTGATCATCGCCGGGGTCCCGCCCAGGTACCGCAGCACGTGGTGGCGGATGTTCTTCTCCGGCATCTGGCTGGTCTACCTGATCGAGCCGGTCGTCTACCTGTTCCGGCACCACTACGGCACGCTGTACATCGCGGGCGCGCTGGCGATCCTCGCCGCGTTCTGCGTCATCTACGTGCTCGTGCTGGCCCGGTGGCACGCTCCGGCCAGGTATTCCTACGCGGGGCTCGCCGCGCTGGCCGCGCTGGCGGTGATCGCCTCGGCCGCTTACGGTGGCGGCGCGGTCGCGCTGTGGATCTACGTGTCCGCCGCGGCCGGCCTGCTGATCCCGCAGCCGCGGCTGGCCGTCCGCGCGGTGCTCGGTGCCGTCGCAGCATATGTACTGTTCAGCTGGCTCGGCCACGTCGGCGTATCCGATTTCCTCATCATGCTGCTGCCCACCGCGCTGGTCGGCGTGGCCATGATCGGCGCCCGCAGGCAGGCCGCCCTGACCAGGGAGCTGGCGCAGGCACGTGAGACGGTGGCGAAGCTGGCCGCGAGCGAGGAACGGCTGCGGCTTGCCAGGGACATGCACGACCTGACCGGCCAGTCGCTGTCGATGATCACGCTGAAGTCCGAGCTGGCCGCGAAGATCCTCGCCCGGCTGCCGGCCAGCCCGGAACGGGACCGCGCCGCCGAGCAGGTCAACGAGGTGGCGCGGGTGAGCAGGCAGACGCTGCACGACATCAGGGAGGCGGTCAGCGGCTATCGCAGGCCGACGCTGGCGGTCGAGGTGATCGCGGCCCGCACCGCGCTGGAGGCGGCCGGCATCGAACCCGACGACGACCCGGCGCTGACCAGCGTGTCCGGCACCTTCGACGCCGACGCGGAGGCGGCGCTGGCCTGGTGCCTGCGCGAGTCGGTCACCAACGTGATCCGCCACTCCGGCGCCAGGCGCTGCCGGATGCGGCTGACCCGGCAAGGCGGCGAGCTGTCCCTGGAGGTCAGCGACGACGGCCGCGGCTACGTCCCAGGAGCGCCGGGCGCAGGCCTGCGCGGCATGTCCGAGCGCCTGGACGCGGTGGGGGGCCGCCTCGTGCTCGGCCCCGCCCCGCCGCCGTCACGGGGCAGCCACGGCTTCCGCCTGCTCGCCACCGTGCCTGCTGCCCCCGTCCGCGCTCACGCCCGGGACGGCGTGCACGCGTGATCAGGGTCCTGCTTGCCGAAGACCAGGCGATGATCCGGGAGGCGCTGGCCGCGCTGCTGTCGTTCGAGGGCGACATCGAGGTAGTCGCACAGGTGGGCCGCGGCGATGAGGTCACGGCGGCCGCCAGGCAGGCCCGCCCGGACGTGGCGCTGCTGGACATCGAGATGCCCGGCATGGACGGCCTGGCCGCCGCCGCAGCGCTGCGCAACGACAACCCGGATACCAAGGTGGTCATCCTGACGACGTTCGGCAGGCCGGGGTTCCTGCGCCGCGCGATGGAGTCCGGCGTCTGCGCGTTCGTCGTCAAGGACGCCCCCGCCGACAAGCTCGTGCAGACGATCAGGCGGGTCCTGGGCGGCGAGAAGGTCATCGACCCGGACCTGGCCGCCGCCGCGCTGGCCGAGGGCCTCAACCCGCTGACCCCGCGCGAGCGCGACGTGCTGGTCGCGGCGAGCGATGGCGGCACGATCGCGGAGATCGCCGGCAAGCTCTACCTGTCGGAGGGCACGGTGCGGAACTACCTGTCTGCGTGCATCCAGAAGACCGGCGCCCGCAACCGCGCCGAGGCGCTGCGGATCGCGTCTGAGCGCGGCTGGCTGTGAGCCCGGCGGTCTGCGGCGGAACCGGCAACGCCGGCGGAACCCCTAGGATTGGCCCGTGGCTTCCTCCGGATATCTGCGCTACCCGCATGTACATGGTGATCTGGTCGTCTTCGTGGCCGAGGACGACGTCTGGCTCGGCCCAGCCGCCGGGGGCCGCGCGTGGCGGCTGTCCGCCGACGGCGCGCAGGTCGCCGACCCGCGATTCTCCAGGGACGGCACGCACGTCGCCTGGACAAGCTGGCGGGACGACACCCCGGAGGCGTACCTGGCCGACACCGACGGAAGCGCCGCGACCAGGCTCACGTACTGGGGTGACGAGACCACCCGGGTGGTTGGCTGGACCACCGCCGGCGAGGTCCTGGCTGTTACCGCGGCCGCCCAGGCCAAACGCCAGTTCAGCTGGGCCTACGCGATCCGGGCCGACGGCGCGCCGCCGCGGCGGCTGCCGTTCGGGCCGGTTGCCGACCTGGCGCTGGAGGACGAGGGAACCGCGCTGCTCACCGGCCGGGTGGGCCGCGACCCGGCGCACTGGAAGCGGTATCGCGGTGGCACCGCGGGCAAGCTGTGGGTCGCGCCCGCCGCCACAGGCGGACAGGCGGGCACCGCGCAGGACCCGCTGTTCACCAGGGTGCTCTCCGATGTCAACGGCCAGCTGGCCAGCCCGATGCTGATCGGCGGCCGACTGTTCTTCGTCTCCGACCATGAGGGCACCGGCAACATCTACTCCTGCGCCCTGGACGGCACCGGCATCACCAGGCACACCGATCACGACGGCATGTACGCGAGGAACCCCGCCACCGACGGGCAGCGGATCGTCTACCATGTGGCCGGCGATATCTGGATCCTCGACTCGCCGGACGCGGAGCCGCGAAGGATCGACCTGTCCCTGGGTTCCCCGGCGGCCGCCCTGTCGCCCCGGCTGACCACCGCCGAGGACCACCTGGGCAGCCTGGCCTGCGACCGCACCGGGCAGGCCAGCGTCATCGAGGTGCGCGGCACCGTGCACTGGCTGACGCACAAAGACGGCCCGGCCCGCGCGCTGCACGCGGACCCCTCCGCCCGGGCCCGGCTGCCGCGGCTGCTCGGCGAAACTGGCAAGGCGGTCTGGGTCACCGACGCCGCCGGCCCCGACGCCCTGGAAATCGGTGCCGTGACCGGTGAGCCATCGCCCGTTCGGATCGCCGAAGGCCTGCTCGGCAGCGTCACCGACCTTGCTGCTTCCCCGGACGGGGCTACGGTCGCCGTGGCGGCCCACGACGGCAGGCTGCTGGTGGTAGATGCGGCATCCGGCCGTGTCAGCGAGGTCACGTCGTCCGGCGACGGGCCTGTGACCGGCCTGACCTGGTCCCCGGACTCCGCGTGGCTGGCCTGGTCCCACCCCGGCCCGCAGCCGCTGTCCCGCATCCGCATCGCGCCCGCAGGCGGCAATGACAGCCCCGCCGCCGCAGGCGGCAATGACAGCAGCCCCGCCGGCGAGATCACCGACGTTACCGACGGACGGTTCGCGGACACCGACCCGGTGTTCACGCTCGACGGCCTGTACCTGGCGTTCGTATCGCTGCGCAGCTTCGACCCGGTCTACGACGCGCAGTCGTTCGACCTGTCGTTCCCGTTCGGCAGCCGCCCGTACCTGGTCCCGCTCGGCGCGACGACCCCTTCGCCGTTCGGGCCGCTGCCAGGCGGCCGCCCGGTGGGTGCTGAGCCTGCTGAGGCGGAAAAAGCAGATTCTGCCGAACGAACAATGGCGACAGTCGACGGGGAAGGCCTCGCGGACCGGGTGGTCGCGGTGCCGGTGGCCGAGGCCAGGTACTCCGGCCTGCGGGCGGTCAAGGGCGGCCTGGCCTGGCTGCGCGAGCCGCTGGCAGGCGTGCTCGGCGAGGGGGGCGCCGCGCCCGGCGACGACGACCCTCCGCGCCCGATCCTGGAGCGCTTCGACCTGCGCAAGCGGGAGGTCACCGAGCTCGTCGCCGAGCTTGACTGGTTCGAGGTCAGCGGCGACGGGAACAGGCTCGTGGTCAAGGACCACGATGACCTGCGCGTGCTGCCGTCCGAACGTTCCGGCGACCACGACCCCGGCGAGACGGCCGACGTGGACCTGTCCCGGGCCAGGTTCCTCGCGGACCCGGCCGCGCAGTGGCGCCACGCCTACGCCGAAGCCGGGCGGCTGATGCGCCGCGACTTCTGGACCCCGGACATGTCCGGGGTGGACTGGGACGGAGTGCTGGACGCCTACCGGCCGCTGCTGGGCAAGATCCGCGGCGCCGACGACTTCACCGACCTGTTGTGGGAGGTGTTCGGCGAGCTCGGCACCTCGCACGCCTACGTGATCAAGGCGGGCGAGAGCTTCCGGCCGCGGGCCGGCGCGGGCCCGGATGCGGTCGGCAAGCTGGGCGCGGACCTCATGCAGGTTCCCCGCGGGAACTGGGTGGTGGACCGGGTGCTGCCGGGCGAGTCGTCCGACCCGCGGGCCGCCTCGCCGCTGGCCGCGCCCGGCGTGGCCGCGCGCCGGTTCGACGAGATCGTGGCGGTGGACGGGCAGCCGGTCGACCGCGCCCGCGGGCCCTGGCCGCTGCTGGTCGGCGCGGCCGGCAAGCCGGTCGAGCTGAGCATCCGGGCGCAGCACGGGGAGACCCGCCAGGTCGTGGTCGTCCCGCTGGCCGACGAGCGGCGGCTGCGCTACCAGGACTGGGTGGCCAGCCGGCGCGCGCTGGTGCGCGAGCTCAGCACCGGACGCCTGGGCTACCTGCACATCCCGGACATGATGGGGGAGGGCTGGGCGCATTTCCATCGGGACCTGCGCACCGAGATGCGGCGCGACGCGCTGATCATGGACGTGCGCGGGAACGCCGGCGGCCACATCTCCCAGCTCGTGGTGGAGAAGCTGGCCCGCAGGCTCATCGGCTGGGACCTGCCGCGGTGGATGCAGCCGGTGCCGTACCCGCAAGACGCCCGGCGGGGGCCGGTGGTCACGCTGGCCGACGAGTTCGCCGGATCCGACGGCGACATCGTCACCGCGGCCATCCGGCTGCTCAGCCTGGGCCCGGTGGTCGGCACCCGCACCTGGGGCGGCGTGATCGGCATCGACGGCCTGCCCGGCCACGAGCTTGTCGACGGCACCCACGTCACCGTGCCCAGGTACGCGTTCTCGTTCGAGCAGTACGGGTGGGGGGTGGAGAACTACGGCGTCGAGCCGGACGTGGAGGTGCTGATCTCCCCGGACGACTGGGCGGCGGGCCGCGACCCGCAGCTGGAAACCGCCGTGCAGCTCGCGCTGGAGGCCCTGGACAAGCAGCCGCCCGCTGTCCCGCCCGACCCATCCACCGGTCCGGCCAAGGGCCGTCCCCCGCTGCCGCGGCGCGGCTGACCGCTCAGCTCGAGCGGCCGGTGAGGGCCACGGCCACGCCGACTCCGATCATGGCGAGCCCTCCAGCGCCGCCCACCGCCTCGACCCGCCGCGGCGAGCGGGCGAACCATGCCCGCACCCCGCTGGCCGCCAGGCCCCAGCAGCAGTCCGAGACCGCGCCGATGCACACCGAGACCAGGCTCAGCAGCAGCATCTGCGCCGGAAGGTGCCCATGCGAGCGGTTCACGAACTGGGGCAGGATCGCGCCGAACAGCAGGTACGCCTTCGGGTTGGTGATGCCGACCACGGCACCGTCCCGCAGCGCACGCCAGCCGCCGCGCGGCTCCCCGGCAACGGTCATCGCCTCAGCCAGGGACTTGCGCTGCCGTATCGCCTGGACGCCGATCCATACCAGGTACAGCGCCCCGGCGACCTTCACGATCACGAAGACCTGCTCCGACCGCTCCAGCAGCGCGCCGAGGCCGAGGGCCACGCATGCCGCCACCGCGTAGTTGCCCGCGGCGTGCCCGCAGGCCGTCGCCAGCGCCGTGCGCCGGCCGTGCGACAGCGCCCGCCCGACGATGAACAGCACCCCGGGCCCGGGGATGACGATCAGCACAAGCGACGCCAGCGCGAAGCCGAGCAGCTGTCCGCCGGAGATCACGCCATCATCCGGCATCGAGTAGTTCCCGGCCTGCCGAGCGCAGCTCGGCCACCGCCCGGACCCCCAGCAGCTGCATGGTCCGCTTGAACTGGCCGGCCAGGATGTCCAGGGCCTTGTCCACTCCGGCCTCGCCGCCTGCCATCAGCCCGTACAGGTACGCGCGGCCCACGGCGCA
>JAFAPY010000373.1 GCA_019246795.1 Streptosporangiaceae bacterium | reverse complement strand
CCGGGTCGTGTACGCCTTGGCGATCCCGATCACCTTGGCGATCCTGGTCGGCCCGATACCGGATCCCGCGCAGGCGCCGCCGGCGGTCGGCGAGGAAGAGGTCACGAACGGGTAGCTGCCGTGGTCCACGTCGAGCATGGTGGCCTGCGCGCCCTCGAGCAGCACCACCTTGCCGTGGTCCAGGGCCCGGCCGAGGATCAGCCCGGTGTCGGCCACGTACGGGCGCAGCTGCTCGCCGTGGCGCTCGTAGTCGGCGGCCGTGGCCTCCGGGTCGATGCCGCGGCGGTTGTACACCTTGCCGAGGATCTGGTTCTTCTCCCGGAGCACCAGCTCGAGCTTCTTGCGCAAGATGCCGGGATCGAACAGGTCCTGGACCCGGATGCCGACCCGGGCGGTCTTGTCGGCGTAGGCGGGGCCGATGCCGCGGCCGGTGGTGCCGATCCGGGCGCTGCCGAGGTGACGCTCGGTCACCTTGTCCAGCGCTCGGTGGTACGGCATGATCAGGTGCGCGTTTGCCGAGATCAGCAGCCTGCCGCAGTCCACGCCGCGCCGGGTCAGCGCGTCGATCTCGCCGAGCAGCACCTGCGGATCGATGACGACCCCGTTGCCGATCACCGGGGTCACGCCGCGCGTCAGCACCCCCGACGGCAGCATGTGCAGCGCGTAGCTTTCCTGGCCGATGACGACCGTGTGCCCGGCGTTGTTGCCGCCCTGGTACCTGACCACGTAGTCGACGCGGTCGCCGAGCAGGTCGGTGGCCTTGCCCTTGCCCTCGTCGCCCCACTGCGTGCCGACAAGCACGATGGCGGGCATTGGCTGATCCCTTCCGGGTGCCTCGCTCATGATGAAGCCCCCGCTCAGGCGCAAGCGCGGCAGGGGCTCTTGCGGTCCGAGATTACCCGCCACCGGGACAGTTACGCTAACGCCGCGCCCGGCGGGTTCAGGCGCGCTGTTTCGTTCAGCCGGCTCCGCGGCCGGGTTCAGGTGCGGCGAGCTCCGCGGCGGCCGCGGCGCTGGACTCGCGGAGGAACTGCTCGCAGCGCGCGGCCTCGTCGTCCTCGCCGATGGCGGCAGCCGCCCTGGCCAGCATGTGCAGGCTGCGCAGGAACCCGCGGTTCGGCGGGTGCTCCCACGGGATCGGCCCGTTGCCGCGCCAGCCCGCCCGCCGCAGCTGGTCCAGGCCGCGGTGGTAGCCGGTGCGCGCGTAAGCGTAGGCGGCGATGACGTCGCCGCCGGCGAACGCGCGCCCGGCAAGTGCGGCCCACGCCGCGCAGCAGCCGGGGAAGCGCGCCGCCACCTGCTCCGGCGGGGTGCCGTCGGCCAGCGCGGCCGCCGCCTCCGGTTGATCAGGCAGGTACGTAGGCGCCGGGCCGCCCAGCAGGTTCTCCGGCTGCATCTCAGCTGACGCGGTGCCCGGCGGTCATCAGGTCCTGGCAGGCCTGGACCACCCGCTCCGCCATGCCCGCCTCGGCGGCCTTGCCGTAGGTGCGCGGGTCATAGGCCTTCTTGCTGCCGACATCGCCGTCCACCTTGAGCACGCCGTCGTAGCTGGTGAACATGTGGCCGGCGATGGGCCTGGTGAACGCGTACTGGGTGTCGGTGTCCACGTTCATCTTGACCACGCCGTAGGAGATCGCCTCCCTGATCTCCTCCAGCGCAGACCCGGAGCCGCCGTGGAAGACCAGGTCGAAGGGCTTCTCCTTGCCGTACTTGGCGCCGACGGCCTCCTGGATGTCCCGCAGCACGGTCGGCCGCAGCTTCACGTGCCCCGGTTTGTACACGCCGTGCACGTTGCCGAAGGTGGCGGCCAGGATGTACCTGCCGCGCTCGCCGAGCCCGAGTGCCTCCGCGACCGCCAGCGCGTCCTGCGGGGTGCTGTACAGCTTCTCGTTCATCTCGCCGGTGACGCCGTCCTCCTCGCCGCCGACGACGCCGATCTCCATCTCCATCACGCAGCGGGCGGCCGCGCACCCGGCGAGCAGGTCGGCGGCTATCTGCAGGTTCTCCGCCAGCGGGACCGCCGAGCCGTCCCACATGTGCGACTGGAACAGCGGCTCCTTGCCCTGCGACACCCGCTCCCTGGAGATCGCCACCAGCGGCCGCATGTAGCCGTCCAGCTTGTCCTTGGGGCAGTGGTCGGTGTGCAGCGCGATGTGCACCGGGTACCGGCCCGCTATCACGTGGGCGAACTCGGCCAGCGCGACCGCGCCGGTCACCATGTCCTTGACCGCGCCGGAGGCGTACTCCGCCCCGCCGGTCGACACCTGGATGATCCCGTCGCTGTCCGCGTCGGCGAACCCGCGCAGCGCGGCGTTCAGCGTCTGGCTCGAGGTCACGTTGATCGCGGGATAGGCGAAACCGTGCTCCTTTGCCTCGTCGAGCATCTGCGCGTAGATCTCTGCGGTCGCGATAGGCATGGCGGTGACTCCCTCCGGCTGCAAACTCACCTCACTCTAGACGCTTGGTTCCGCGGCGTTCCAGGGACCTTGGACCCCTGCGGCAGGTGAAGCGCTCATGAAGATGGACCCGGCGGTGCCGGGGCTTTGATACACAGGAAGCCTATGGAGAGCTTCCTCACCTCGGCGGGCTACGCGGCGCTGATCCTGTTCGGGTTCCTGGAGGCGGCCTGCATCCCGATCTCGTCGGAGATCACGTTCGGCTTCGCCGGGGTGCTTGCCTACCAGGGGCATCTCAACCTGGCGCTCGTCATCATCATCGGCTCGCTGGCCGAACTGGCCGGATCGTACGCCTCGTACTGGGTCGGCCGGGCTGGCGGCAAGCCGCTGGTGCACAAGCTGGGCCGCTACGTGCTGGTGACCGAGTCCGACGTCGACCGCGCCGAGCGGTTCCTGGCAGGCCGCGGCGCGTGGGCGATCCCCGTCGGCCGCATGCTGCCCTTCATCCGGGCCTTCATCTCGATCATCGCCGGCCTGGTGCGGGTACCGGCGATCCGCTTCGGGATCCTGAGCCTGATCGGGACCGTCATCTACGCCACGGTGATGTCGCTGATCGGGTACGGGCTCGGCAGCGCCTGGCACCAGGTCAGCCATGGCCTGACCGTGCTGGGCTACGTGCTGGCCGCCCTGGTGGTGATCGCCATCGCTGCTTTCATCGCCTACCGGTGGCGCCGGTTCCGCCGCGAGTCGCCGTCCGGCGGCAGGCATGCTGCGGAGAAATCCTCAGACGCCAAGGTCCGCTAGCTGGTAGGCGGCGCGGAACGGCAGCCCCTGCCCGGTGATGTGCTTCCTGGCGCCGCGGTCCACCAGCACAGCCACCCCCGCCACCTCCGCGCCCGCCTCGCGCAGCGCCGCCACCGCGGCCAGCGGCGAGGCACCGGTCGTGGAGGTGTCCTCGACCACCAGCACGCGCCGGCCTGCCACGTCCGGGCCCTCGATCCGCCGCTGCAGGCCGTGGTCCTTTTCCTTTTTCCGCACCACGAACGCGTCGATCGGCGTCCCCCGGCGCGCCGCCGCGTGCAGCATCGCGGTGGCCACCGGGTCGGCGCCCATGGTGAGGCCGCCGACCGCCCGATACGCCAGGTCCCAGGTGAGGCTGAGCATGACCCGCCCAGCCAGCGGCGCCAGCCGCCCGTCGAGCAGCACCCGGCGCAGGTCGACGTAGGTGTCGGCACGCTGCCCCGACGACAGCACGAAGTCGCCGCGGATGACGGCCCTGGCCTTGATAGCTGTGAGCAGTTCGGCCCGGTCGCTCACGGGTGCACCGTCCTCATCTCAGCAGGCAGCCGATGTACGGGATCTGCGGAAAGCCATCCACGCGCACCTTAACTCACTACGCTAAGAGCGGTCGGGTCCAGATCGGTGTGGAAACTGACAGGCGTGCCGAGGGAAGGCGGTGGGTCCGTGGATCGCTGCGCGCTGTTCGTTGACGCTAGTTACCTACTCGCGGACGGTGCCATGGCCGTGCACGGGACGTGCCGCGGCGAGTCGGTCTCCTGGGACTACGAAGGGCTGCTGCGCCTGCTGTCCAGCCTGGCCAGGGACCGGTCCGGGCTGCCGCTGCTGCGCTGCTACTGGTACGAGGCGACCATGGACGGCCGGCGCACGGCCGAGCAGGAGGCGCTGTCCGACGTTCCCGGGATCAAGCTCCGGATCGCCAAGATCCGGCCGGGCAGGCGGGAGGGCGTGGACACCGAGATCCACCGCGACCTGATCACCCTGGCCCGCAACAATGCGATCAGCGACGCGCTGATGCTCAGCGCCGAGGAGGACCTGGCCCAGGTCATCGCCGATGTCCAGGACCTGGGCATGCGGGTCACGCTGGTGCACATACCCGTGGACGGCAACTGGACCATCTCCCGGGCGCTGCGCCAGGAGGCCGATGACATCCTCGAGATCACCGCCGACCAGCTGCGGCCCTACGCCGAGCTGACCGCCGGGGCCGAGCCCGCTGCGGTGCCGGAGCAGCCGGAACCAGACGCCGCCGAACCCGCACAGGCCAGGTCGCTCGGCAACGGGCACTCACCGGCCGCGGCGGATTCCTACCAGCCGATGCCCGCCGGGCCGGTCAACCATGCGTCGTCCTCGGTCTACACCGCGCCGGTCGTGACGGAATACCAGCGGCCGGCGCCGCAGCCCCCGCGCCCGCAGGCCCGCGACGACGTCCCCCGAGAGGACAGGCCGAGGGACGAGCGGCCGCAGGTCCGTTCCGAGCGGCCGGAGCC
>JAFAPY010000319.1 GCA_019246795.1 Streptosporangiaceae bacterium | reverse complement strand
CAAGTATCGGTTTAGCCGGGGCCTGCCGGAGACGGATGCTTCGTATGGGGTTATTGTTCCGGTAGCCCTCGTCGAACGCCATCTGGCACATGGCCGAGAGGACCTTGCGCGTCGCGCGAACCGTGACCTGCGAGGCTTCCTCAGCAGGGAGAACCTTGACCAGCAGGTTGAAGAAGGTCTCCCGGCCGGCCTCGCTGATCCGAAGGTGACCGACGTAGGGGACGATGTGGTTGCTGACCACGTAGCCGTACTCCTGGCGGGTGCTCGGGCTCACCGCGTGGTAACGCAGGAAGCGCTGCTCGCAGAACTCCGAGATCGTCATCGTGGCTTTGCCGGCCGGGCTTGTCTCTTCCAGGAATCCGCGCGCGTGACGCTCTTCCTCCTCGGCTACCTCGTAGGCCCGCTGGTAAGAGTCGTAGGTGCCCGCGGACTTGTACATGCCGTTGGCCGTCCGGTAGACGCCGACATAGCGCAAGCCAGACCGGCTCTCTCGTTTGATCACGTACGCCACGTCGGACCTCCGGACCGTTGGACAGCGAGCGTGTTAGACGAAATGTTAGAACCACCCGTCGACAGCAGGCTGCAGCCGCCGCCACTGCCTAACACAAACTGGCTTGTGACCTGTTACTTCATGAGTCCCATGGTAGCTTGCTCCACGAAGTATGGATTTTCGGCGGCACCACCGAGATCATGAAGGAGATCATCGGCCGCAGCCTCGGCCTCTAGCCCCGTGGCGCTGGCCAAGTCGCTGGACGCGGACCGGGGTGCGGTAGACGGCACGTTCGGGAAGCTCCCACCTCACCAGCCGCCGTGACGCAGCGCCGGTGGCAGCAAACATGTCTGACTCGTTATGTGATCGTGCTGACATATAAGCGGCACCCGTGGATACCATGCACGAACGCTCTGCAACCCGGGGGGACTTGGGTTTGGAGGCCTGATGAGGCGTGCGATGCCGGCTGACACGGTATCCAGCACGGGGTACCAGGCGCTCACCAGCCGGAACGATTCCCGGCAGGCCATGGCGGGAACCGCCGGGCAGCTCAGCCACATCATTCGAGACCGGTGACCACGAACGAGGCTGGCCGCGCGGGGGCCGGCCAGCCCTGCCGAGCGCGAGTCACCGGCGCGGTGAAAAGATGAGGAGGTGGAATACCGCACCCTGGGCGGCAGCGGCTGCGCGGTATCGAGCCTGGCATTGGGCACGATGACGTTCGGCGTCGAGACCGATGAGCCCGGCGCGCACGCCCAGCTCGACCGCTTCGTCGAGGCGGGCGGCACGCTGGTGGACACCGCGGACGTGTACGGCGACGGGCGGTCGGAGCAGATCATCGGCCGCTGGTTCGCCAGCCGCCCGGCGGACGTCACCGAGCCGGTGGTGCTGGCCACCAAGGGCCGCATGCCGGTGGACAAGACGCCAAACGGCGCCGGGACGAGCGCTCGCCACCTGACCCGCGCGCTCGACGCCTCGCTGCGGCGGCTAGGGCTGGACTCGGTCGACCTGTACCAAGTGCATGCCTTCGACCCGCTGACGCCGCTGGAGGAGACGCTGCGCACGCTGGACGGGTTCCTCCGCGCCGGCAAGATCCGCTACTACGGCGTGTCCAATTTCACCGGCTGGCAGCTGACCAAGGCCGTGTACCTGGCCCGAGTTCTGCGGATCGCCGGGCCGGTCGCCATCCAGCCGCAGTACAGCCTGCTGGTGCGGGAGACCGAATGGGAGGTCGTGCCGGCCGCGATCGACGCGGGGCTCGGCCTGCTGCCATGGAGCCCGCTGGGCGGCGGCTGGCTGTCCGGCAAATACCGGCGGGACCAGCGCCCGGCAGGCGCCACCCGGCTCGGCGAGGACCCGGACCGCGGCATGGAAGCCTACGACCGCCGCGGCACCGAGCGGACCTGGAACGTCATCGGCGCCGTGCAAGAGGTCGCGGCCAACCGCGGCGTGTCCATGGCCGAGGTCGCGCTGGCGTGGCTGACCGACCGTCCAGGGGTCAGCTCCACGATCCTCGGCGCGCGCACCGTCGGCCAGCTGGAGACCAACCTGCGCGCGGCGGACCTGCACCTGACCGCGGCCGAGACCGCCGCGCTCGATGCCGCCAGCGATCCGCACCCAGCCGATTACCCCTACGGCGAGATGGGAGCGGAGCAACGCGACCGCAGCCTGGCCACCCCGCCTATCCTGTGACCAAGGCCGCTCACGGGGCGCGCCTGAGGACACCGAGGAGCTGCAACATGGCTGAGCAGGAACTGATCGTCCCGGCGGAGGGCTTCTGGCCGGCACCAGCGGTCCCGCAGCCGAACATCTACCCGATGGAATGGCACGTCGACACCCCGAAGCTCGCCGCGATCTACGAGAAGTCCAAGCGCACCCTGTGGAACCCTGCCGACCTGCCCTGGGATGAGCTCAGCCCGAAGGACTTCACCGCCGAGCAGCGGCTGGGCATCATGTACTGGTTCGCCGTGCTGGCCAACTTCGATGCCTCGGGCCCCGCGGTCTTCGCCCGGGCCACCATCCATGCCTTCGAGCAGCACGAGGAGGACCCGGTCCGCAAGTGCTTCTTCTCCATCACCCGGGATGAGATGAATCACGAGGAGTGCTGCCAGCGGACGATCGCCAAGCTGTGGCCGGGCGGCCCGCTGGACTGGACCCCGCGCACCGACCTGGAGAACGCCGCGCACAACAACATCGCCTGGCTGTACCACAACGGCGGCAGGTACTGGAACGGGTACAACAACGCGGTCGGCAAGTACTCCCTCGCGGTGCTGTTCACCAGCTTCATGATGGGAGAGATGGCGGCGTCCACGCTGTTCCGCGGCATGTCCTCGGGCACCAGGCACCCGGTGTTCGCCGAGATGTTCTCCCGCATCGGCCGGGACGAGTCGCGCCACCTGCAGATCTGCATGACGATCCTGGAGAACGAGTGGCCGGGCCTGACCGAGGACGTCAAGGCGCTGATCACCCGTCAGCTCCGGGCCGGTTTCGTTTTCCTGTCCATGATCTTGTGGGAGCCGCCCGAGGGTTTCTGGGACCTGCCGCCGTATTTCCTGCCCAACCACAGGGTGCTCATGGCCCGCGCCCGCGACGGCGGCCTCGGCGTGCTGAGCTTCGACGAGCAGGCGGACAACTGGCGGGTCGCGATGGCCCGCGTCCGCGCCATCGTGCAGCGCTGGGGCATCGAGTTCCCCGCCATCCCGGAACTCGACATCGAGGGCGTCGACGTCGCCGCCGACATCAACCCCGAGGACATCATCCCCGTCTTCTAGCGGCCCCTGTCTTCGGGCCGCCCCTGTCTTCTGGCGGCCCGTCTTCCAGCGTCCGGGCGCGGCCACTACTCGGCGCACCCCATTGCGGAGTAGCTTTTCGTTATGACCACGTTCACGGCGCCGCACAGCCCTGACCCGGCGGGGCGTTTCCAGCCCGCTGGCGCGGGAGGCCCCCGCCCCCCGTTCGGGCAGATGCTGACGGCGATGATCACGCCCATGACCCCCGACGGGGCCGTCGACTACGACGGTGCGGCGCGGCTGGCGGACTATCTGGTCACCGCCATGCGCAACGACGGGCTGGTGGTGAACGGCACCACCGGGGAGGCGCCGACCACCACCGACGCGGAAAAGGAACGCCTGCTGCGGACGGTGCTGGAGGCGGTGGGCGACCGCGCCACGGTGGTGGCCGGGGTCGGCACCAACGTGACCGCCCACACCATCGAGCTCGCCCGTTCCGCCGAACGAGCCGGGGCGCACGGCCTGCTGGTAGTCACCCCGTACTACAACAAGCCGCCCCAGCCTGCGCTGGCCGCGCACTTCACCGCGGTCGCGGACGCGACCGGCCTGCCCATGCTCATCTACGACATCCCCGGCCGCACCGGCGCGGCGGTGGCCACCGACACCCTGGTCCGGCTGGCGGCCCATCCTCAGATCGTGGGCGTCAAGGACGCCAAGGACGACCCGGCCGCGACCTCCCAGGTGCTGGCCAGGGCCGATCTCGTCTACTACTGCGGCACCGACATGCTGAACCTGCCCTGGCTCGCTCTCGGCGCGGCCGGCTTCATCAGCGTGGTCGGCCACGTGGCCGGGGACCGGCTGCACGAGATGATCGACGCCTTCGGCGCAGGCGAGGTGACCACGGCCAGGCAGATCCACTGCGAGCTGCTGCCCGTCTACACCGGCATGTTCCGCAACCAGGGCGCGGTGATGACCAAGGCGGCCCTTGACCTGCTCGGCCTGCCCGGCGGTGCGCTGCGCGCCCCGCTGCTGGCCGCGACCGACGCCGAACGCACCCAGCTCACCGCCGACCTCGCCGCCGGCGGCGTGAAGCTGCCCGGGACGGCCGCGTGAGCCAGGGGAACCACGCGTGAGCCAGCCGCACCCGGAGCTCACCCCGCCTGCGGCGCTGCCGCCCGGCGGCCTGCGCATCACCTGTCTCGGCGGGCTCGGCGAGATCGGCAGGAACATGACGGTCTTCGAGCACGCCGGGCGGCTGCTGATCGTGGACTGCGGCGTGCTGTTCCCCGACTCCGACCAGCCGGGCGTGGACCTGATCCTGCCCGACTTCGAGTCCATCGAGGACAGGCTCGGCCAGGTCGAGGCGGTTGTCATCACCCACGCGCACGAGGACCACATCGGCGCGATCCCGTACCTGCTCCGCGAGCGGGCCGGCATCCCTCTCGCCGGCTCCAGGCTGACCCTCGCGCTGGTGCGCAGCAAGCTGGCCGAATACCGCCTGGATCCGGTCACGATCGAGGTCGCCGAGAAAGACCGCTGTTCGTTCGGGCCTTTTGATTGTGAATTTCTCTCGGTGAACCACTCGATCCCCGACGCACTGGCCGTGGCGATCCGCACCCCGGCCGGCCTGGTGCTGCACACCGGTGACTTCAAGCTCGACCAGCTTCCGCTGGACGGCAGGCTCACCGACATGGCCGGGTTCGCGCGGCTCGGCGGCGAAGGCGTCGACCTGCTGATGTCGGACTCGACCAACGCCGAGGTGCCCGGCATCGTCACCTCAGAACGTGAGATCGCCCCGGTGCTGGACGAGATCTTCGCCAGTACCAAGCAGCGGATCATCGTCGCCTGCTTCGCCTCGCACGTGCACCGGGTGCAGCAGGTGCTCGACGCAGCGCAGGCCCACGACCGCAAGGTGGCCTTCGTCGGGCGGTCCATGGTGCGGAACATGGGCGTCGCCCGGGACCTCGGCTACCTGCGGGTCCCCGGCGGCCTGCTGATCGACTGGCGTGAGGCCGACGAGATGCCGCCCGGCGACGTGGTGCTGATCTCCACCGGCTCGCAGGGTGAGCCGATGTCGGCCCTGTCCCGGATGGCGAGCCGCGACCACCCGATCAGGATCGCCCCCGGGGACACCGTGATCCTCGCCTCGTCGTTGATCCCGGGCAACGAGACCGCGGTGTACCGGGTGATCAACGGCCTGACCAGGCTCGGCGCGCGGGTGGTGCACCAGGGCTCGGCGCTGGTGCACGTGTCCGGGCACGCTCCGGCCGGCGAGCTGCTGTACGTGCTGAACCTCACCAAGCCCCGCAACTTCATCCCGGTGCACGGCGAATGGCGGCACCTGCGCGCGCACGCCAGGCTGGCCGCGCTGACCGGCGTCCCGGACGCCAACATCGTGATCGCCGAGGACGGCGTGGTCGTCGACCTGGTGGACGGGCAGGCCAAAGTAGCCGGCGCGGTGCCGTGCGGGTACGTCTACGTCGACGGGCTCACCGTCGGCGAGGTCACCGAATCCCAGCTCAAGGACCGGCGCATCCTCGGCGATGAGGGCTTCGTGTCGGTGATCATCGTGGTCGACGCCAGCTCGGGCAAGATGGTGGCCGGCCCGGAGATCCACGCCCGCGGCTCCGGCATCGACGACGCGGCGTTCAGCGACGTGCTCCCCAAGATCGCCGATGCCCTGGCCATGGCCGCCGCGGAAGGCATCGTCGACACCCGCCAGATCAGTCAGCTGGCCCGCCGCATCGTCGGCAGGTGGGTCAGCGAGAACTACCGCCGCCGCCCGATGATCATCCCCCTCGTCATCGAGGTGTGACCTCGGCGGCCAGGCTCATTGTCGCGCTGATTCACGACTGAAAGGCCCTGGCTGGGTACGTTCAACCACATGAACCTGAACCCAGAGCAAGGAGTCCCCGGCGGGCTCCCGCCCGGCCCGGTGCTGATGGCGACCGCCGCCGCCGAGGCGGCGCGTTTGGTCGCGGGCGTGCCCGACGGCATGCTGGACGCGCCCACCCCCTGCACTGAGTGGGACCTGCGGACGCTGCTCAACCACACGATCGTGTGGACCGCCTACTCCGCCGAGCGCAGGGCGCACGGCGAGAGCGTGGCCGAAGACCTCACCCGCAAGGACTTCACCGCGGACCCGGGCTTCCGGGATACCTACGCCGAACAGATCGGCAAGGCGGTGGACGCCTGGTCGGACCCGGCGGCGTGGGAGCGCGAGCTCACTGTGATGGGCAGCCCGATGCCGGCCGCCGAGGTCGGCGCGATGCTGATCATGGAGATGGTGCTGCACGGCTGGGACATCGCCAAGGCGACCGGCCAGCACTATCGCTGTGACGACGCAGTTGCCGCCAGCGTGCTGGCGACCGTGGAGGCCCAGGCGCCGCTGTTCCGGCAGTACGACGGGTTCGCCGACGAGGTAGAGCTGCCGGACGTGGTCAGCGTCTTCGACCGAGCCCTCGCCGCCTCCGGCCGCCACCCCGGCTGGCAGCCCCCCGGCAACTAGGTCAGCACCCGCACCGGCGCGCCGCGCGCGAACGCCACGATGTCCTCGGCGGCCTCGCCGTAGAACACCCGGTAGGCGTCGTCGGTGACGTAGCCGAGATGCGGGCTCAGCACCACGTTCGGCGCGGTGCGCAGCGGGTCGGACAGCGGCAGCGGCTCGGTGTCGTACACGTCCAGCGCGGCGCCCGCGATTGACCCGGACCGCAGCGCCGCCAGCAGCGCCGTGCTGTCCACGATCGGCCCGCGGGAGGTGTTGACCAAGTAGGCGGTCGGCTTCATCAGCGCGAACTCCGCCGCGCCGACCAGCCCCACGCTGCGCGGGCCCAGCTTGTAGTGCACGGTCACCACGTCCGAGCGCGAGAAAAGCTTCTTCTTGCCGACCGCCTTGGCATGGGCCTTCTTGGCCGCGCCGGCGTCCAGGTTCTGGCTCCACGCCAGCACCTTCATGCCGAACGCCCTGCCGATCTCCGCCACCTTCTTGCCCTGGTTGCCCAGGCCGGCGATGCCGAGCGTCTTGCCGTGCAGCTCGGTTCCGATCGTGTGCTGCCAGCCGCCGTGCGCCCCGACCGCCGCCCCGCCGGCTCCGCCGGCCGCCCTCATCCGCCGGTCTTCGGCGGGGATGTGCCGGGCAACCGCCAGGATCAGCCCCCAGGTCAGCTCCGCGGTCGCGTACGCGCTGCCCCCGGTGCCGCACACCAGCACGCCGCGGGAAGCCGCCGCGGCCAGGTCGATGGCGGCGTTCGCCATCCCGGTGGTGACCAGCAGCCGCAGCTTGGGCAGCCGCTCCAGGCGCTCGGCGTCGAAGTAGGTCCGCTCCCGCATCGCCACGACGACCTCGAACGGCTCCAGGGCCCGGACCAGCGCCTCGGTCCGCACGATGTGCTCGGTGAACACCTGGATCTCGGCCATCGACCGCACCGCGGACCAGTCTGCGCTCGACAGGGCAACCTGCTGGTAATCATCGAGGACCGCGACCCGCATGCGCCCGACCTTATCGCGAAAACCATGAGCCCGAACGCGCTGTGGGCGCTTGCTTCCGTGCCCGCTGTCCGGTCCAGGGGCGACACGGCCCCGCACGAGCGTGGGGTGCTTGGGTGCCGGTCTGGTTCTCGCTACGTTTGTCACTATGGCGACCCGTGCCCCCGGTCGTTCCGCTCCGAGGAATCCGAAGACCCGCCGTCCGCCTTTCCGGCGCCCGGTACCGCCGCGCCGCCGGCGGCGCCGGCCGCGCGATCCGGTGGGGATCCTGGCCTGCTGGATCGGCCGGGCGATCGCGGCAGCGTGGATGCTGGTCGCCGGGACGCTCGGCTACGCGGTTCGCGGGGTCGGCCGCGGCGCCCGGGACCTCGAGCCCCATCACCGCAGGGACGGCGTGGGACTGCTCACCCTGAGCGCGGCGATCGTGCTGGCCGCCAGCCTGTGGGCCGGGATGGGCAACCCGGTCGGCCACGGCATCCGGACGGCGGCCGGCGGCGCGTTCGGCTTGCTGGCCTGGGCGACCCCGGCGCTGGTCGCGCTGCTCGCCTGGCGGTTCCTGCGGCACCCGGACCGGAACTCGGCGACGGCACGGGCCGCCATCGGCTGGACCGCGCTGCTGTGCGGCGTGCTCGGCCTGATCCACCTCGCCAAGGGCGCGCCGCATCCGTCCGGCGGTGCGGCGGCGATCCGGGCGGCGGGCGGCTACGTGGGTTTCGCGGTCGCCGGCCCGCTGGCCGCGGCGCTGACGCCGTGGGTGGCCGCGCCGCTGCTGGCGCTGCTCGCCGGATTCGGCATCCTGGTCATCACCGGCACCCCGCTGCACCGGGTTCCGCAACGCCTGCGCCGGCTGTCCGGCCGCGCCGTGCCCGCCCACGGCGACTCCGGCCTGGAGATCGACGAGGACTACCAGGCGGGCACCGGGCGGATCCGCCGCCAGCTGCCCGGCAAGCTCAGGCTCCGCCCCGCCATCGACGGCGCCGCGCAGAAAAAGCCCTACGACACGCCGCTGGTCGAGCCGGATAAGCAGCAACGCGCCAAGGACGGGACCGACGGCCTGGCCGCTGCGGCACCAGCCGCCGAGGCCGCCGAACAGTCGCCGTCCTCGTTGCCCGCCTCCCCTCCGCCCTTCCTCAGGCCCGAGCAGCTCACGCTGACCGGCGCCGCGCTCGGCGGCTACACGCTGCCGCCCACCGCGCTGCTCAAGCCCGGCTCCACGCCGCTGCGGCGCACCAGGAGCAATGACCTGGTGATGGCGACGCTGTCTGAGGTGCTCGAGCAGTTCGACGTGGACGCGCAGGTCACCGACTTCAAGCGCGGCCCGACGGTGACCAGGTATGAGATCGAGCTCGGCCCGTCGGTCAAAGTGGAGCGGGTCACCTCGCTGTCGAAGAACATCGCGTACGCGGTCAAGAGCGCCGACGTCCGGATCATCTCCCCGATCCCGGGCAAGTCCGCGATCGGCGTCGAGATCCCGAACGCCGACAAGGAGGTCGTCAGCCTCGGCGACGTGCTCAAGTCGCGGGAGGCGCTGGCCGACCACCACCCGATGGTGGTCGGCCTGGGCAAGGACGTCGAGGGCCGGGTGATCGTGGCCAACCTGGCCAAGATGCCACACATGCTGATCGCCGGCGCGACCGGTTCCGGCAAGAGCGTCTGCCTCAACAGCCTGATCACCTCGATTCTCACCCGCGCCACCCCCGATGAGGTGCGGATGATCCTGATCGACCCCAAGCGGGTCGAGCTGACGATCTACGACGGCATCCCGCACCTGATCACGCCGATCATCACCAGCCCGAAGAAGGCCGCCGAGGCGCTGGAGTGGGTGGTCGGCGAGATGGAGCGCCGCTACGACGACCTGGCGGCCGGCGGGTTCCGGCACGTGGACGACTTCAACAAGGCGGTGCGCACCGGGCGGCTCACCGCCCCTCCGGGGACCGAGCGGGAGTACCGGCCCTACCCGTACCTGCTGGTGATCGTGGACGAGCTGTCGGACCTGATGATGGTGGCGCCGCGGGACGTGGAGGACGCGGTGGTCCGGATCACCCAGCTGGCCAGGGCGGCGGGCATCCACCTGGTGATCGCCACCCAGCGGCCGTCCGTGGACGTGGTGACCGGGCTGATCAAGGCCAACGTGCCGTCCCGGCTGGTGTTCTCCACCTCCAGCCTGGCCGATTCCCGGGTGATCCTGGACCAGCCGGGCGCGGAGAAGCTGGTGGGGCAGGGCGATGCGCTGTTCCTGCCGATGGGGGCGTCCAAGCCGATCCGGCTGCAGAACGCGTTCGTGTCTGAGCGGGAGATCCGCGACATCGTGGCGCACTGCAAGAAGCAGGCGCAGCCCGACTACCGGGACGACGTCGCCGCCGGGCCGGAGCGGTCCCGCGAGATCGACTCCGACATCGGCGACGACCTGGAGCTGCTCGTGCAGGCGGCCGAGCTGGTGATCACCACCCAGTTCGGGTCCACGTCGATGCTGCAGCGCAAGCTGCGGGTGGGTTTCGCCAAGGCCGGGCGGCTGATGGACCTGCTGGAGAGCCGTGGCATCGTCGGCCCCAGCGAGGGCTCCAAGGCCCGCGACGTCCTGGTCCGCCCCGACGACCTGGACGCCACGCTCGCCTCCTTGCGCGGTGACGCCTGAGCGGCCGCGCGGCGGGCTTGCCCGACGCGCGCGCTCCGGCCAACACTTACCTGCGCCCGAATGGCAACCTTGGCTTCATCGCTCATCGGCGACCGGCTCTCTACACTTGGTGATGTTCCCCGTACGCGGGGATGTCCTGCTGGGATCCAGTTCGGGGAGGCGCGGCGTGAGCGTCGGTGAAACCCTGGCAGAGGCTCGCCGCCAGGCTGGCCTCACCATCAGCCAGGTCAGCCAGGAAACCCGGATCAGGGAATCGATCATCCGGGACATCGAGCAGGACGAGTTCGCCTCCAGCGGAGGCGACTTCTACGCGCGCGGCCACATCAAGAGCATCGCCCGGGCGGTCGGCGCCAGCCCGGCGCTGCTGATCCAGGAGTACGACGACGAGCACGGGCCGCCGCACACGCTCAGGGCCGCGGAGGTATTCGAGCCGTCCACGCCGATCAGGATCCGGGACCGGCGGCGCGGGCCCAGCCTCACCATGATCGTGATCGTGGTGCTGCTCGGCATCATCGGGTACAGCGCGTACCACCTGGTCTCCACGCACCGGCACCGCACCGCGCACCACCCGGTGGCGGCCGTGTCGACCAAGCCGGCGGCCAGCCCCAGCCCGACGGTGCATCCCTCTCTGACGCCGTCCGCGACGCCCCGGCCCGCGGACCTGGTGATCAAGCTCACCGCCAACCAGGACTGCTGGGTGCTCATCACCAGGCAGAGCGACGGGTCACAGGTCTATGAGGACGTGATGCCCGCGGGCACCTCGAAGACCTGGACCGAGAACCAAGCGGTGGCGATACGCCTGGGCAACCCGCCGGGCGTGGTGCTCACCGTGAACGGCAAGCACCAGTCCACCAGCATTCCTGATCCGGAGACGCTGACCTTCAGCCCGCCGTCCGCCCCGAGCTAGCGATCGCCGTCCACACCTTCTCCGCGGTCAGCGGCATGTCCACGTGCGTAACGTGCGCGGCCGGGGTTTCGCCCGCCTGCCGCAGGGCCGCCCGCAGGGTTGCCGGTGTGCCGCATGCCCTGCCGGTGAACGGCCGGCCCTACGCGTTAACCGGGCCGGGAGCCGTGACGGACGCGGTGACCACGGGCCCGCGGATGGTGCTGAAGACGCGCATCACCGCCCGTTCAGGGTAAAACCGGCTGGGAAGCTGCATAATGACGGTCATGCGATTGTCTGCCCGGGCCGACTATGCGCTGCGCGCCGCGATCGAGCTCGCCGCGGCCAGCAGCGGCCATGTCACCGCCGACCAGCTCGCCCGCGCTCAGCACATACCTGGGAAATTCCTGGAGACCATCCTCACCCAGCTCCGCCGCGCCGGCCTGATCCGCAGCCAGCGCGGTCCCGAGGGCGGGTTCTGGCTGGCCCGCCCGGCCAGCGAGATCTCCCTCGCGGACATCATCAGGGCGATCGACGGCCAGCTCCTCGGCGTACGCGGCGAGCGCCCGGAGAACATCACCTACCCGGGTGTGGCCGAGCCGCTGCAGCAGGTGTGGATCGCGCTGCGCGCCAACGAGCGCGCGGTGCTGGAACAGGTCACGCTCGCCGCCATCGTGTCCGGCCAGCTCCCGGACAGGGTACGGCACCTGACCGAGAATCCCAGCGCGTGGGTGTGACGGTATCCCCGTCGTCACTATACGAACAGCACCCCGGCCTGCCGCGGTTCGTGGTCAGCCAGGCAGTCACAGGTGGGGCAGTACCAGCGGGCCTCCAGCGGGGTGCCGCATGCGGAGTGACGCGGCGCCTCGGCCGGGTCGGCGTGCCGTGCCCCCCAGTGCGCCAGCAGGCGCAGCGCGCCGGCGAGTTCCTTGCCCTCGGCGGTCAGCTCGTAGGCGGCGCGGGGCGGCCGCTGCGAATAGGGCCTGGCCAGCAGCAGGCCGTCCCGTTCCAGCCGCCTGAGCCGCTCGGACAAGATGCTCGCGGCGATGCCCGGGATCAGCCCCGCGAGGTCGTTGAACCGGCGCGGGCCGTCGAGCAGCGCCTCGACCACCAGCAGCGTCCACCGGTCGCCGACCCGGTCCAGCGCCTCGGCGAGCGGTGAGGCGGAGGTTTCCGGTTCAGCCATGCGCTTAATCCTAGCCGCCACGTTGACGTCGGCATCCTAGTCAGTAGTAATTTGCAAGTAACTACTTCTGGAGGTGACACCGATGGCAATCCTGGATGAGATCGCATCAGGTATCAGGCACACCGCCGAGGGCGCCGGGCCCTCGGTGGTGGGCATCGGGCAGCGGTGGGGAGCCGGGTCGGGCATCGTGCTGGGCGAGGGACGGGTGCTGACCAACGCGCACAACGTGCGCGGCGATGCCGTGACGGTGACCTTCGCCGACGGACGCACCGCCGAGGGCCGCGTGGCGGGGCGCGACATCGACAACGACCTGGCCGTCATCGAGACCGACACCGGCACCGCGCCGGCGCTGCCCTGGGCCGACGGCCAGGCACCCGAGCTCGGCACGCCGGTGTTCGCCTTGTCCAACCCCGGCGGCCGCGGGCTGCGGGTGACGTTCGGGTTCATCTCAGGCACCGGCCGGACCTTCCGCGGCCCCAGGGGCCGTCGCATCACCGGCAGCCTGGAGCACACCGCTCCGCTGCTGCCGGGCTCCTCAGGCGGTCCGGTCCTGTCCGCCGCCGGGCAGCTGCTCGGCATCAACACCAACCGCCTCGGCGAGGGCTTCTACCTGGCCATGGCCGCCGACCATGCGCTGCGCGACCGAGCCGACGCGCTGGCCCGCGGCGAGTCAGCGGCCCAGCCGCCGCGGCTCGGAGTGGCCCTCGCCCCGGGCCACGTGGCCCGGCGGCTGCGGCGCGCGGTCGGCCTGCCCGAGGCCGATGGCGTGCTGGTCCGCGACGTCACCGAGGCCAGCCCCGCCGAGCGCGCCGGCCTGGCCCGCGGCGACCTGATCACGGCGGCCGCGGGCCAGCCGGTGACCGGGATCGACGACCTGTTCGATGCGCTCCAGGCGGCGCGGGGCGGCACCCTGGAGGTGACCGTGCTCCGCGGCACCGACGAGCGGACCGTGCAGGTCAGGTTCGGCGACGACGGCGAGCCTGCCCAGCAGGCGTAGCCTCCGCTCGCCGGCCGGCCGGCCCTCTTGCCGCCAAAGAGGGCCGGCCGGCGGCTTTGTCCTGAGCTGGCGCGGACCGGCCGGGCGCTGATCGGTTATGGTTGCCACTGGCCCGGCGGCTGGCACGCAGACTGGTCCGGCCGCTGGCAGGCAGGCTGGCCATGCGGCTGGCAGGAGGAGGTCGGCAGCGGCGATGCGGATCGTGAGCTGGAACCTGTGGTGGCGCTACGGGCCCTGGGAACAGCGCCGGGAGGCGATCGCCGCGACGCTGGCCGAGGTCGGTCCGGACCTGTGCGGCCTGCAGGAGGTATGGGGAACCTCCGGGGAGAACATGGCCGCGGAGCTTGCCGGGCGGCTGGGCATGCACTGGTGCTGGGCGGCGGCCTCCTCCAGCCGTGACCAGGACGGGACGGAGGTCTCGATCGGCAACGCGGTGCTCAGCCGCTGGCCGATTACCTCCCATGCGCAGACCGAGCTGCCCGGCGGGGGTCTGGCAGGTGAGCGCAGGGTGGCGGTGCACGCGCGCATCGACGCGCCGGGCGGCGCGCTGCCCGTGTTCACCACCCACCTGACGTACGGGCCGGGCCTGTCGCAGGTCCGGACGGCGCAGGCCCGGGCTCTGGCGCAGTTCGTCGCAGGCCACGCCGCGGAGGCCGCCTACCCGCCGGTGGTCACGGGTGACCTCAACGCCGAGCCCGGCTCAGACGAACTGCGGCTGCTCGGCGGGCTGCTGACCAGCCCAGCGGTCCCGCAGCTCGTGCTCGTCGACGCCTGGCGGTACGCCGAGCCCGGCGATTCGGGATTCACCTGGGACCGCCGCAACGGCTACCAGGCCGACAGCGTGCTCCCCGATTCGCGGATCGACTACATCCTGGTCGGCTTGCCCCGGCAGGGCCGCGGCAAGGTGCGGTCGGCCTGGCTGGCCGGCGCCGACCCGGCCGACGGCATCTGGCCATCGGATCATTTCGCCGTCGTGGCCGACCTGCAGCCTTAAGCCCCGGCGACCCCGGGGCCTGCTCGAGGCAAGCGCGCCGGTCACCGGACCCGCGGGGCCGTCCTACCTCAGACCGGAACCATGTCGGTGACGTCGTGCACCTGGTCCGAGCCACCGCGCAACCGCGACTGGTCGGCGCCGAAACCCAGCGCCCCCGGCCGGTCCGGGCCGATCGTGGCGATCGGCGTGATCGGGTCGAAGTCGCGCTCGGCGGTCACCTGGTCCAGGCCGACGCCGGCCTCCGCGGGAACCCGCAGCCCGGGCTCCCTGGGCATGCGCAGCACCGGCTCGTTCTGCAGCTCGGCGAGCGCGAAATTATCGGAAACCTCGCGGAAGACCTGGGACAGCGGGGTGTTCAAGGCACCGCAGATCGCGGCGAGAAGCTCTGAGGACGCTTCCTTCTGGCCACGCTCGACCTCGGAGAGGTAGCCGAGGGAGACGCGCGCCGAGGCGGAAACCTCGCGCAGGGTCCGGCCCTGCCGCAGGCGCAGCCGCCGCAGCGCGTCACCCAGCAGCTGACGGAGCAGAACCATCGACGCACTCCCTTCCCGAAGCCGAACCGCCGATACCTCCACCGTACCTGGCATTACATAGCTCCGCGAGATCATCCCCGCCCGTGTTCGCTTCCAACGTAACGCTGTAATCAGGCCGTGTCTTCCCTGAGCCTGCCCAGCAGCAGGCCGAGGGCGTGCTCCACCGTCAGTCTACGTATCTGGTTCCTGTCGCCGCCCAAGACAACGGTGCGCACCACAGTGTCGTCGGCGGCGCTGACCGCGATATGCGCCGTGCCCACCGGCTGCCCCTCGGACGGCTCGGGGCCGGCCACCCCGGTCGTCGCCACCCCGTAGCTGGCACCGAGCCGCTCCCGGACGCCCTGCGCCATCGCCGCGGCCACCGGCGGGTAGACCGCGCCGTGGCGGGCGAGCATCGCGCGGTCCACGTCGAGCAGCGCCGCCTTGAGCTCGGTGGCGTAGGCGACGACTGCGCCGCGGAACGCCGCCGACGAGCCCGGGATGTCGGTGAGCGCCGCGGCGACCAGGCCTCCGGTCAGCGACTCGGCGACGGCGACGGTGTGGCCGCCGGCGCGCAGCACCGCCAGAACCTGCTCGGCCAGCTCGCGCGCGTCAGCACCCGCGGACGACGATCCCGGCATGACCACGCCTCCCGTCCTTTGCTTGTTCCCGCCCGGTTCCCGCGCGTTGCCGGGGCGCTTCCGCCGCTCGCTTGTGCGCTCACGTGCTGGCGCCGGCGGCCGGCGCGGACCGGCGCAGCCGTGCCGCCTGCAGCACATAATCCGGGCCGGTCACCACGGTGACGACCACGGCGGCCGCCATGACGAGCTTCCGGACAAGGCTAGGCGGGCTCAGCGCGTCCGGCAGCACGTACAGGCAAATGGCGTCACCTGAAGCAGGGTCTTCGCCGTGCCGCCCGGTCACCGCGCGATCACGTCAGCCGTCAGGTCCACTCCCTGTGAACCGGTTACTACCGCACGGACCATGTCGCCTGGCGCGAGCGGCCGCGCCGACCGGACCGTGGTGGTTCCGTCGACTTCGGGCGCCTGGTGGGCGGCGCGGCCCTCGAACCGGCCCGCCGCGCCGCGTTCGTCGATCAGCACGTCGACCGGCTCATCCAGCCGGTCGGCGGCCCGCTGGGCCATCAGTTCGTCGGCCAGGTCGGCGAACTCCGCCGCCCGGTGGCTGATCTCTGCGTCGTCCAGCTTGCCGGGCAGCATCTCGGCCTCGGTGCCGTCCTCGTCGGAATAGCCGAAGATCCCGATGGCGTCCAGCCGGGCGCTGTCCAAGAACCGCTCAAGCTCCCGCAGGTCCGCGGCCGTCTCACCCGGGAAGCCGACGATGAAGTTGGACCGGATCCCTGCCTGCGGGCTGAGATCCCGGATCTGGTCCAGCAGGGCACCGAACCGCTGGCGGTCGCCAAAACGCCGCATGGCGCGCAGCACCCGCCCGCTGGCGTGCTGGAACGACAGGTCGAAGTAGGGGGCCACCCCGGGCGTGGATGCGATGACCTTGACCAGCCCGGGCCGCACCTCGGCCGGCTGCAGGTAGCTGACCCTGATCCGCTCGATGGCGCCGACCGCGGCCAGCTCGGGCAGCAGCTCCTCGAGCAGCCGCAGGTTCCCCAGGTCCTTGCCGTAGGAGGTGGAGTTCTCGCTGACCAGCACCAGTTCCCGTACTCCGCCGGCGGCCAGCCACCGGGCCTCGGCCACGATGTCGGCCGGGCGCCGGGAGATGAAGGCGCCGCGGAACGAGGGGATCGCGCAGAACGAGCACCGCCGGTCGCAGCCGGACGCGATCTTCAGCGGGGCCACCACGCCGCCGGACAGCCGCCTCCGGAACACCCCCCCGCCCGGTCCGGTCCACGGCGCGGCCGGATCGGCGCCGCCGCCTCCCCTGCCGCCGCCGTCCCTGCCGCCGCCGTCCCTGCCGCCGCCTCCCCTGCCGTCGCCGTCCCTGCCGCCGCCTTCCCCGCCGCCGGGCGGGGTCGCAGGCGCCGGACCCGGCTGGCGTTCCGCCGGGGTGACCGGCAGCAGCACGCGCCGGTCCCGGGCCAGGTGCGCGGGCCGCCGCCGCCCGGCCAGCACGTCATCCAGCCGCGCGCCGATGTCGGCGTAGTGGTCGAAGCTGAGGACCTGCGCCTCGGGCAGCTCGGCGGCAAGCTCGGTCCCGTAGCGTTCAGCCAGGCAGCCGACCGCGGCCACCTTGGCGCCGGATTCCGCGGCCGACAGCAGCTCGGCGATGGATTCCTGCTTGGCCGCCTGGATGAACCCGCAGGTGTTCACGAGCACGACGCTCGCCTCGCCCTGCGGTGCGAGGTCCCACCCGGAAGCGGTCAGCCGCGCCGCCAGCTCCTCGGAATCGACCTCGTTCCGGGCGCAGCCCAGCGTGACGAGGCTGACTGTCCGCGGCGGGGACGGTCTGCGCTCCGAAGGCGAACGTGGCGGCACACCGAGAGCCTACGCGACGCCGAACCCGGGCCGTCACCTCGCGGCAACGCCTCCAGTAGGCTCACGGTATGGACCATCCTGCCGCCGCGGTGGCGGGACGGGCCCCCGCGGCCAGGCTCGAGCCCGACGCGATCAGCGCGGCGCAGGACACCGTCATCGGCATGGCGTCGTCGGCGCCCACGGCGACGGTCGGGCTGTCGCTCGCGGCGCTGGCGGCGGCGACGGCCTACGGCAGCGGCCCGGTCCTTCTCCTCACCGCGATCCCCATGCTGATCATCGCCAACGCCTACCGCCGGTGCAACTTGTGGAACGCGAACTGCGGTGCCTCATTCGAATGGGTCGGCCGCGCGATCAGCCCCTACCTCGGTTTCCTCACCGGATGGCTGATGATCGCCGCCTACATCATCGGGACGGTCGCCGAGGTGCTGCTGCTCGGCCCGTCCGTGCTGGCGGTCCTCGGGTCGGCGTCGACGAGCAGATGGGCGTACGTGGGCATCGGCTGCGCGGTTGGCCTGGTCATGCTGGCGGTCGCGGTCGTCGGCATCAGGATCACCGCGCGCGTGCAGGTCAGCATGGCCCTGGTCGAGTACCTCATCCTGGTCGGGCTGGCGATCGCCGGGGTGGTGTTCGTGGCGGGTCACCATCCCGGGACCGTCCCGTTCAGCCGGGGCTGGCTGAGCGTCAACGGCATCGGCGGCAAGGGCAGCGCGGTGGCGGGGTTCCTCACCGCGGTGTTCGTCTACGGCGGCTGGGACGGCACCTTGTACGTGAACGAGGAAGTCAGGCGCCGCCGGGTGAACCCGGGCCGTGCCGCTGTCATCGCGGTCGCGCTGCTCGCCGTCATCTACACGCTGTCCCAGGTCGGCTTCCAGGGTGTGCTCTCGCCGGCCAAGCTTGCCTCAGCCGCCCAGAACGGCACCGCGCTGGTCACCGTCGCCCACGCGCTCGGCGGCGGGCTGGCGGCCAAGCTGATGGCGCTGTCGATCGCGTTGTCGGTGATCGCCACCACCGGCACCGGCATCGTGCTCGGCGCCCGCATCGTCTACGGGATGGCCAGCGAGCGGGTGCTGCCGGTCTTCCTTGCCCGGGTGTCCCCGCGGTGGTCCACGCCCGCGGTGTCCAGCGTCGTCGTCGGCATGCTCATCATCGTGCTCAGCGCCGTGTATTTCCTGCTCACCTCGGTGCAGAACGCGTTCAATGACGTCATTGCCGTGACCGGGCTGCTGTTCTCGGTGTTCTACATCCTCACCGCCCTCGCCGCGATGACGTACTACCGGCGCCGCATCACATCCAGTGCCCGGGATTTCCTGGCCGTCGGCCTGCTCCCGCTCGGCGCGGCCGGCTTCCTCGGCTGGATCCTGGTCAAGTCGCTGCTCAGCGCGCCGCCCACCCAGCGCTGGTCGGTGCTGGGGGTCGTCGCCTCCGGCGTGATCCTGATGCTGTGCGCCCGGCTGATCCTGCGCTCGCCGTTCTTCGGTGTCGCCAGGGAGAGCGAGAACAGGGTCTCCCCCCGCCGGTGATCAGGCAAGCCACTGCCTCTGATACGCCGCGGCTGGTCGAGCTGTGGCGGGCAGCGGGCCTGCGATTCCGTCCCGAGCTTGCCGGACGTGAGCTGGGCCCGCTGCTGGCCCGCGGCCTGGTGCTCGTCGCCGAGGACGCCGACGGCCAGCTCGCCGGGACGGTGACCGGCACGTTCGATGGGATGCGCGGCTGGGTCCGCCGCCTGGCGACCAGGCCGGACCGGCGCGGCCGCGGCATCGCGACCGCGTTGATGGCCGAGCTCGAACGCCGCATGCGCGCGGCAGGCTGCCCCAAGATCAACCTGCTCATCGAGGGGGACAACTCCGCGGTGGCCGGCTTCTACGCTAGAGTCGGCTACCAGCGCCGTGACGTGATGTTCATGCAGAAATGGATGATGCAGAACGAGCAAGGCCGCGTCGCAGCCGATTCCGCGCCCGGCGCAGTTGGCTGGCGGGACCTAACGCCAGAGCTGTCCGAAGACGCCTACGTGTTCGCCGCGGCGCAGCAGGTCCCTGCCGCGGTGGCGCCGTTTGCGGCCATCCGCGAGGACGAGGGGCTCACGCTGATTCTGACCAGGGCCGACGCGGACCAGGCGGGTTTGCGCTATGACTACGTGGCGGCGAGGATCACGCTGCTCGCCCACTCCGCGCTCGCCGACGTCGGCCTGACCGCTGTGGTGAGCAGGACCCTGGCCGACGCCGGCATCAGCTGCAACGTGGTCGCGGGCCTGGCCCACGATCACCTGTTCGTCGACTGGGCCCACGGCGCCCGCGCCCTGGCCCTGCTCCGCGGCCTGTGAGCCGCTCAGCGCTTACCGGAGCGCGCGCGTCGGGCAAGCCGCCGCGCGGCCGCTCAGTGCTTACCGGAACGCGCGCGTCGGGCAAGCCGCCGCGCGGCCGCTTAGCGGATGTCGCCGCGCTCGCGCAGCGCCTTGATGTCGTCGGCCATCCGGAACACGACCATGAAGAATTCCAGGATCACCCGGTAGATCGCCAGCACGATGAGCACGTAGAGCGGGGCGGCCACGACCAGCGTCAGGATGCCCAGCGTCGCGCTGACCCTGAACATGGTGATGGTGAAGGCCGCCGCCCCCACGATGGTGCCGATCATGATCAGCACGTAGAGCACCTTGACGACCCTGGGCGTGACGAACGAGCTGAAGCTGAAGTCGAACAGCGCACCGATGAACCCGCCGGCGTGTCCGGCGTGCCGCCGCGCTCCGGCCCGCAGCGTGGCCGCCGGCGCCCCGCCGCCGGCCGCCGGGGCATCGTATCCGTTGCCCGCCCCGCCGTAATAAGCGTCGGTTGCCTCGGAGCCGAACGGATCGGCGTCCCGCTGGAACAGCCCGTCGATCCTGGAGTCCCCGGCGTTATAGCCGCCGGCCGTCACCGGGCCGTACGAGCCAGGCGGCCCGGCACCGGAGGAGTGATCGCGGGCGCCGTAGCCGTTGCTCCAGTCATCCGGCCGGCCCTGGCCTGATGATCGTTGCGTCATCGTGTCTCCCCGGTACGTCATCGGCGGCACGCCCCAGGGTAGCGACCTGGAAGCCGCGAGTTCCCCCTTTCGGCAAATCGCTCAGCCGGCCCGTAGCCTCAGGCCGCGGGGAGTGGGACGGAAGCCGGCCGCCTCCAGGGCCTGCGCCAGCGGCGAGCCGTGCCCGCCCAGCGGCAACCCGTCGGCGCGCTCCACGGTCAGCCGCCCCAGCGCGCCGTCGCGGACGGCTGCGGCAAGCGCCGCCGCGCCGGGTGCCAGCAGCTCGGCATCGTCGGTCCAGGACAGCAGGGTCCGGCCGCCGCGCTCGACGTACAGGACCAGGTGCCCGTGCACGAGCACCACCAGCGCGCCGGCCTTGCGGCCCGGCCGGTGCGCCGACGGCGTTTCTTCCGGCCGCTCCGGCCACGGCAGCGCCGCCCCGTAGGGCTGCGCCGGGTCAGCCGCGGCAAGCACCAGCGCCTCGGCCCGCCCTTCGGGGTCCGCGATCGCCCGCATCCTGTCCACGGCGCCCGGCAGCGCGAACTGCGCCGCGCCGAGCCCCTCCACGAAGTAGCCGCGGCGGCACTGGCCGGCCTCCTCCATCGCCCGCAGCACCGGGTACACCGCGGCGTAGCCGCCGGGAACCCGCTCCGCGGCGACCGCGCCCCTGGTCAGCACGCCGTGCCGCTCCAGGAGCGCCAGCGCGAGCGCGTGCGCGCGCATGGTCAGCTCCGCCTGCCCGCCGTCCCGGCCTCCCGTCAGCGACCACCTGCCGCTGACGGTCGGCGGGCCGGTGCGCGTCGGCATGGGCGGCCGCCCGAACCCGTACCGTCGGCCTGCGCTGCCGGTGAGCCGCGGCGCCGCGCGCGGCGGGGAGGCCCGGCGCTGCTGGCCGCCGAGCATGACCCGCAGCGGGGCCAGCGTGTCGTTGCTGAGCAGCCCGGCCCACACCAGGTCCCAGATTGCGGCCGCGACCTCCCTGTCATCGGTCGCCTGGCTGCCGACCACGGCGGCGACCCGGTCGCTGAGCGTGCGGAAGAACAGCGCGCCGCCTCCGCCGAGCGCCTCAAGAACCGCCGAGTGCACCGGGGTCATGCTCACCTCGCCCGGTTCCGGCAGCAGCAGCTGCGCGCTGTCGGCGGGCGCGAGCACCAGCCAGCCGTCACCGCCGCCCGTCGCGCCTGCGCCGGACCAGACCACCTCGCCTGCCGAGGTCAGCTCGTCGAGCAGCGCGGGGGAGTAGCCGGGCACCCGCCCGGGCAGCACCAGCGTCTCCAGCGCGGACGCGGGCACCGCCGCACCGGCCAGCCGCTCCACCGCCTCAAGGACCGCCCCCGCGTCGGCCCGCCGCGCCGGCCCCCTGTGGTACCCCATCCCGTGCCAGGCGGGCAGGAACCGGGCGAGCACCCCCGGTGCCACCGGCTCTGCCTCCTTGCGCAGCCTGGCCAGGGCGCGCCGCCGCAGCAGCCGCAGCACCTCGGCGTCGCACCACTGCGTACCGCTGCCCGCCTCGGCGCGCCCCGCCGCGGCAGCGGCCTCAGTCAGCCCCGCCGCGGCAGCGGCCTCAGTCAGCACAGCAGCCTGCCCGGCAGGCAGGAACTCTCCCTCCACGACCCGGCCCGCCGCGGCGAGCCGCCGCAGCACCAGCGTCACCACCGCGACGCCCAGCCCGTACCGCCCGGCCGCCGCCGCCGCGGTGAACGGGCCGTGCGTGCGCGCGAACCGGGCCACCAGGTCGCCGAGCGGGTCGGCGACCGGCTCGGTGAACGCCTCGGGCACCCCGAGCGGCAACGGCACTCCCAGGGCGTCTCGCAGCCTGCCCGCGTCCTCGACCGCGGCCCACATCGGCTGGCCGGCCACCCGCACCTCGATGGCGCGGCGGGCCGCCGCCAGGTCCGCGAGCCAGCCCGCTGCCGCGCCTTCCGGACCAGCGTCCGCGGACCGCTGCGCCACCTCCGCCGCGGTCAGCGGCCCCGCGGTGCGCAGCAGGTCGGCGACGTCCTCGGCGTCGCGGCAGCGCCGCGATGGCGACAGGTGCTGCAGGTCCCGCTCGGTGTCGGCGACGACGGCGGGGTCGAGCAGCTCGCGCAGCCCGTCGCTGCCGAGCAGTTCGGCAAGCAGCGCCGGATCCAGCGACAGCGCCTGCGCGCGGCGTTCCGCGAGCGGCGCGTCCCCTTCGTACATGAAGGCCCCGACGTAGCGGAAAAGCAGAGACCGGCCGAACGGGCTGGGCGTTCCCGTCTCCACCTCCACGATCCGGACCCGGCGGGCGGCGATCTCGGCGAGCAGCGCGGCCAGCGCGGGCACGTCGAACACGTCCTGCAGGCACTCCCGGACCGTTTCCAGCACGATCGGGAACGACGGGTACCTGCGGGCGATCTCCAGCAGCTGCGCCGAGCGCTGCCGCTGCTGCCACAGCGGCGTGCGGCGGCCCGGCTGTCGGCGCGGCAACAGCAGCGCCCGGCTGGCGCACTCGCGGAACCTCGACGAGAACAGGGCGCTCCCGCCCAGCTCGCGGGTGACCAGGTCGCTGACCTCATCCGGGTCGACGAGCGCGATGCCGGCCGGCGGGGGCTCGTCGGCGTCAGGCACCCTGATGATGATCCCGTCGTCGGTGTGCAGCGCCTGCACGTCCATCCCGCCGTACCGCTCGCGCAGCCTGGCGGCGATCGCCAGCGCCCACGGCGCGTGCACCCGGTCCCCGTACGGGCTGTGCAGCACCACCCGCCAGTCACCGAGCT
>JAFAPY010000337.1 GCA_019246795.1 Streptosporangiaceae bacterium | reverse complement strand
GTGACCGCCTGGTACGGGGTGCGGGTGTTCACCGACGCCGCGCCGGACGCCGCCGCGGCGCCGCCGGACCTCGAGGCCCTGCTCGCCTGCGAGGAGCGGGCCGGCCGCACCGACCCGTACCGCCAGGTGGCCGCGCTGACGCACCTGATCGCCCGGCGTCCGCCCGGCGCAGCGGCGGTGCGCCACGAACCGCGCGGCGGGAACCGCTTAAGGTAAGTACTGCTGTGACAGATGACGAGGCCATCGACCGGATCGACGCGTTCTGCGACGCGGTACCGCGGCCGCGGGCACGGGCTGACACTTACGGCCCGCTGGTTCTCTTCATCCCCACCGGCCCGGGCTTTCCCTACTACGCGCGGCCGAGGCGCGGCCCCAGACCGCCCGTCGCCAGCGCCGACATCCGCGCGGTGCGCGCCCGCCAGCGTGAGCTGATCATCCCGGAGTCCTTCGAGTGGATCGAGCAGGCCGCCCCCGAGATGGCGGCCGCCGCGGCCGAGGCGGGCCTGCAGGTGCAGGCGCATCCGCTGATGGTGCTCACCGGGCGCGTCCCGGCGCCACCGCTGCCACCGGGGATCACCGCGCGCGTGGTGTCCGCCGACGACGCCGAACTCGACCGGATCTGGGCGGTGCCGGCCGTCGCGTTCGGCCAGCCGGGAACCGCCGTCGGCGAGGCGGGGGCGGCCGAGCGCGACAAGATCGCCGCCGACCACGACGGCGGCACGATCGCGATGCTGCGGCAGCGGCTGCGGTCCGGGCAGTCGGTGCTCGCCGCCGCATCCGGCCCCGGCGGGCCGCTCGCTGCGGGAAGCTGCCAGACGGTGGGCAGCGTCGCCGAGATCACCGGCGTGGGCGTGCTGCCCGCCGACCGGCGCCAGGGACTGGGTGCCGCGGTCACCGCGCTGCTCGCCGCCGACGCGGCGGACCGGGGGGTCCAGACGGTGTTCCTTTCCGCCACCGACGACGCCGTCGCCCGGATCTACGCCAGGATCGGCTTCCGGCGCATCGGCACCGCCATGATCGCCGAGCCCGCCGCGGCCTGACCGGCGGGCAGCGGAGCGGCCGCGGCTGCCGACCGGGACGCGACCTCAGTCAGATCCCGGCAACTTCCGTGCATAGGCAACCAGAAAGGACCAGGTTCACCCTGGCTTTCGTTACCGACATGTTAGTTCATGTGCCATATCTGGGGTGGAGGTTCCTTGCTAGCGTCCCGGTGTACGCCACGAGCGGGGCGCACAATTCCGGTCCGGGCTCACCCGACCTGCCCGGCACGTGGCCGCTCATCATGCTCCGTGAGGAGGAGGCCCAACTAGTGCGTATTCGACACAAGACGTCTGCGATCGCCGCGGCATCGGCCAGCCTTTTGGGCGTGGCAACGGTCGCGGGCATCGTCGCGGCGCCCACGGCAGGCGCGGCCACTTCGAGCAGCACCCCCCTTGCGGGGAGCCTCGCTCCGGCGGCCGCCCGCCAGCATCCGGTTGGCACCGTGGCCAGCTCCACCCCGGTGGACTTCAACCTGGTGCTGAAGCTGCAGGACGCGGCGGGAGCGCAGTCGCTGCTGCAGGCGGTCAGCACGCCGGGAAGCGCGAGTTACCGGCACTACCTCACCGCGGCTGCGTGGGAAGCTAAGTTCTCCCCGACATCGGCCGCGGTAAGCAGCGCCGTCGCGTGGCTGCGCAGCGAGGGCTTCACCGTCGGCACCGTGTCGAAGGACCGCATCACCATCTCGGCGTCGGGGACGGCCGCGCAGGTGGAAAAGGCGTTCGGCACGGGGCTGGCGTCCTACAAGGTGAACGGCCAGATCGTGCGCCTGGCCACGCGCGAGCTGTCGGTGCCGTCGTCGCTGGCCAGCAGCGTGGCCGGCGTCATGGGGGTCAACCAGCACATCGCCACCGCAGGCGCCGCCACGGCAAGCCCATCGGCCACGGCAAGCCCGTCGCCCACGCCAAGCCCGTCGACCTCGACCAGCCCGTTCCCGCCGCCGCCGCCCGCGTTCATCACCGCGCCGCCGTGCGGCACCTACTACGGGCAGAAGACCACGACG
>JAFAPY010000271.1 GCA_019246795.1 Streptosporangiaceae bacterium | reverse complement strand
CGGACGCCACGCTAGCGCTGCCGACGGCCAAGATCGCCGTGATGGGCGCGGAGGCGGCGGTCAACGCCGTCTACTACAACAAGCTGGCCGCGATCGCCGACCCGGCGGACAGGCAGCGGCAGACCGAGCGGCTGCGCAGCGACTACGAGACCGACATCGACGTGCTGCGGCTGGCCGGCGAGCTGGTGGTGGACGACGTGGTCGAACCGGAGGAGCTGCGCGCCGAGCTGATCCGCCGGTTCACCGTCGCCCGCGGCAAGGACCGGGCGTTCTCCCGCCGCCGCCACGGCGTCACGCCCGTGTGAGGATATGCGCGGTCACCGCGCGTAGCGGCGGGAACCACTGGCCGGCCGGAATACGATCTGAGTATGACCTGCGTGTTGCTGGCCGAGGATGATCCGGCCATATCAGAGCCCCTGGCCCGCGCGCTGCGGCGAGAGGGCTACGACGTTGGCGTGGCGGCCGACGGGCCGGGCACGCTCGAGGCCGCGCGCGGCGGCGGGATCGACCTCATCGTGCTCGACATCGGCCTGCCCAGGATGGATGGCCTGGAGGTCTGCCGGCGCATCCGGTCGGCCGGCCAGTCGGTGCCGGTGCTGATCCTTACCGCGCGCGCCGACGAGGTGGACACCGTGATCGGCCTGGACGCGGGCGCCGACGATTACGTCACCAAGCCGTTCCGGCTGGCGGAACTGCTGGCCAGGGTGCGGGCCCTGCTGCGCCGGGGCGCCACGGAGACACACGTGGTGCAGGGCGTCCGGATCGACACCGACGCCCGGCGGGCCTGGCTGGGCGACGAGGAGATCGAGCTGACCTCCAAGGAGTTCGACTTGCTTGCGCTGCTGGTGACCGAGGCAGGGAAGGTGGTCACCCGCGAGCAGATCATGCGCCAGGTATGGGATTCCAAGTGGTGGGGGTCGACTAAGACGCTGGATATGCACGTGTCCTGGCTGCGGCGCAAGCTCGGCGACGACGCGCACAACCCGCGTTTCATCACCACGGTCCGCGGCGTGGGATTCCGGTTCGAGCGCGGTGACTGACCGCGCCGGGTGAGAGTGACGGCGATGCTGGCTGGCGCGGGAGCGGGTCGGTGCAGCGCCGGCTGCTGATCTCGACCATCGCGGTCGCCATCGCCGCCGTGCTGCTGCTCGGCGTGCCGCTGGCCTTCTCGCTGATCAGCCTGGAGACCAACGAGGCCAGTCAGCAGCTCAAGCGGGACGCGTCGACGCTCGCCCGCAGCCTGCAGGTACGCGCCAACAGCGCGCTGCCGGCCGATCCGATGCTGCTCGCCAGGTCGCTGCCCGACGTGTACGTGTTCGTCAGCCAGCGAGGTGTGGCGCCGACCACGGTCGGCACCCCGCCGCCGAAGAACGAGGCGCTTACGGCGCGGGCCGCCACGGCCGACTTCACCGTCACCGTGGAGGCCAACGACTCGTTCGTCAGCGACCGGATCCGCAGCAGCCTGTTGAAGATTGGCTCGCTGGCGTTGCTGGCCGTCGGGGTGGCTGTCGCACTCGCGCTGCTCCAGGCGCGCCGCCTGTCCCGGCCGCTGAAGGAGCTGGCGCAGGCTGCCGACCGGCTGGGCTCGGGCGATGCCCGGCCGCTTGGCCGCCGGTACGGGCTGCAGGAACTGGACAGGGTGGCCGAGGGACTGGACGGCTCCGCGCAGCGCATCAACGACCTGCTGGCGGCCGAGCGCGACTTCGCCATCGACGCCTCGCACCAGCTCCGCACGCCGCTGACGGCGTTGTCCATGCGCCTGGAGGAGATGATCGGCGCCGCCGACTACCCGGACGTGGTCCGGGAAGAAGGCGCGGCCGCGCTGGCCCAGACCGAGCGGCTCACCGACGTGGTCGGCCAGCTGCTCGGCCGCGCCCGCCGGTCGGTGTCCGGCGCGCCCTCGCTGGCCAGCGTCGATGACATCGTCGCCCAGCAGGTCATCGAGTGGGACCCGGCCTTCCGGCGGCGCGGCAGGAAGCTCGAGCTGACCGGCGAGAAGGGCCTGCACGCCTACCTGACCCCGGGCGGCGCCGCTCAGGTGATCGCCACGTTGCTGGACAACGCCCTGGTGCACGGGGCCGGAACCGTG
>JAFAPY010000211.1 GCA_019246795.1 Streptosporangiaceae bacterium | reverse complement strand
GGGGCTTCTGGGTCATCGACGCGCCTGACCTCGACGTGGCACTCAAGCTCGCGGCCGAGGGGTCCAAGGCGTGCCGGGGCAAGGTCGAGGTCCGTCCGTTCGAGGGCCTGGCCTGAGCTGGCGCGACGGAAGCTGGATCGATGCAGGACGGGACGGCGGCCGTCGAGCGGATCTTCCGCGAGGAGTACGGCCGCCTGATCGCCTCGCTCGTCCGCCGCTTCGGTGACATCGACATCGCCGAGGAGGCGGCCGGTGAGGCGCTCGTGGCCGCATTGGAGAAGTGGCCTGAGTCCGGTGTACCCCCCAGCCCCGGGGGCTGGCTCACCACCACCGCGGGCCACCGCGCGATCGACCGGATCCGCCGCGACAAGCAGCGCGACGCTAAGCATCAGGCGGCTCTCATGCACTACCACGACACGCCGCACGAGCGCACCGGACCGGTCGAGGACGACCGGCTACGGCTCCTGTTCATCTGCTGCCATCCGGCGCTCGCAGCGGAGGCGCGGATCGCGCTGACGCTGCGGCTTCTCGGCGGGCTGACCGTGCCCGAGATCGCGCAGGCCTTTCTCGTGCCCGAGACCACGATGGCGCAGCGGATCACGCGGGCGAAGAAGAAGATCGCCTCGGCAAAGGTGCCCTACCGGGTGCCAGAGGCCAAAGACCTCCCCCAGCGGCTCAGCGGCGTCCTGGCGGTGCTGTTCCTGGTCTTCAACGAGGGCTACCTCGCCACCGGCGACGGCGACCCGGTTCGCGCCGAGCTCACCGGCGAGGCAATCCGGCTCACGCGGATCTTGCGCCAACTGCTCCCCGAGGAGCCGGAGGTGGCAGGTCTGCTCGGGCTGCTCGTGCTCACCGAGGCCCGGCGTGCGGCCCGCGTGCGGAATGGGCAGCTGGTCCCGCTCCACGAGCAAGACCGCGCCGGCTGGAACCGCGCACTGATCGCCGAGGGCCACGACCTGGTCCGCGAGTGCCTCGCGGTCAACCGGCCCGGCCGCTACCAGATACTCGCCGCGATCAACGCCGTCCACACCGACGCCTGCAGCGCGCCGGACACGGACTGGTCGCAGGTCGTCGCGCTCTACGACCAGCTGACCCTGCTCGACCCCTCGCCGATCGTTGCGCTCAACCGCGCGGTCGCGGTCGCGGAGCTGGACGGCCCGGAGGTCGCCCTCGCCCTGGTCGACCGGCTACCGCTGGCGGGCTACCACGCGTGGCACGCCGTCCGCGCCGACTTGCTACGCAGGCTCGGCCGCAGCGCCGAGGCCAGGCACGCGTACGACGCCGCGATCGCCGCCACCAACAACACCGCCGAGCGCGCCTACCTGAGCCGGAAACGCGGCGAGCTGGTTTGAGCAGCCTAGCCGGAAGCGATCCACAACCAGACGACGGAAGAGGCTGCGCGAGAGAGGCACGTCTGCTAGGGCCCTGATCGAGGAGATGACGGCCGCCGGTGTCTTCGTCTTCAGCGACGGCGGTCTGGACGCGTCGACCGTCGTGTGCAGCGTCGACCCGAGCAGCGGCTCGCCCATATTCACCGACGGCCATACATCGAGACCAAGGAGCACCTGGGCGGTTTCGCGGTCGTCGATGTGCCCGACGATGCCCGGGCACGGTATGGGGCCGGCAGGATCGCGGTCGCGGTCGGCTGGCCGCAGGAGGTGCACGGCTTCCCGCATCGCGTAGCGCTGAGCACTGACACGCAGACTGAGGCCTTGTCTTGACCGGGAGGCTGAGGGGCATGGCCTAGCGGACGGAGATGGCGAGGGCCGCTGACGTCACCCGCCGTCGTCGCTATGTGCACACCGTGGCTTGGCCGGAACGCTCTCCTTGTGGCAAGCGCTGCACTTTGGGCGAAGTGTCGCACGCTCCTGGGGCGCAAACGGATCGTCGTCGGCCAATGCAGCTAGACCGGCAAGCCGGCCGGGCACTGGCCGGGAGCTGGTATAAGTGGCGCATGGCCGATGTCATTGACCTGGCCGGTAGGGCGGTGATCGTCACCGGTGCGTCCTCCGGTATCGGCGCGTCCACCGCGCGGCTGCTGCATGCCGCCGGGGCTTATCCGGTGCTGGCAGCACGCCGCGCCGACCGGCTGACCGCGCTCAGCGGGGAACTCGCCGGGGCCCTGGCGGTGCCCACGGACGTGACCGATCCGGCGCAGGTCCGCGACCTGGCGGCAGCTGCCCTGGACCGCTACCAGCGGATCGACGGGCTGGTGAACAACGCCGGCGCCAGCTTGCACGGGCCGCTGGACCAGGTGGATCTGGCCGAGTTCAGCCAGCTCCTGCAGCTTAACGTGGCGGCCGGCCTGGCCATGACGCAGGCCGTCTTGCCGGCCATGCGCCAGCAGGGGTTCGGGCGGATCGTGAACATCAGCTCCGGCACCACCCGCCGTGTCGCGGTCGGCTTCGGCGCGTACACCGCCACCAAGTCGGCGGTCAACATGCTCAGCGCGGTCATGCACCAGGAACTGGCCGGGGACGGCATCGCGGTATCGCTGCTGCTGCCCTCGGTCACCGCCACCGAGTTCGGCGACAGCATGTTCACCCTCGGCACCTCGCCGCGGCCGGGCCAGGTGGTGCACAGCCCGGACTACGTGGCCGGGGTGGTGCTGCGCCTGCTGCGGACCGGCGAGGAGTCGTTCGACATCCCGCACGGCCCCGAACAGCCCGGTCTCGCCCAGGTGCCCCAGCCCGGCTGACCCGCACCAACCGATCGGCCCCTTCTGCGTGCCCCAGCGGACGGACCCCGAAGCGCTCGCAACCGAGCAGAACGGCGGCTGTGCGCGCGTTCTTGTCGAACTTCTCGATCACTCAAGCGTCCACTGAGGCCCACCGGTCGCGGTCATCCTAGGTCACGGACGGGCACGGCCTGCCATGAACGCTAAGGGCGCACAATTGGAAAGCGTGTTCGGGGCAACCCCTCGCGCGGCAGCGCATTGAACAGGTGTCCACTTCTAGGCCCGTCGGCCCCGAGGCGATCGCAGAGCGTGACAGGTGCAAGCTGACGAGCCGCGCGCGTAGCCGCCTAGGTGCGGCTCCAGGAACATCAGTGTTAGTCACGCGATGCTACAGAACGGTCCGATCTGGTCGCCGGGACCTCCTGCTGAGAGGGCCGCCTCCGGTAAGCCCGGCCATGACCTGGGCCTGGGCGCGGGGATGGACTTGGACCTTCCCGGTGCTCGCGGTGACCGGTGCCGTGGCCCAGGCGGTATCGGTGCCAGCGCGGCCCCGAGCCCCGGAACGGTAAAGGCATAAGCCTCGGTCCGGGAGCGCGCACTGGCGGGCCAGCGCCGGTTACTACGAGACGTAGTAACATGTCGTCCGTGAACGGCGCCGTCCCCACGACGATCATCGTCGCCGGTCTCGCGCTTGCCGGGTACGCGCTGCTGACGACCGCCCGGAACCGGCGAATGGGCGTTGGCTTGCTCGCCGCTCTTGGCGTCGTGGAGGTCCTGCTGCTGGTCCAGGTCGGCATCATCGTGGCCAGGCTGGCCGGCGGTGGGCGCCCGGCCGGACTGGCTACGCTCATCGGATACCTGATCGCGATGCCGTTCGTCCCGGTGGCCGCGGCGTTCTGGGGGCTGCTGGAGCGGTCGCGGTGGGGCCCTGCGGTCATCGCCGTGGCCGGGCTCGTCGCAGCCGTGCTGATGGTCCGGCTGCATCAGATCTGGCCGGTCATCCGTGTCTGAGCCCGTGGCATCGGCTGAGCCCGCGGCATGGCGGCCGGGCTCGACCAGGACAGGCCCGGGCCGGGTGCTGATCGCCATCTACGCGCTGTTTGCGCTGGCCGCTTCCGCACGGGCCGGGGTGCAGATTGCGACGAAGTTCGGCCACGCCCCGGTCGCCTACTTGCTGTCGGCCTTCGCCGCCGTGGTTTACATCCTCGCCACGGTCACCTTCGCCATCGGCAGTCCCATAGCACGCCGGATCGCCGTTGTGTCCTGCTCGGTCGAACTCGCCGGCGTACTGGCGGTCGGCACTTGGAGCCTCGTCGACCCGGCCACCTTCCCCGATGCCACGGTGTGGTCTGAGTATGGCAGCGGCTACGGCTTCGTCCCGCTCGTCCTTCCCGTTTTCGGCTTGCTTTGGCTACGCCGCTGGACGCGGCGGCCGAGAACCCGGCGCACGATCGTGACGTCAGCGGGAGATGCAGGCGAAGCGGCAGACGGCGGCGTAGACCATGGTGAGGGGAGCAGACCAGTCCACGGCGCAGAAGATGCCGTTGCCGACAGCAGGACCCAGCACTCATCTCCTGCCGATAGCCACAATCCGCACCCGCACCGGACCCACTCCCGGCCTGTGCGCTCAGTCCGCGATGCCAAGTCAGATCGATCTCCAGGAACAGGGAACGCCTTACCAGCCGCAGAAACGGCGGCAGCCGACGCTCAGGGCCGGCGATCGGGTTGCTGACACATCACAGCAGCCTGCACGCTCCGTTACGCCCCCCGTGGTAACCCGCCGCCCCGCCCAATTGCATGCTCGTTGTTCATCTGGCGTCGGCTGGTCAATGCCGCGCGAATAGCTCGATCATCGGCGGTCCTGCCCCTTCCTCCCGGCACGGACACGGTCGCGGTACGCGTGCTGCCCGCGAGCGTGGCCTTGATGCCCGGCGGATCCGGTCCGGTGAGTGAATCCTGGGCACCCAGAGGATCTTGTTGTTCCTGTCGTGCAGTGGAGGCGAGTGCAGCGCGTCGCGGCTGGCCCACAAGATCGCCACGATGCTGCCTGCCTCGCCCAGCACATGCGGCATAGCCTGATCGGCCGGGGAGAACCCTGCCCAGGCCGGCAGCGGGCTGCATGCTAACGACGATGGATAGGGCCAACGGAGCGACGCCAGGGTAGCCGTCCGCCGACAGGCGCCGTTCGATGAAATCGGTTCAATTCAATCGCCCGGCTGCCAGAGGCGGAACGTCGCGCCCTGGTCGTCGACGCACTCCGCGAGCAGCCCGTAAGGCTTGCGCTCGGGCTGGTCCGCGCGGCCGCCGGCCGCCCGGACCCGCTCGACCGCCGCCGCGATGTCATCCACGCGGTAGGACAGCTGCACCTCGGGCTCGGCGCCCTGCGATGACAGGATGCCCAGCGGCGGCCTGGTCTGGCCGGCGCGCCAGGCGCCGGGGTGAGCGGAGGAGAACGGCACCTGCAGCACGGCCTGGTAGAACTCCCTGGCCCGGTAGGCATCCCGTGCCACCATCGTCACGTTCGCGACGTCGCCCTGGCGCAGCCTGGTGGCCCGCGCCGGCGGCCTGAGCAGCATCCAGCGGTGCCCGAACGGGTCGACGATCACCGAGCCGCGACCGTAGGGCTGGTCGGTCGGCTCCCGTTCCACCGAGGCCCCGTTGCGCCGGGCCCGCTCGGTGCTCGCGTCGACGTCGTGGACCTCCAGGTGGAGGGTGTGGCTGAACGTCGCGGGGAACTCGGGCGCGCGCACGGGCACGTCGGGCCACAGGTCGGAGGCCTCGGCGAACATCAGCACCGCGTCGCCGATGCCGACCTCGGCGTGGCCGATCGTGCCGTCCGCGTTGACATGGAGCTCGCCGCGGCGCTGCGCGCCGAACACCTCGAGGTACCAGTCCATGGCGCGCCGGGCGTCGGACACGATGATGTAGGGGGTTAGTGTCGGAGGCCAGGCGGGCTCGCGCTCGACCCTGGTCGTGGCGGTCTGCTGGGACATGGTTCCTCCTGGGGGTGCGAAGACCTCCCCGGTCAGCCGCAGCCGCAGCCGCCTGGCGAAGCCTGGGTCGGGATCGGCCGGCGTGACGGGCTCGCGCAGAGCCTCGAACGGATCGGTCATCGCGAGCCCTCCTCTCCCTCGTAGATCCGGCGGAACGCGGCGCGGGCCCGCACCAGCAGCGCCTCGGTGGCGTGCACGGTGCGGTCCAGGTGCCCGGCCACCTCAGGTACCGGCAGCCCGTCGAGGTAGCGCAGCGTGAGCGCGGCCCGGTGGTGCGCGCCGAGCCGGCCGAGCACCTCGCGGGCCCGGATCCGGTCGATGGCCGCCTCCCACGGGTCGTCGACGCCTGCCGGCTCGCCGTCCAGCAGGCGCAACCCGCGCTGCTCCCGCTCGGCCCGCCGCCAGTGGTCGGCGAGCTTGTGCCGGGCGACCCCGATCAGCCAGGGAACCGACGGATCGGGCGTGCCCGGCTTGCGAACCGCGTGCACGGCGGCCAGGAACGACTCGGCCGTGAGATCCTCGGCCAGGCCGGGGTCGCCGCAGCGGGCCAGCAGGTAGCCGTAGACGTGCGGCAGCGCATCGTCGTACAGCTTCAGCAGCCCGAACGCCGGGTCGGGCCGAACCTGCGGGTGCGTCACATCCCCATCGTCGTCCGGAAGGGCGGCACTCCGACGGGCACCGCCTAACATCTCCCTGCACCGGCCGTTGAGCGCGGCTGGTCACGCAGGAAAGGCTTGCTGGAGCCGCACCGCGATCAGCTTTTCGACCAGTGGCACCGGAAGCGGCTCATCGATCCCGAAGCGCAGGGCCCCTGACGAAGTTGCGTAACCTTTCAGCTCATCTTGCAGCTGGGGAAAGACGGAGCCGCTGTGCGGCAGGTAGCTCAGATGGTTTTTAAACGCGGCGAATCCCGCGATGGTCTTGCCCCGGATCTTGAAGGCCGGGACTCCGTAGGAGATCCCCTGGTCGGCCTCGGGCAGGATTTCGAGGATCGTCTGCCGCAGCTGGGCCAGCGTGGTGCGCTTGGATTCCTCCAGAGCAT
>JAFAPY010000161.1 GCA_019246795.1 Streptosporangiaceae bacterium | reverse complement strand
CCGTGCCATTGCTCAAGCCGCCTGTTGCTTCCGGAACCAGCTGATGACATCAGCGGGCAGGTAACGGAGATGGCGCCCCACACGACCGGGCTTCGGCCCGGTGCCCAGGTAATGCCAGCGGTAGAGAGTGGCTACCGGAATGCCCAGGAAGCGCGATACCTCTTCCACCGTCCACAGACGATCAGCGTCAGGTGCCACAATCCCTTGCTCGGTCAGCAACTCGGCGCCTTGGGCCACGGTCGGCGACCGCTCCGTTTTGCTATGTGCGACCTTAGCCATCACGCCGCCCTCCCAGTTGCCGAAAGGTTGGGACCGGTCTGGATCAAGGCGGCGCCTGCGGCGCCGCGGGCCCGGCGCCAGCGCCCGGGCTCGGCGGCCCCGGTCGGCGCGTATCGGGCCACCGCGCGAGGCATGCAGGCTGTGACGGCTCACACGGCACGCTGGCCGGTATCGCGCACTGCCGCCTGCCTGGATCGCATCGGCTGCCCCCTCCGGTCAGTTGTCGCCGTCCGGACGCCATGCTGGATCGCGGCCGGTCAGCCCGATGAGCCTGTCAAGCTGTGACGCGTTGTCCGGCACCTGAACCGGTGGGCCGAACATCCCCGGACTGCCATCGGGGTTTTGCGCGACGGCCTGTTCGACGAACTGGCAGGCGGCCTGGAGCAGTTCCGGCTCGCAGGTGTAGTCGCGGCCGGTAGCGGCGGCGATGTCCCAGCCGTGGACGACGACCTCGTCGATCGCTATGGTGCCAGCGACCTGTGCGGGCATGTCCTGGCCTCCCGCCCGCGTCATGCCGGTCCAAGCTTTGTCGTCCTGCCAGGCCGCTGCCAGCTGGGCCAGCCGGTCCGGTATGCGCGCCCGCCAGTCCCGCCCAAGCCGCGACTCGTCGGGCGGAGCCCCTCCGCTGCCAGCGTCCGGGTCCTTCGCCGCCGCCGCAGCGAAAGCTTCGCAGAGCCCGTCGACATGGACGAGCAGGCCAGCTACCGTCGTTCCGCGGCATGGAGTCGGGGCATCCAACTGGTCATCATCGATATCAGTAATAAGCCGGGCCAGCCTCTCGGTGGCAGGTGTCGGGTCCGGGCCCATGTCTTCTCCTCTCCTGCTGGTGTTGGACGCGTTCGCGCGGGCATGTGAAGCGCGTGACCACCATCGGCTGCGGGCCGCGCTCATGGTGAAACTCGCCGCTGCGTCCGGCCTGGTGCGCGAACAGGGCGGCCATGCGTCAGATCGGGAGGATGACATGGGGAAACTGATCGCTTTCGAATGGATGAGCCTTAACGAGGTCTTCGATGCGGACACCATGAATGAGTGGTGGGTCCCCTATGACAACAGCGATCGGCAGCATTGCATCCAGGACGTGTACCTCCACACCGATGCGTTCCTTATGGGACGCGTGACCTACGAGATGCTCGCTCCCCACTGGTCCCAGCTTGCGGACGAGGAGCAGGGCGGCGTGGCTGGCAAGCTGAACCACGCGCAGAAGTATGTTGTCTCCGGCCGTCCGCTGGCGACGCCCTGGCAGAACTCGGTGGTCATCAGCGGACACGGCGAAGACGTCAAGGCTGCCATCGAGAAGGTCAAGGATGAGCAGGCCGAAACCGTTATCATCGGCAGCGGCATGCTCGTGACCTCGCTGATGCAGGCCAGCTTGATCGATGAGTACAAGTTCCTGATAACACCGATCATCGCAGGCCGCGGTAAGCGCCTGTTCGCGGATAATGTGCCGACAGGCCTACGGCTCATTACGACCCGGGAGCTCGATCAAGGCGTGCTTTTCCTGCATTACCAGCGCAGTGACACTAGGCAGTTGTAGAACTTCCTACTGACTGCGCCGGTCCGGGGATGGCCCGCTCAGTGTCCGGGGGGCCCCCTCCACCGTCAAGGGCATCCGAAGGTCCTTTCAAAACCGCTTCGCAGAAAGCATCTTCGGGACCCGTCCTTGAGCGTCGGAGGGCCTTGCACCCCCTCCGGTCAGAGACCAAGGGCCGGGCAGAGCCTGCGCGGACCGGCCGCGGGCCATCCCCGGCAACCTGCGAGGCAGTCGCGGGGAGAGAAGATCGTCGTGCAATTAACCCGAATTGGGCCACGTTTCAAGCTTGGTGACCCGCGAGGCGTTGACCTTGACGGCACTTTGCCCTGACCCGAATCGTTCCACTCCCATGACGACGGTACGGATCGCGCACATCGAGCCATGGCCGGGCAAGCGCATGGGCGGCCGCGGGTTCAGGATCTCCTCATTCCTCGTGGTGCTGGCCGACGACTCCGGCGGCCGGGCACTTCCGGTGTGGCTTAACGGACCGGAAGGGCACGGCCTCTTCCGGGGTCAAGATGATGATCACCCCCACCCCGAGGCCGCCGAGGTGATCACCGCGCACCTGCTGCGCGTCGCTGGCGTGACGGTGACTGGCGTGGACATTGACGAGCTGGACACCGCGCTGACCACCGGGCCACGCCATGGGCGCGACACGGCGCAGGCGACCGCGCGGATCGACTTCACGGCGGCGGGCACCGCCGAGCCGCGGCAGATGACGGTCCGCATCGGGTACGCGCTAGCCATGGCCGCGGCCACCGCCGCGCCGGTCCGGGTTGCCGACCAGCTGATGGACCAGCTTGCGGTCCCCGCCCAAGATGACCTGGTCGGCCAGTTCACCAGGGACCTGCCGCTGCCACGGCGGCACCGCGGCTTGTCGCGCCCATTCCGCGGACACTCGCGGGTCCGCCTAGCAGCTCGCTGACGACCGCCAAACGCCCGGCGGCGCTGCTAGTTCGGGACGAAGAGGTTCGTACCCGTCACGTGCCCGATAGGGCAGTGAACCGCGGCCAACAACGGTCACTCCCGGACAAGCCGACGCAGCCACCGACCTGCGCTGAAGCAGGTTGAGGGACTACCTGAAACGACCTCCTAGGCATGGGGTCAGCTGATTATGTCGCTGATAGGTTCTGGGTCTCCCACACTCGTGTCGGAGGTAGCCCGACGAACGAATTCCCGGGCCGGCGGCCACATGGCAACATGCTGGTCTCCCGTAGGCGTGTTATAGCTGATGTAGCTGACCGTGCTGACATCGACGGCGAACAGGTGCGACCGTTCTATATCCGGTCTCCAGCCGAGGCTCGCCGCTACCGCCTTGGCGTAGCGACACTGGACCGCCGGGCGGGTCTCCAGGCGGGCGGTTCCGCGGACCTTGAACTCACCCTCGGCGCCGTCGTGGCTGGTGACCACGCTATGCACGAGGAGCCGCGGGTCGCGCAGCAGGTCCCGCGCCTTCGCCGACTGCCACATCATCGACAGCCACAAGTCGCCATCGAGCAGAAAGGGCTCGACCGGGCTTACCCTCGGCGTGCCGTCGCGCCGGATCGTTGCCACGAGCACCACGCCCGGGCCGGTCAAGCGCTCCTGGCCCAGCCGTGCCATCCGGGGCTGGATATGTTCGAACTCAGACCAGCGCATTATCCCTCCTCTGTCCGCAGTCAGCTTGGTCACTACCCTTGCTATTACGGCACCCGGCGGCGGTGCTGGCCATCCGGGCCCGTTTCCATGATCCGGAATAGACCCGGAATGAACCGGGCCATCTCAGCGACCAACGATCGAGTCCAAGCACGCGGGAGGCATAAATTCGTTAGATCGGACGGGCGGACTCCGGAGCCGTGAACGCGGCTCCTTGAGAGCCACGCTGGGTGTTCCACTGATCAGTTAGGCCCATTCGTTACACAGACCGGTGCTCAAGGTAGCCGTCTCCCCGGCGCTCCCGTTGTCCCGCTCCGGGCCGCCGAATCCAGACCGCCCTGCGGGCGTGGCATGCGGTTGCGGCTAGCTCGACGATCCCTGCCGATGGCCCTCCGGGAACACGATCAGCCGCTCCCCCCACTTCCGCCGCAGCTGCTGCACCGGGTCACGGCCCACGGCGCGGGCCAGCCCGGAGCCTTCTTGCCTGCCAGTCGCCAGGATCACCTCGTCATAGTCATGACTGGCGGTCTCCGCGCGCACCGCCTTAACGAGGTCCTGGTCGCTGATCACGCCGCTGGCCTGGCAGCCGATCGCCTTCAGGTGCCGCACGGCCAGGTTCATCCGGTGCTCTGCGGCGGCGCTGACGTCGTGGTCGGCCTGAGGCGCGACCGGGAACTTCCCGACTTGGGCGCCGAGGAGAAGTTCGGTGGCGGGCAGCTTGGTCTGGCTCGTGTCGGCCAGCGACAGCACCACCACCTCGCAGGGTTCTTGCTCTTGCTTGGCCACCAGGTAGTTGATCGGCTCCAGGTCGTGTTCCTCGTCTATCGCCAGCAGGTCCATGTCCAGGACGAGCAGATACCGGCGCATGGCCATCACTTCCTTAAACCTCAGTGACGGACTACCCCCCGGCCCGGCTCGAAACCTGCCGATGCCTGGCCCGCGGATAAGGTTGCAATCTGGGTTGCAGCGCGGGCGCTCCGCAAGTGGCAAGGACCTGCGTATGGATCAATCGGGGCTGGGCAGCGGGCGCCGGTACCTCACCTCGGTCATGCGGAACCCGCGGCTGTCGTCGTCTTTCACTGCCCCGTCAGTAGACCAGCCACCCGCCTCATAGAACCGGCGGGCACGAACGTTGGAATCAAGAACCCACAGGATCGCCTGTTCAAAGCCCGCCGCGGCCAGGCGCTCAAGCGCAGCCGCCATGAGCTGGCGGCCGAGCCCCAGTGATACAGGTCGGCGGTTTGCGGACGCAAGCCCGGCCGCTCCGCGATCCACGTGAAGCGCGGCGCCTGCGGTGCCGGTGATCCAGGCTGTATGGTGGCGGCGTATTCATGGCGCAGGAAACCCGATTTGAGGAGAGGAACCATATGGCACATCCGAACGAGGACCTAGTGCGGCAGGGTTACGCCGCTTTCGGGAGCGGAGACCTCGACGCATTGCAGAACCGGTTCTTCGCCGAGGGCATCCGCTGGCACTTTCCTGGCCGGAGCCCGTTCGGCGGCGACTACGAAGGCGTGACCGAGGTGCTCGGCTGGCTTGGCCGCTCGTTCGAGGCCTCGGAAGGCACGATCCGCATCGAACTGCACGACGTCATCGGCAACGACGAGCACGTAGTCGCCCTCACCACGGTCCGGGCCGAGCGGGCAGGCAAGAAGCACCAGGACAACACGGTCCAGGTCTTCCACATCCGGGACGGCAAAGTCACTGAGGTGTGGAGTCATCCGGCCGACCTTTACGCATCCGACGAATTCTGGTCGTAACAAACCGGGCTCGGTACCGGAAACCTGGGGTGCGGACGGCCAGGATTGGCGCGGATCGAAGCGTGCCAGGTGCTGAGACGGGTCCGGGGATGGCCCCTGAATTGTGACGTGCCTCTTAATATCAATGGCGCTTCGCGTAGTCCTCCGGAAACGGCCTACGGCCACCCTTGACATTGAGCCACGGTAGAAGAGGTCTCGCCAAAGTACGTTCGTCTACTCGGAGAGGCTCCGCGTGGTCTGCTATCGTGTCATGCTCGACGTGCCCAGGGAACTGGTCCTGTTCGTTGCCGGTTGCTGGCCGCCCATCGCGGCGAGGTTGGCACGCGGAAGGGAACGCGCAGGCTGGGCTGTTACAAGCAGGCGCTGTTCGCGCTGGCGTAGTTCCGGGATCAGGGTGACATCCCGCGGCTGGCCGCGGTTCGGGCTGCCGCAGTTGACCGCGTACCGGCACCTGGATGAGATGATCACGGTGCTCGCGGCGCGGGCGCCGGGCCTGCAGGAGGCGCTCGAGCGAGCCGTGGCCAGGGGCACTGCGTACTCCTCGGCGTGTTGCGCCCGTTCTTGATGAGGCTGCCGGTTCTGGCCGATCCCGGCTACGAAGGCGCAGGCTGCGGCGTCCATACCCCGGTCAAGAAGCCCGCCGGGGTCAAGGAACTGGACATCGGCACCGCACCCGCAACTCCTCGCTCTGCGCGGCGCGAGCCCTCGGTGAACGCGGCTTCGCCCTGCTGACACAGCGCTGGCGGACCCTCCAGCATGTCACCGCCAGCCCGGCAAGATAGGCCTCATCGCCAACGCCGCGCTTGTACTGGTGCTATTCGAGCACAAGATAATCAGGTGAAACTCGTTGGGGAAGCGCCTGGTGCCTGGCGCAAGACATCTGGCTTGGCCTGGTGGCCACGACGATGGGGCCACGGCCAGCGATGAGTTCCGCGGCCGTCGCTGGTCCAAGGTTCCGAAGGCCAGCGATGGAGGTATCAGATGCGGAAGGTAAGTTTGCAGCAGTTCGCTATCTCGCTCGACGGCTACATCTGCGAAGAGGGCACCGAGTTCTTCCGGCTATGGGAGAGCATGCCCAACGATGACGAGCTGGAGGAGTACTTCGTCACCACGCTGCGGCGCGCAGGGACCCATATCATGGGCCGGGTCACCTACCAGAACATGGCAGCGCACTGGCCTACGTCCACGGAGCTGGTCGCGCCGGTCATGAACGACATTCCCAAGGTCGTGTTCTCCAGGACCCTGCAGACTGCCGACTGGCCCGAGTCGCGGATCGCCAGCGGTGAGACTGCGGAGGAGATCGCCCGGCTGAAGGACGAACCCGGCGGCGAGATCGTCGCCCACGGCGGTGTCCGGTTCGTCCAGTCCCTGGCCCGGCTGGATCTGGCAGACGAGTACCGCCTGTACGTCTACCCCATCGCGGTCGGGAGCGGCACCTCACTATTCGCAGATCTAGAACACCCTCTGGCCCTGCGCCTGGCGACCAGCACACCATTTCCATCCGGCGTTGTGGAGCTGGTATACGAGCGGGTCGGCCGCCAGGATCCCAAGTTACGGGCCAGCGCATGCCACACTTGTGCTGATTGCTATCCGAGGACAAGTTGCTGAGAAAACCTCAGTAAGCGCCGGGGTTACCAGCGGACCACGCTGGAAGCGGACACCGTACTTCCCCTGGCCAGCCCAAGTCGGTGCGCTCGGGGCGCGAGCAGCTGACCCACCGTGCCCCGATGGGTTCTGTGATCAAGTGGAAGGCGATGAGGCGCGGCGGCTCGGCCGCGACCCCGCGAAGGTGCGACGCCAGGTCGTGCTCGATTCGCTGGGGCGCTACTTCGGGCCGCGCGCCGTCCAGGCGGACGACTTCCTGGAACTCGACTGGCAGCAGGAGAAGTGGACCGGCGGCTGCTACGGCACCTTGTTCGGCCCCAACGTGTGGACCGCTACGGGCACGCGAGCAGAAGTTTGGAGATGGGTTCCGGGCCACCGCGACTACTGCCGTACTGCTGCCAGTTACTACAGTCGCGTTTTCCAGCGCGCAGGTGCCGTGCTACCGCTTGTTACCCTGGTTCTGGTTATGGCGAGGAGCCGGGCACTGTAGTGGCGCCAGCGGGCGATGGCCTGGTGCCACCGTCGCTGAATGGACCAGTGCAACGCGAAGCAGACGCGGGCGCCGGGAGATCAGCCCGGCGGCGTACTGCCTGGCGAGACGGGCGAGCCGGGCGGTCTCGGCGATCGACAGCCTGAGAGGGGGCGGTGCCCGTCGGATAGCGTGAGCAACCGTGGCAGAGCTTTGGGCGGTCATCCACGCGCCGCGTTTGGACCTGGTCTTGATGCCGCCTTCCCTGATGCGGGCGTTGCTCGCCGCAGACTGGGTCCAGGCTGGGCAGTTGCTCGGCGCGCAGATTCCCGAGCAGTGGCGCGGCGGGGACTGGCAGTGGCTTGGGCAGCGGCCAGACCAGGCCGAGTCCGACCCCTCCGTTGTGCCGTGGCTGCCCCGGGCAATGCTGTTGCGGGCTGAGGCTGGCAGCGGCGGGCGGCAGCCGGTGGTGGTGGGCGAGGCTGGTTTCCACGGCCCGCCCGATGGCGACGGCCGGGTCGAGATCGGTTACACGGTGGTCGGCGAGCACCGCCGCCGCGGCTATGCCGAGGAAGCCGCCCGGGCCCTCATGACGTGGGCTGCCGCCGACCACGGCATCACCCGCTTCCAGGCCAGCGTCAGCCCGGACAACACCCCGTCGCTGAACCTGGTCCGCAAGCTCGGCTTCGTTCAGGTCAGCGTCGATCATCATGAGACTCGGGGCGAGACTGGTCTTCCACCGCGATAGCAAGACGGAACGGCCGGCGGATGCACCATGATCCGGGGTGCTGTTCGTGCCGACGGGCTCGGCGGGTTCGGGCAAAGCACCGCAGACGACGTGTTGCGTGCGATCGGCCGGTCAACACCAGGTACTCACGGTCGCTCCCGGACGGCCGATACAGCGGTCACCTGCGTACAGGCAGGCTGACCCGCTGCGCAAACCGGCCTTCGAAGCTGGGCCCACGGGCGCCCGGCGAGGAAGATCATTCTCATGGCTCTCCGACTCGCCTCCGAGGAGCCCGAAGGCGGACCATGGCGTGCTGAGCCGCTAACGGTAGTTGCCGAGGCCCTGGTCCGGCTCGGGACGGGAAGGAGGACGGGCGATGCGAGCATCGTGCTGGCCGTGGACGGTCGCAGCTCCAGCGGCAAGACCACGCTTGCGGCACGCCTGCAGGATGAGATCGCGGGCTCAGCTGTGGTGCACACCGATGACATCGCATGGGGGCATTCCCGCTTCGGCTGGGCCGGCTTGCTCATCGACGGCGTCCTGGTGCCGGTTCACCGCGATGAACCGGTGAGCTTCCGCCCGCCCCGCTGGGCCGAACACGGCCGCGAGGGAATTATCCAGGTTCCGGCCCGGTGCCCGGTGCTCATCATCGAGGGCGTGGGCGCCGGGCGTTGCGAGGTCTCACATCTGATCGGCGCGCTGGTGTGGGTGCAGGCCGACCAGCAGGAAACCGAGCGGCGCAGCCTTGCGCGCGTCGGGCAGCCCGGCGGCCCGCGGACGGTCAGGGACCATCGGGAGTGGATGGCCGAGGAGAACCCGTTCCTGGCCACCCAGCGGCCATGGGAGCGCGCGGACATGCTGGTAGCCGGTACTCCCCAGATCCCGTTCGATCCGGCGTCCGAACTGGTGGTCGCGCCACCGCTCACCCGGTAGCGGCGTCTTTGCCGGACACCGAGTGGGACGCTGACCGGCGGGACGGATTCCGGCATACGTGGACGGTGGCCAGGGTGGCGTGACCGCACACGTTTGCTCTCCGCGGCAGGAGTGAACCAGCGTAGTGCCCAGTCTGCGTCGGCACCATCCGGTAGCGGCCGGGCGAAAGCGGTCTCGTGGCTCCCAACGGCGTGGGGACGATGATGCACCGCCGCAGCCGCTCGGCAGCTAGCGAAGAGATACTTGGCGTATGGCTGCTCCGAGGAACCACAGCTTCATTCCCTCACGGCTCTGCTGCGGCATCGTTTTGCGTGTTCAGGAGGATGCCTGCCAGATTCTCCGGGAAGGGCAGCTTTGCTCCGTTCGGTATTCGAAGCTGTTCCCGTCGCCACGAACAGAAAGAGTGTCACCGGGTCACCTGGTAGCCGTCGCTACTGCGCCAGGCGGCTCCGAGGCGGTGGTCTGGCGGTGGTATGACGCCGTCGTGCTCGGCGAGGACACGGGACTGGTACGGCTGTGGGAGCCCGCGCACGGCGAGGTTGTTGCGCAGCCCCGCCGCGCGCAGCAGCGACAGCCCGGAACTCGCGCCTATGTGTCCGCTGGTCTGCCCGGCGCCAATTGGTGGGTCGCTGGCTCGGCTGCGGCCAAGGCCGAAGACGCTGACGTGGAGCTGGATGAGGTTGAGCGCTTCTACTCCGAGCGTGATCTCTGGGATGACCTGATGTGAGATCCGGGAACTGCCGCAGCAGCTGGTAAAGCTGCGCTGTCCTCGGTGACAGCTGGCGCTGATCAAGCCAGTCGGCCGCATATTTCCCGAAGGACACCACACCCGCTGACGGGTCAACCGGCGCCGGGTCTGGCGCTCCCCGGGCGCCGGGCTCTGCTTTGCGGGACCGCCCGGCGCGTCCGCGCCGTCCCGGCCGGAGCGAGCCGACTGCCGCGAGGTGATGTGCCCGGCGTCAGGAGCTCGTGAGGATGACGAGTCGCTGGGTCGCTCGGGTCATCGCGACATAGCGGTCGACCGCTGCTTCGATGCCGTTGCCGAACGCGCCTGGGTCGATGGGGACGACCAGGTCGAACTCGAGCCCCTTCGACAGCTCCGGGGTCAGCGACCGGACGCGGGACGTCGCCCGGAACGCGGGATCGCCGATGACGCAGGCGATCCCCTCGGCGTGCGCAGCGAGCCAGGTGTCGAGGATAGGGCCCAGGTCTGAAGCGGATCCGTGGACGACGGGGAGGCCGCTGCTGCGGATGGAGGCCGGCACGTTGGCGTCCGGGAGCACGGCCCGGATAACCGGCTCGGCTTCCGCCATGACCTCTTCCGGCGTCCGGTAGTTGATGCTCAGGGAGGCCAGGCTGATCTGGCCGACCCCGATCCGCTCGAGCCGTTCCTGCCACGACTCGGTGAACCCGTGCCGGGCC
>JAFAPY010000037.1 GCA_019246795.1 Streptosporangiaceae bacterium | reverse complement strand
CACCCCCAGCACATCGGCCACGGTCACCGCGACCAGGTCCGGGTCGCGCAGCGGGGCCAGGTCGGCGAACCACACCCCGTCCCGCGTCCCGTCCAGCAGCCCGGCCGCCACCTGCAGCCCCAGCCGGGTCTTGCCCGCCCCGCCCGCGCCCGTCAGCGTCACCAGCCGCGACCCGCCCACCACGGCCCGCACCGCGGCCACCTCGGCCTCCCGGCCGATGAAACTCGACGCCTGCGCCGGCAAGTTGCTCAGCAGGCCCGGATTATCCGCCATGCGCGGCCAGGCCAGCCCAGGCCAGTCGGCGATGATCGGCCAGCACCCCCGCGTATGCGTTCCCCAGCCGCTGCCGCATCGCCGCGGCATCCTCGATGTCAGCGAACAAGAACATCAGCGTCTGCGTGGTCACCAGCCCACGGCCCCTCACCGAGATTGACGCCAACCGCACCGGCCACAAAATCGGCGGCCCTGCTCAACCGCGCGGTCAGCAACATCATACGTTCCGCCACCGGAGGCGGACCAGGTGCCGCACCGCCGATCAGCGCGCCACCGGCCGTTATGCCGCCGGGCAAGCCCGATCCCGCAAGACGCGGCCGCGCCGAACTGGCATAGCCCGGCCTGACCCAGGTGCATCGGCTCAGCTTCCGCTCGTCGTGTGCGGGTCCTTCCAGCTGGCGGCAGGCCCGTCGGCGCTCGGCGCGCGACGCGATCATCGATGCCGCCTGGGCGCTGGTGCGGGACGAAGGGCTGGCTGGGCTTTCGCTGCGCGGCCTGGCGCGCCGGGCCGGGATCAGCACGCCGACGGTGTATGCCTACTTCGACTCCAAAAACGCCATCTACGAAGCCATGTTCTGTGCGGCAGCCACCCAGTTCGCCGACCGGATGGCCGAGCCGTACCAAGGCCAGGGCCCCCGCGAGCTTTTGGTCGCGGGGGCCCTGCGCTTCTCCGAGTTCTGCACCAGCGACCCGGAGCGCTACCAGCTGCTGTTCCAGCGCAGCATTCACCGATTCCAGCCATCACCGCAGTCCTACGCGCCGGCGGTGCGCGCCCTCGACGGCGCCAGGGACGTGCTGGCGCGCAACGGAATCACCCAGGCGCGGCACCTGGACCTGTGGACCGCGCTGATCACCGGACTGGTCGACCAGCAAGTCTCCAACGACCCTGGCGGCTTGAGGCTGTCGCCCCCAGGACCGTCCGCGGCCGCACGCGCACCCCGGCGCCCGTACGCCGTCACGCTACCCTCACCATAGACGGGCCGGTTCACGAGAAGTGGAAGCTCGGCTACCTCATCGACACCAACCACCTGCGCGACCTGTGGATGCACCGCATGGATGCCGTCCGCGCCGCCGCAAAGCCACCCGAGCTAACCCCCGGCCACGACGGCCGCATCGTCGCCGACATCACCGCCGAGTGGGCACGCCGCCACGGCCGCCCGTTCCAGCTCGACCTCACCGGCCCCGCCGGTGGCAGCTACGCCCGCGACCCCGGCGACCCGGCCGCCGAGCGCCTGTGCCTGGACGCTGTCGAGTTCTGCCGCACCCTGGCCGGCCGCGCTGCTGCAACCGGCTTGCTCACCACCATTGTCCCGTTCTAGACCCGGACCCGCGGACCAGCGTGATACCTCGGTCCGCTCAAGGACGGACCGCCATGACGGAACGGCTGACCCTGCCGTCCCCCCGGAAGCGAGCGCGGCAATAGCGGCCATCCCGCGCTTCCAGATCGCTCGGACCGTGCTCGGGACGCAGCACGGACCCGACGGCATCTCGGCCAGCAGGCAGCCGGCGCGATCCTCATGTTGCAGGCGACCTTCACCGGTACGCGGGAGCGATCTCGCTCGGCTACGGGCCCCACGGCAAGCGGATCCGGCGCAAGGTCTTCGGCGAGACCAAGCAGGAGGTCCGGGACAGGCTCAAGGCTTTGCACAGGAACTGATCGCCCGGCTACCAGGTCGGGACGAGGCCGCCGTCGATGGTGAAGTCGGCTCCGGTGATGTTGCCGGCCCGGTCGCTGGCCAGGAACAGCACCACGTCGGCGACCTCGGCGGGCTGGGTGAACCGGCCGGTGACCATCTGGCTGGCGGCCTGGCTCGCTACGTCGCCCGGTTTGGCGCCGGTGGCGCGGCTGACGGTCTGCGCGACGCCTCCTGCGCCGAGCCACAAATCGGTGGCGACGGGACCGGGGCTGACGGTGTTGACGCGGATTCCCTTGGGCCCGACCTCTTTGGACAGCGCCTTGCAGAAGGCGGCCAGGCCGGCTTTGGCGGCGCTGTAGTCCAGGACGGCCGGGTCGGCCAGCCGCGCGTTCACCGAGCAGACGCTGATGATGGCGCCGGCCCCCGCCGCCAGCATGGACGGCAGCGCAGCGCGGGTGGCCCGGACCGCAGCCATCAGGTCCAGGTTGATGGTGGCCAGCCAGTCCTCGTCGGTGATGCGCAAGAACCCGCCGGGACGGGCCGGGGCACTGCCCACGTTGTTTACCAGGATGTCCACGCGGTCACCTGCCGCAGCGACCAGCCGTGCCGGTCCCGCCGGGTCGGCCAGGTCCACGTCCACGGCTTCCACGTTCCCGGACCGGGCCAGCTCAGCCAGGCCGTCGGAGGATTCCTTGGCGCCGGTGATCACCTGCGTTCCGCTGCCCGCCAGCGCGCGCACCACGGCGAGCCCGATTCCCTTGCTTCCGCCGGTCACGACGGCCCTCTTCCCGGTCAGCCCGAGGTCCATGGCCCGCCTCCTTTTCCGTTGGTGAGGCGACGCTAACCGGGCCGGGCGTCGGCGGGCTTGGGTCAGCCGACTGAACCGGTAACGGCGCAGCCGGTGACCGACGCCATCACCCTGGCGGGACCGGGCCTGAAGGCACCCGTGCCCGGTGACTTTCGTAAGACGGCGCGTCTAACGGACTGCCGCCCAGCTGGCTGATGATGTCGTCCTTGCTGATGCCATACGGTGCCAGGAAGGCCAGGATCTGGCCGATGTCGACGGTATCGGGCAGGGCGCGCAGGGCCTCGTCGGCTGCTTGCCTGAATCCCGCTCTGCGCAGCACCGACGCCACGTCTTGCCGGGAATGCCGCGGTTCGGGCATCGGACCTCCTGTGTCGCTGAGGACTGATCCGTCATCCATCCTTGGCTGCCTGGCTGCGCAGGCGCAATACGTCGCGGGCGGTTGCAGTCGGGTGACGGAAGCCGGGCCGGGCGGCCGCGAGCAACGATGACCGCGATGCCAGAATCGGCCGCCGTGGCCGAACGGCCGGACCGTTCAGCTCCGCAGAAAGGGAAGATCCATGAGCCTGCACTGGACCGCGCACCGGAAATGGCTGCGGGTAATCATCCTCGCCGCTGTCCTGGCCGCGGGTGCCGTGGCGTTCGCGGCCAGCCAGGCCGCGTCGGCGCGTCCGGGCAGGCCATGATCTGGCCGACGGCGACGTGGAGGCCACCTGGGGCAAGGCTTACCTTGACATGCTGGTGACATAGGGACCTACCAACCACCGCCCGGCGGCCTGGGCCGCCCACCTACGGGTGACACTGCACCGGGTTGAGCAGCAGGCAGTCGCAGAAGCGGACAGTCGGCTAGCCGGGTGGGCCTCGGCGGGCAGCTCGCCGGGCTTAAGGCAGGCAAGCCCGGCGACGGATACCCGGCCGGAGCCCTTGCCGGACACGCTGACCACGGGGTCTGGCCGCGGCGGCCCCAGGTGCGGGCCTTTTCAACCTCTGTAGCGGCAGATCTTCAGGAGTGCGACCGGGTGTCGGCTTATCCGGGACCTTGGCTCAGCTGCCGTCGGTGAGTTCGTCGACGATCAGGCCGAAGGCGATACCCGTCATCCACACGTCCTTGGCCAGTGCGGTGCCCTGATCGCTGGGGAACGGCGTGCCCGGCTTGCGCATGCCGGGTGTCTTGGCGTACATGCCGAGCAGGCCGCCGGAGAACGCCGCCAGTCCCGCCCCGGCCACGATGGACGGCACGAACGGGAGCAGCAGCGCCGAGCCGAGGGTGATCTCGGCGGCCGCGAGGAGCTTCACGAAATCCTTCGGCTTGAGCTTGCTCAGGAACGGGTAGGTGTCGGCCGCGAACCCGTGCAGCCGTGCCGCGTGCTCCTCGTCCGCGTTCCACTTGCCCAGGCCAGCGTTGAGTATGAACGCGCCCGTCACTATCCGCGGGGGCAGGTGGCGCGCCTTGACCGGTAGCCTCATCGATCTCCTCCCAGACGCTGCATTCAGCAGATCTCATTTCTCCCGGACGCCGGCGAGGTCCGCGCCCAGGTGAACGTCCCGCGCCGGCAAGCGGGGACGACACCGCCGCCGGCAGCTGTTCCGGGCAGATGGGGCGCTTGTTGGCAGTTCAGGCGCCCGCGCACCTGGGTGCGCATGGCCTGCCGGGCCTCGGCTGAGATCAGAGCTTGGTCAGCTTGGCGCATGGCGTGGTGATCCGCACCCGGCGCGGACCGAAATCGATGATCAGGGTGGTGTCGTCCTCGATGCTGATGACCCGGCCAAGGCCGTACTTGTCGTGTGTCACCTGGTCGCGCACGGCGAACTGCCCGGCCGGCGGAGCGGAGGGCGGGGCACCGAAGGGACTCGTGGGCAGGACGCGCCGAGCGGCGCGGGCACGTTTCATCATGACCAGTATGCGCCCCTGGCGCTCGCCAGCTCCTCCGGCCCTCCCGCTGGGACGGCCGACCGGGCGGAGTGCGGGGGCTGGCTGGGTGATGACATGATTACAGCGGTTCGGTGACCCATTGCCAGCCGCGCGTCTCGTCGTGCACCGCATGCACCAGGAAGGCTTCCGCCGCGTCGGACAGTTCGGCCATGACGCAGAGGAGCTGGCGGTGAAGATCGCCAGGCGGGTGCTCCTCCTGATGTGCCCGGTGCGCGACGACCGTCACCACCGCGCCTTCGGCGCCGGCCAGCCGCACCGTGACGTTGCCGTTGTCGTCCAAGGTGACCACCGCGATATCCCGTGCGCGGACGAGTTCAGTACCCTCGTCGTTCGCGATCCATACGTCTGTCACGTCCCTGTCTCCTCCTGCCCGGCACCGTACTCCGCAGGCTCTCCCGTCGCGGGCCGCCGCCCCGGCGTTCGCCGACGGCTCACCCGGCGCCTGTTTCCGCCGCGGCGGCTGGCTGGCAGGTCGCGGCCGGGCCGGTGCCGGTCAGGAGGGCGAGCACCTCACCGACGGTGCGTTCCTGGCTGGTGGGTTCGGGCAGCGGGGGGTGCGCCTGGATGTGGTAGCGGTTGCGGCGGCCGTTTTCTCCTTGACCACGTAGCCGGCCTCGACCAGGTCGGTGAGGATGCTGAAGGCGTTGCGTTCGGTGCTGCCCAGGCTAGCGGCGATGTCGCGCAGGCGCACCCCGGGTCATGGGCGACGACCAGCAGCAGGACCCGGGCATGGCCGGTCAGGAAGGTTTCCTGGTGCCGGCGTAGGTTGAGGCCAGGTCGGCCAGGGTGCTGGTGGTCTTCCAGAGGGTGCTGGAACTGCGCTTTGGCGCGCTGCGCGCTAGCCGTGTGCCGGCAAGATCCGGCCGGTCACCTCGCCGAAGCCGATCCTGGCGCCGTTCGGGCCGGGCGCGCTGGCGCTGATCGTCACCTCGTCGCCGTCCTCCAAGAAGGTGCGGGTGGTGCCGTCGGGCAGCGTCAGCACGTCATGGCCGCCCCAGCTCAGCTCGATCAGCGAGCCGCGCTGGTCTGCTCGTGGGCCGCTTACCGTGCCGGAGGCGAACAGGTCGCCGGGACGGACCGAGGCGCCGTTGACGGTCATGTGTGCGAGCATCTGCGCCGGGGTCCAGTACATGGTGGCGTAGGGCGGACTGGCCACTAGGTGCCCGTTCAGCCGCACCTGCAAGGTCAGGTTCAGGCCCCATGGGCCGGCGCCGTCGTCGGCCAGATAGGGCAGCAGCGGCGTGTCCCTGCGCGGCGGGGCGATTCTGGCGTGCTCCAGCGAGGCCAGCGGCACGATCCACGGCGACACCGAGGTGGCGAAGGACTTACCCAGGAACGGCCCCAGTGGCAGGTACTCCCATGCCTGCAGGTCCCGGGCCGACCAGTCGTTCACCAGGCAGACCCCAAACACGTGGCCGGCGAATTCGCCGAGGGTGACCTGCTGGCCGAGCTTGGAGCCGGTGCCGACCACGAAACCGACCTCGGCTTCGATGTCGAGCCGGCGCGAGGGCCCGTAGGTTGGCCTGTCGTCGGCCGGGGCCTTGCGCTGGCCCCGCGGCCTGACCACGGGGGTGCCGGACACCACCACGGTGCCCGAGCGGCCGTGGTAGCCGACCGGCAGGTGTTTCCAGTTGGGCAGCAGCGGCTCGGCGCCGGGCCGGAACAGCTGGCCGAGGTTGCTGGCGTGGTGCTCGCTGGCGTAAAAGTCTACGTAGTCGCCGACCTCGACCGGCAGCAGCAGGCTGACCTCAGCCAGCGGGTGCAGCGCGGCCTGCGGCGGGCCGGACTGCCCCGCTAGCAGTGACGTGAGCCGCTGCCTGACCTCGCGCCAGCGTGCTGGGCCCTGCGCCAGGAACGGGTTCAGCGCCGGCCCGGCGAACACCGGGTCGCCGAGCGCGGCGGCGAGGTCGAGCACCTGGTCGCCAACCCGCACGCCGGCCCTGGGTGGTCCGCCGGCCGGGGCGAACACCCCGTAGGGCAGGTTGGCCAGCCCGAACGGCGAATCCACGGGGATCTGCACCTGGGCCATCAGGTGGCCACCGTTGCGGGTAGCAGGCCCAGCCGGATGAGGTCGTCGCGCGGGCCGGCCACGCTGCAGGTGCCGAAGGAGGTGAAGCTGGCCCGGGCGGCGGCCAGCCGCTCGTGCCCCAGCCCGGCCACCTGGCCCGCGACCGCGGCGACGTCCCGCTCGGCGAGCACCGCGGCCAGCTCTTCGGGCGCCGCGCCACGCAGCGCAGCCTCGGTAGCCAGCAGCACGTTAAGGAAGCCGTGCTGCTCAAGCTCGCCGTCGGTGTGCCGGACCGCGTGATGCAGCCCGGCGGTGCACTTGAAGGCCAGCCCGCGCGACACCGCTTTGGTCAGCGTGTCGGCCAGCTCGGCCTCGCTGGGGTGGGCCTGGGGCACCAAGCCGCCGGTGCGGAACTTGGCCCGGTACCGGGATCCAGCCAGCGCGTCTAGCACGGCGGCCCCGCGCCCGTCGCGGGGCACCTCGACGCAGCCGGTGACGCCGTCCGGCAGGGCGGCATCGAGCACGGCCAGCAGGTCCCCGATCTGGGAACCGGCCGCCAGCGGCGTCTCCACCGCGGTCAGGGTCACCGTGTCCAGCGCGGCCGCGGCGGCGACGGCGGGAGCCAGCGCGGCGGGCTCACCCGGCAGCGTCAGGCTGAGCGCTAGCGGGGCCATGGCCGCCTCCAGCAGCGGCGCCAGCCCGCCCAGCGCAGTGGCGGGCAGCACCAGCGGCCCGACCAGCTCGGCGTATGCGCTCCGCCGGTGGCCATGATGGGCGGTCACCGCCTCGGCCAGCGGCAAGTTCCCCGGCGGAAACACCGCCGCGTCGTCCAGCAAGGCCGTGAAAGGCCGCAGCGCTTCGGTCAACGTCCTCCTCCTTTACCGTAATCACACACCTACGGTTCAGCCAGCGTCCACCGGCCCCGGCTCACCGCCGCTGCCGTCACCCAGGGGCCCGGCGCCGCGCGCCGCAGCCTGCTGTGTCTCTGATGTAGCGGCAGACCATGCCTGGACAGCTGCCACGTGATCTGGGGCAAGCTACCTACGCCGCGAGCATCTGGCAGGATGTCGGCAGCTACCCGAGCAGCCTGGGGAGGAAACCGGTGCCTGTCCGCTTCCAGTTCGTCATCGACTGTGCCGACCCGGACCGGCTGGCTCGGTTCTGGGCCGCTGCCCTGGGCTATGAGCTGGCGCCGGTCCCGGATGGATTCGCTACCTGGAACGACTTCTACCGCGAGCTGGGGGTGCCCGAGGAGGAGCTGGTCGACGGGGCGGACAGGATCAGCGACCCGGAGGGCCACGGGCCGAGCATCTGGTTCCATGTCGTCCCGGATGCCAAGGTGGTCAAGAACCGGCTGCATCTCGACATCCACGCCAGTGGCGAGCGGACGGACCCGATCGAGACTCGCAGGAAGCGAGTCGACGCGGAGGCCAGCCGGCTGGCCGGCCTGGGTGCCACCATCACTGGCGCATTGTCCGAGGAAGGGCTCGACCACTACGCGGTCGGGATGAAGGACCCGGAAGGCAACGAGTTCGATATCAACTGACCGCAGCCGCCATGGCCGGCCTCTGCTGTTCAGGGAGCGGACGCCGGGACAGAGACCGGGACGACGGTAACAACCGAGTCAAGCCCGCGGTAATCGGCGGGATTGGTGGTGAATAGGGGAACCTTGTTCGCTGCTGCGACGCTCGCGATCATCAGGTCTGCCACGCGGCCCCGGGGTTTGCGGCCGACGGCGATCACCTCCGCGGCGATCATCCCGTACTGGCGGGCGGCCTCGACATCGAACGGCAGCGGGCTGAAGGTGGCTTCCACTCGCTGCACCCGGAGAACCCGGCGGCCGCGTTCAACGGGATCCACGGCCGAATGTACCCCTTGCTGACAGCTCGGCGAGGCTGACCGTGCTGATGAGAAGCTCGTCGGGCAGCTGGCCGATCGCCAGCCGCTCCAGCTGGGTCAGGATGTTGGTGTCGCCGAGTCCTCGCAGGTGTCGGCCGTCACTTGCCGTCCTCAAGCCCGTTGACGCGCTCGTAGGCGTCGAAATACGCCTCGGTGTCGGTGTAGCGATCCTGATCGGCGCGGAACGTCTCGGTGCTCATCGGAGGCAGGCACCATGTTCTCAGCCGGTGGTACGCGACGTTGCCGAGGAGACCGACCGTCGGCCGGCAACCACGAGGACGACCGGGAAGATGCACTGCTGTTGGACGACTGTCTCGTTGTGCCCGGGTAACCGGAGAGGTACGGTTTTCTTGCCAGGGCTGGTATCCCGGGGAGACGGCCCGGCGCGGCGCGACCGTGGCCGAGGAGCCCACGTGAGCCAGCCCACCCGGTCATCGACGGGTACTGGAGGGCGGCGTTGTGAGGATGATGAGGCGCGGGCGGCTCTGGGCCGCCGTACTGCCCGCCTTGGCTGGGCTAGCACTGTCAGCGATCTCGAGCGCCGCACCTCCGGTGGCCGCGGCGGCGCGCACCGGTCCCCTCGTCGGCACCGCTTGCCCGGCGCCGGTCAGCTTCAGCTCGCTGCCGCTGTTCGCCCACGTCAACGGCGCCGATGACATCATGGTCGACAGCAGCGGCAACGTCTGGGTGAGCAACGTGGGCGACCACCAGGTGACCGAGCTGAGCCCGACAGGCGCGGTGGTTCACGTCTTCACAGACGAGCAGGACCCCGAGGGCATGGCCCAGCTGTCCCCGACGACGATAGCGCTGGCCAACCAGCTGAGCGACCAGGTCGTCGTCTTCGACACGACGACTGGCGGCAGCACGCTGTGGGTGCAGCTCACGCCCAACGGCCACCCCGGCGTCGACGGCATCGGCGTGGAGCCCGGGATGCTCCTTGTCCCCGATTCGGCCCAGGGCAACCTGGACACGGTGCCCCTGCCGCCGTTCAGCGGCGGTCCCACGACCGTCGCCACCGGGCTGGGTCGTCCTACAGACGCAACGCCGGTCGGCGACGGCACGCTGCTCGTCTCCGTCGAGAACCCGCCAGGCCTCGACCGGGTGAACCCGGCCACGGGGGCGGTGACGGCGGCGGCGGACTTGAAGTCCACCGATGACGTCGTCTACAGCAACGGCATTGCCTACGTGGCGGACAACGGCAACGGGACGCTGAGCGCCGTCACCCTGGCGTCTGGGACGGTCACCACCCTGGTCACCGGCGTCACCGAGGCCCAAGGCCTGGCCATGCGGGCCGACGGGACGTTCCTGGTCGTCAGCGAGGCCACAGGCGACATCCGCGTTGCCACGGGCTGCTGACCGGAGTTACGCGACTGTCAACTCCGTAGCAGAACGTGCAGCGACAGGGGCACACGACTGCTCGCAGGCAGACACCGCGATCTCCGCTTGACGCGGGCACCAACCCGCGAAACATCCGTTCTGGAACGCGCGATGCACGTCAGCTAAGCCGGGCAGGCGCATCTTCGGCATCCGTCACCGCCTCTGCCCCGGCCGCCCGGTGCCGGCGCTCCCGCCGCAGCCTGCGGAGCACCGGCAGCGCCGCGAAGTAGCTCCCGGCCAGGGCGATCCCGCCGACACCGAGGTCGATCGAGACCCGGCCCTGCCGGGCCCAGTAGACATCTTTGAGGTCGAGCAGCAGGGCGAACTCATCCACGATGAGGGCCAGGCCGCTGCCGTAGGTGACGGCCACCGCCGGGTGACGGCGGTGCCGCTCCTCGCCGCGGACGGCGACCGCGCCGACGCCGGACACCAGGCCGATGCCCCACATGTAGTGATGCAGGTGCTCGCCGCCGACGCTGATGTTGCGGAACGGCCCCCGGCCGGCCCGGATGCTGTAGGTCAGCGCGCGGAGCCCGGAGAAGGTGCCGGTGAAGGCGAGCCAGCTGAGCAAGGCGGATCGCTGCCCGGGACCGAGTTCTTCCCGGTATGCGCGGCGGACGGCGCCGGGAGAGGATGCGAGGTTGGTCACATGCGCACCATACCCCCCGGGCGCTGCCCGCTTCCTACATGGCGAGAACAATCTCGCCTGTGGGATGAACCGGTTGGCGGCGGGATGCAATAGAGAAGCGATGGACGACGATGCGCTGATCGCTGCGGTGGCGGCCGGTGATGACACCGCGTTGCGGGCGTTGTTCTCCCGGCACGCCCCGTGGCTGGCGGCCCGGTTGCGGTCGGCGCTGTCCGCGGCGGATGTGGAGGACGTCTTGCAGGAGACGTTCCTGGCGGTCTGGCGGGGCGCGGGCGGCTACCGGCCGGAGGGCACGGCCCGCGGATGGCTGTGGGGGGTTGCACGCCGTCAGGCCGCGCTGTTCCTGCGCCGCCGCGGTCGCGCCGAACTGGCGCTGCCCGCGGTGATCGCGGCGGACCGACGGGATGGCGCCGATCCTGCGGAGGCCGCAGTGTCCCGGGCCGCCATCGAGGACGCGGTCGGCGTCCTGGGACCTGAGGGCAGCCCGGATCGCGAGGTGTGGCGGCTGATGTATGTGGAGGACAGGCCGGTGGCGGAGGTGGCGGAGCTGATGGGCGTCCCGGAGGGGACGGTGAAGAGCCGCGCCCACCGGGCCAGGCGGCTGCTGCGGGCCGCGCTGTGCGGCGGCCCGGCGGCGGGAGGTGCACGGTGACCGAGGAAGGCATGAGCTGGGAAGCCGTCTCGTCCGGTGATGGCGGGAACTGGACGAGACCAGACGGCGAGGTCATGTCCCCGCCGGACGTCGACCTGTGCCAGGTGTGGACCGGGGTGGCCGCGGAGGTCTGGCGCCGCCGCCCGGGGCCGGCGGAACGGGTGGCAGCACGGCTGCTGCGCTCGCCGGGCCTGGCCCGCGCGCTGGTGACCACGCCGTCGCTGCTGCTCGGCTGGGTGATCGCCACCGTTGTCGTGCTGGCCGCCGGGGCGGCGGCGACGCTGGGCACCGGGACGCCGTACGTGGCCTTGTTCGCGCCGGCGGTCGCCGGGGCGGGCATCGCGTACGCTTACGGGCCGGGGATCGACCCGGCCTGGGAGCTGTCGCAGTCCATGGCGGTCAGCGACCGGATGGTGCTGCTGGTGCGGGCGCTGGCGGTGTTCGGGCTGAACGCCGCGGTGGGCCTGGCCGCCTCGGCCGCCACCGGGGTTACCGGGTCGGCGGCCGCGCTGACGTTCGGCTGGCTGGTGCCGATGACCGCGGTGTGCGCGCTGGCGCTGGCCGCGGCCACCGTGTCCCGGTCGGCGTACGTCGGCGTGGCGGCGGCCATGTCCGGCTGGACGATCATGGTGCTGGCCGGGAAGGCCGCCGCCGGGCGGCTCACCGCCGCGATCACCGATTCGTCCCTGCTCCTGCCCTACCTGGCGTTCGCCGCATGCTGCGGCGCGGTCGCGTGGTATGCGACCCGGATCCCGAGGGGAGCCTCATGAACGTCGAGCTGATCGACCTGACCCGGCGGTTCGGCCGGACGCACGCGGTGGCCGGGGTGAGCCTGCAGGCCGGCCCGGGGGTGTTCGGGCTGCTGGGCCCGAACGGCGCGGGCAAGACCTCGCTGCTGCGGATGATGGCCACCGTGCTGCCGCCGACCTCGGGCCGGCTGCGGCTGCTCGAGCGCGATCCGGGCAGCCTCGGGCCGCGGCGGGTGATCCGCCGCAGGCTCGGCTACCTGCCGCAGAACCTCGGCTACTACCCGGGTTTCACCGTCACCGAGTTCGTGGAGTACTTCGCGCTGCTCAAAGACATGCCGCCGGGCCGGGTGCCGCGGGCGGTGGCCGCCGCGATCGAGCAGGTCGGCCTGGCAGACCGGGCCAAGGCGAAGCTGCGCACGCTGTCCGGCGGGATGCTGCGCCGGGCCGGGATCGCGCAGGCGATCGTCAACGACCCGGAGCTGCTGCTGCTGGACGAGCCGACCGCCGGGCTGGACCCCGAGCAGCGGGTGGCGTTCCGCGCCGTGCTGCGCGGGCTCGGCGAGTGGGCCACCGTGGTGGTCTCCACCCACCTGGTGGAGGACGTGGGCGCCGCGTGCACCGACGTCGCGCTGATGGACGCCGGCAAGCTCGTCTTCCACGGCACCCCGGCCGAGCTGATCGCCCGCGGGGAGGGCAGCAGGGCGGCCGGGGACGCGCCGCTGGAGCGCGGCTACAGCGCGGTGCTGGCGGCCGCGCGGTCGGCCGCGGGGACGCGGTCCGCCACGGAGACCCGGGCATGACCGCCGCCACCGAGGCCCCGGCCCGGCCCGCGCCCGCGCGCGCCTCCCGCCTGGCGCCATCGCTGTCGTTCCTGCGGCTGCTGCGGATCGAGCTGCGCCACAACGCGATGCCGTGGCTGCTGCCGCTGATCGCCGCGTTGTTCTGGTTCGACTCCTACCGGCCCAGCACCGGCATGCCGCCGCTGTACGTGCTGCGCACGTTCTGGAACATGGGCCAGGGCCACACGATCATCGACTTCGGCCCGTTCGTGGCCGGGGTGGCCGCCTGGATGGGCTCCCGGGACGGCCGTCGCCGCACCGCGGACCTGGTGACCGGCACCGCCTGGCCGCGCTGGACGGTCCAGCTCGCCACCTGGGCCGCCACCGCGATCTGGGCGGTCGCTGCCTACCTGGTCTTCACCGGCGCGATGTTCGCTGCCTACGCCGGTCAGGGAGTCCAGGGACAGCCGCCGTGGTGGTGGGTCGCGGTGGGCGCCGCGGCCATCGCGGCGTTCAGCGCGGCCGGGTTCGCCGTCGGCGTGTTGTGGCCCAGCCGGTTCGCCGCGCCGCTGGCCGCGTTCGGCGGGTTCCTGGCGATGGTCATGTCGTCCCAGACGGGTTTCCACGAAAGCACCGGGTGGGCGCTGATCCTGCCGACCACCTCCAACGGCAACTTCCAGCCCGACTCGGGGCTGCTCTACCCCTGGCTGCCGGACCTGCCGATCGCCCGGATCATGCTCCTGGCCGGGATCGCGGTCGCGGCGCTCGGCCTGGTCGGCCTGCGCGCTCACGGCGACGGGCCGCGGCTGCGCCGGCTCGCCGCCGCCGTCACCGCGGCCGGGATCGCGGCCGCGGGCACCGCGGTGGGCCTGGCCGGCACCGCCCGGCTGTCGGCGGACGGCACGGTCATCCCCGCGTTGCACGACGCCGCCAGCGACCGGCCGTTCGGCTACACCCCGGTCTGCGGCCAAGCCGCCGGGACCCCGGTGTGCGTGCATCCGGCCTACCGCCGCTGGCTGCCGGATGTGACGGCCGCGCTCGGCCCGGTGTTCAGCGAGGTGGCCGGGCTGTCCGGCGCGCCGGTCCGCGCCGCGCAGGTGGGCGCGGTCTACGACGACGTCGACGGCGAGGGCGGCCAGGCGATGACGATCGGCGGCCGGCCGCCGGTGCTGTCGTTGCCGCTCGGGGCTCTCCAGCTGGCAGGCGCGTTCGGCGGGACCGCGGCGGTTTTCGCTGACCAGCTACGGCTGCTGGCCGTGCACGCCTTCGTCGGCGCGGGCACCGGCGTCGGCACACCGGCCCAGCAGGCGGTGCAGGCCGCACTGCTGGAAGGCGCCGGCGTGCCGTTCGCCGCGCAGCTCCTGGTGCTGACCACCACTGGGCTGCCCTCCTGGGCGCAGGCAAGCGGGAACGGGGGGCCGGGCCCGGCGAAGGGGCCGGTCTACGACGCGGCCCGGCGGCTGGCGGCACTGCCGGCCGCGGCCCGGCACGCCTGGCTCGCCGCCCACCTGGCCGCGCTGCGCTCTGGCCGCCTCACCCTGGCGCAGTTGCCGTGACAGCCGGTCCCGCACCGAAGCACCGAAGGAGGCGCACCGGTGACCACCACCGGCCTGCATGAGCCGCTGCCGGGAGCCGCGCCGGCCCCGCGGGCCGAACGCCGTGCCGTCGCCGCGCTGCGGCTGGCCTGGCTGTACCTGGTCAGCCGGCGCGTCCCGGCCGCCCTCGGCCTGCTCGCCGGGCTGGCGGCGCTGCTGTGGAGCGCGCTGCACTGGCACTGGGGCATCGCCGGGGGCCCGGCGGCGCAGCAGTTCATCTCGCTGAGTATCGAGGCAGGGGCCGCCGCGGTCATCGCCGTCACCGCCTACGGCCCGTTCGGCGAGCCGGAGCGCGCCACCGGCCGCTGGCTGCCGTACCTGCGGCTGGGCGAGGCCGCGGCGCTGACCGCGATCGGGTACGCCGCGCTGGCCGCCGGGGCCACCGGCGGGCTGCTGCCCGGCGGCACCCTGGCCCTGCTCCGCAACTTGGCCGGCATCACCGGTATCGGGCTGCTGACCGCGGCGGTGCTCGGCGGCGCGTTCGGCTGGACCGGGCCGATCGCGTACCTGGTGGTTACCGAGGTCGCGCTGACCGGGAACCCGACCACGCCGTGGGTCTGGTCGGCCCGGCCGCCGCACGACCTCGGCGGTGCGCTCTGCGCCGCCCTCGTCTTCGCCGCCGGAACAGCCGCCATCACGCTCTTCGGCGCCCGCGACTCCGGCCGCCGCTCCTCACCTGAGTGACATCGAAGCCGGTCTCGGCTATGCATCGGCGCCGCCCGAGTGCCGCGGCTGCAGGCGGTGTCAGCTGCCGATCGCCAGGGCAAGGACCTCGTCGGCGGTCAGGGACCTGCCCGCGGCGTAGTCGGCTTCAAATGCCTCGGCGCCCATGGCTGCGCGCAGCCGCTGGCGGTGCAGGTCGCACAGCCTCCCTTCCAGCGGCTCGAGGGTCTCGCCCAAGACGGCCAGGGCCTGGTCGGCCGCGCCGTGGAGCCGTGCGGACCGGCCTGGCCGGGTCCCGTCGTCGGTCATGGCCAGGCCGATCAGCGCGTAGGCGGTGCCGGCCATCATCCGCATGCGCGCGGCCAGGTCGAGCGATTCGGCGAAGAGAGCCTCCGCCGCGCTGAGCGAAGCACTGAGCGGCCGCGCGGCGGCTTGCCCGACGCGCGCGCTCCGGGAAGCACTGAGCGGCCGCGCGGCGGCACTGAGGTACTCGGCGAGGCCGAGGTTGAAGGTCTCGTAGACGACGCCGTACTGGTCGTTCAGCGCGCGGGCGATGTCCAGCGACTCGAGCAGGTGCCTGCGAGCGCTGTCCAGGTCGCCCAGCGACAGCTCGGCATACCCGAGGTTGCCGGCCATCGTTCCTGCCTGGAGCCGGTCCCCGGCCTGGCGGTAGAGCCGCAGCGATTCGGCAGCGTCGCGGGCGGCGGCCGCATGGTCTCCGTCCATGTCCACCGCGAACGCCCGGGCAGCCAACAGGCAGGCGGTCAGGTGCGGCTGCGCGAGCGGGCGCGCCAGGCCCAGTCCCTCCTCGATCAGCGGCAGCGCGGCATCCTGCTCTCCCCGGCGTAGCAGGATGTAGGCACGTAGGTACAGCAGGTCGGCGGTCAGGAAGGCATCGGCGGAGCGCGCGATGGCGAGCGCCTCCTGGCAGTACGCGTCGGCCCGTGCGTAGCCGCCGGTCTGATCGAGGAGGAACGCCGCCGCGGCCAGGGCCCGCGCGCGGACCAGCGTTGCCCCCTGGACGCCTGGTGCGGCGAGGAACGCGCGCAGGACGTCGGCCCCCTCCGCCGCGTGCCCGCGCGCCTTCCAGAACACCCGCAGCGAGGTGGCAAGCCGGATACCAGGCGCGGGGTCCGGCTGCTTGAGGCTGAAGGCTATCGCGGCGCGCAGGTTATCGAGTTCGGGTTCCAGACGGTCCAGCCATTCGGCCTGCTGGTGCGCGATGAGCTGGGGAGCCGCAGCTTCCGCGAGGGCCAGGTAGTGGTCGCGGTGGGCGATCCGGGCGCCGTGCGCCGCCGTCGGGCTGCTGGCTTCCAGCTGCAGCGCCGCATACTGCCGGACCGTTTCCAGCAACCGGTACCGGCCCGTGCCGAGATCGTCGAACTGCACGAGGTTCTTGTCTACCAGGGCGCCGAGATGCGTGATGGCCTCGGCGCCCAGCAGGTCGTCGCCAGCGGCGACGACCTCTGCGGCGGGCAGATCGAATCCCCCGGCGAACACCGAAAGCCGGGCGAGCATATGGCGCTCGGCCGCGCTCAGCAGCTCCCAGGACCACTCGACTGTGGCACGCAGCGTCTGCTGGCGCAGCAGAGCCGTGCGCGAACCGCCGGTCAGCAGGGAGAAACGCTGGTCGAGCCGGGCGTCCAGCTCGGTCACCGACATGAGGCGCAGGCGGGCAGCGGCCAGCTCAATGGCCAGCGGCATGCCGTCCAGCCGCCGGCAAATGCGGGCGGCAACCGGCGCGGTCCGCTCATCCCAGGCAAGCGGCGCACCGTGCTGCGCGGCACGCTCAGCGAACAGCCGGACGGCCTCGCTGTTGCCGATCGCCTCCAGGTCATCGTGTTCGCCGGGCGTATCCATGGACGGAACCCTGTGCACGCGCTCGCCGCCGATCCCCAGCGGTTCACGGCTGGTGGCCAGCAGCACGATGTTCGGGCAATCCCGGAGCAGGGCATCGGCAAGCTTGGCGCACGCGTCGATGACATGCTCGCAGTTGTCCAGCAGCACCAGCATCCGCCGCTGGCCGATCGCGTCAACCACGGTGGCGCTGAGCGGGCGGCCCGGCTCACTCCGTATGCCGAGCACGTTCGCGACGGTCACCGTGACCAGATCCGGGTCCTGAAGCGGAGCGAGGTCGGCGAACCACACTCCATCGCCCGAGCCGTCAACCAGCCCCGCGGCAACCTGGAGCCCTAGGCGGGTTTTGCCCGCACCGCCCGAGCCGGTGAGAGTCACCAGGCGAGACGATGCGATCAAGGCCTGCACGGTGCTGAGCTCAGCGTCACGGCCGATGAAGCTGGACACCTGTGCCGGGAGGTTGTTCCGTAGCTTCGGGTTGTCAAGCGAGCGAAGTGGCGGGAATGCTGTCGGCAGTCCGTCGGCCTGGAGCTGGAAGATCCGTTCGGGCCGCTCGAGGTCCTTCAGGCGGTGCACGCCGAGGTCCCTGAGCGAGGCGCCCACCGGCATCGAGTCGCCGAGCAGCGCCGCCGTCGCAGCCGAGAGCACGATCTGGCCTCCGTGGCCGGCTGCCGCGATCCGGGCGGCCCGGTGGATGCCCAGGCCGATCAGGCCGGCCGCCGTCGCAGACGCCTCCCCGGAATGCAGGCCCATCCGGACCCGGAGCCCTTCGCCCGTCGGCCACGGGTGGGAGCCGAACGCCCGCTGCATCTCGATCGCCGCGGCGGCGCAGGCACTCGGTGAGGAGAACACCGCGAAGAACCCGTCGCCCGCAGTGTCAACCTCCTCTCCGCCGTGCGCGGCGAGGCTCGCCCGGATCAGCCGATGATGATCGGCGAGTAGTTCCGCGTACCCGCTGCCCAGGCGCGTAAGCAACGCTGTGGAACCCTCGACATCGGTAAAGAGAAAGGTGAGCGTCTGCGCGGCCAACAGCCCAAGACTTCCTACGACGTGGACGCCGAATGCGGCGAACGAAGGTCACCGACCCCAAGCGCGCCGGAAGTAGCGTACTTCAGCTGCCGAAGCGCCGTCGACCTCCATCTCGGCCTTCGGCGACGCGAGAACCGCGCGCGGCGTGGTCTGGCCGGACGCCGGGGCCGCGGACCCGCTGGGCGCAGTCGACTGGGTCAGCCGACAGCCGGGCGGGGCGCCATCGGTCGTCGCTTTGGTGCGATGTTGTTCCACCGCACCGCCGAACGCTGGTATGCGCCGCGCGACCGGGCCTGAGAACGCCGACTGCGAGTCCGTACCGGCATCGGCCGTTCTGAATAAAACATCATTGAAGTTCCGCAAACGACCGATGGTTCACCGGCACGGCCTCGCCGCGCAGCCGCAGTGCGCCGCGGCCAGGCGAAGCTGCCAGCGCGCTTCGCGATCCGACCGGCGATTACGGCGGGGATAACCGTAACATTGTCTGCCGCAGGGAAGGGCGCCGCCGGATCATCGTAGGAGGCATTGCCGTGAGCACACCGGGCGCGAGCATCCCCATCGGTGTTTACCGGGGACGCGGCTGCGGGATCGCCGCAATCGGCGTCTACGAGAAGTTTATCGGCCGTGACGTGCAGAAAGTTGTCGACTTCATGGCCGAGGAGCCCGCCTCGTGGGCGCAGTTCGAAAACGGGACCCTGACCGGCACAACCGACGTGAGCGTATGGCAGGACGTGCTGGGGCAGCGGCAGCTGGCCCTCGCCGTGCCCGCCTGCTGCGGGGCGTCGGCTGGCAGCGGCGGCACCACGTGGGCCGGCGAGGCGGACGGCGTGAACGACGCGCACTGGCAGGCACTCGGCAACAACCTGATCGCCTTGGGGCTGGGAGGCGCCCTGCTGCGGATCGGCCGTGAGTTCAACGGCGACTGGTACCCCTGGCAGGTTGCAGAAGGCGGCCAGCAGTCCTACATCGCCGGGTACCGGCACGTCGTCACCGTGCTGCGGGGGCTGCCCGGCGCCGCGTTCCGGTTTTGCTGGAATCCCACGCTCGGTGTCGGCAACCTGACGAAAAACGGCGCCGAGAGCTGTTATCCCGGCGATGGCTACGTCGATGAGATCGGCGTCGATCTCTACGACTGGACGCAGAAGAACAGCACCGGGGCGGAGATCTACCCCGGAAGCGCCGCGAACACCACCACCGCGCAGCAGCAGCAGGTGCTCGACATCATGCTGACGCAGTGGGACTCGCTGCGCGGCTGGTACTCCTTCGCGCTCAGCCACGGCAAGGCGCTGTCGTTCCCCGAGTGGGGCCTGGTGCTGTGGAGCACCGGCAGCAGGTACCTCGGCGGCGGCGACAACGCGGTGTTCGTCCGCGCCATGGCGGACTTCATCTGCGGGTGCTCGCTGATCGGCTGGCACGCGATGTGGGAGGATCCGTGGGGCGCTGGTGTCTGCGACCCCGACACCGAGCCCGGGCGCCCGATCCCGGCGCCGATGAGCCGGGCCGCGTTCCTGGAGGCGTTCGGGTCCTAACACGGCGTGCAGCACCTCCCCGCCGTAGACCAGCGGGTCTTCTGGCTGCAACAGGTCGGCGAGACGGTTGAACTCCTGGAACCCCGGATCGGCGTCATGCTCGCTGTGCGCGGCGTGACTGGGAACCTCAACCGCGATGACGTACTTGGCCACGTCTTGGCGGTTGTCTGTGCCGAACGCGACCCGGGATATCCGGGCGGAAACGAAGGCGCCTCGTTCCTTGTACTCGCGCCAGCGCGGGAGTTCCCGCTCGGCGAACAGGCGCTCGTACTCGGCGGCTTGCTCGGCGCGGATATGGATGACGATGACATCGAGTTCGCTCATGACGCCATCATGAACCAGCCTGCCGCGCGCCGCCGCGTCTGCCCCGTCGGCCGGTAATGTCCTGGTGCTGCCGCGGGATCGCGGCACGAGCTATGGTGAGGGCAATCAGGTAGCGGAGGGAGGAGCGGTGCGGCCGATAAGCGGCTACCTTGACTATACCGGCCGGGATGACGTGCTCAGCGGGGGAGCGCGGCGGATCCCGGTGACCACGCCGCTGGGCACCTACCGGGTGTGGGTGAAGCGGATCGGTAGCAATCCCGCGCTGCGCGTGCTGCTGCTGCACGGGGGGCCGGGCGCCACCCATGAGTACCTGGAGGCCTGCGACAGCTACCTCCCCGCGGCGGGCGTGGAGTACTACTACTACGACCAGCTCGGCTCCGGTTTCAGCGACCAGCCCGCCGAGCCGTCGCTGTGGGAACTCGACCGCTTCGTGGACGAGGTCGAGCAGGTCCGCCGCGCGCTCGGCCTGGGCCCGGACAACTTCGTGCTCTACGGCCACTCGTGGGGCGGCATCCTGGCGATCGAGTATGCCCTGCGCCACCAGCAGCAGCTGCGGGGGCTGGTGATCTCCAACATGATGTCCAGCGTCCCGGCCTACAACTCCTATGCCGAGCAGGTTCTCATGCCGGAGATGGATCAGGCGGCGCTGGCCGAGATCAAGGCGCTGGAAGCTGCCGATGACACGGAGAATCCGCGGTACATGCAGCTGCTGTACGAGCAGCACTACATCCGGCACGTGCTGCGCCTGCCGCCTGATCGCTGGCCCGATCCGGTGCAGCGCGGTTTCGCCCACATCAACCTGGCCATCTACGTGTCGATGCAGGGACCGAGCGAGCTCGGCATCAGCCCCGGCGCGAAGCTCGCCCGCTGGGACAGGTCCGGTCAGCTCACCTCGATCGAAGTGCCGACGCTGGTCATCGGCGCCCGGTACGACACCATGGACCCCGCCCACATGGAGATGATGGCCGGCCGCCTGCCCGCGGGCCGCTACCTGTACTGCCCGGAAGGCAGCCACCTCGCCATGTACGACGACCAGCAGGCCTACTTCGCCGGGCTCACCAGCTTCGTGCACGACCTGCCAGGCCAGCAGGCGGGCCGCCGGGCCCGGTGACGCCATGCCTGGTGGTGAACGGGGCCCGCGCCCTTCAGCCGGTCCGGTCTGACGCCATCGCCGGCGCCGCTGCCGACTCGTGGCGTGCAGCGCGGATGTGTGGGCGGCCCGCGCGCGGGTAGTCGGCGGCAAAGAGAGGTGCTCCCATGCCAGACACGTCAGACATGCGACCGGCAGACGGCGCCCAGGCGGAAAAGCGGCCACGAGACCATGAGCCGCAGCTCGTCAGCCGCGTCGGCGCGCTGGAGATCGACTGGCCGCGCTCGCTGGGATTTTTCGGCGGCGTCGCGGTCGCGGTCGGGGCGGGGCTCATCGACCCGCCGCTTGGCCTGTTCATCGTCGCGGTGCCGTTCCTGAAGATGCTCGACCTTCCCCGACTGCCGGGTCAGTTCCGTTTCGCCGCCCAGGTCTTCGAGGGTGTCGCCAAGCCGGTGGGCGGTGACAGCCAGGGCACGGTGCGCCTGGTGACCGGCAAGGGCGCAAGCGACGAACCGGTACAGCAGGGCGGTTAGGGCAGCTGCTGCTGGCTGGCCTGCGGGTTGTGCCGGACAGCCGGAACCGTGCCCAGGCCGGCCGCCGATGAAATATCGCCGTCCGGCGGGCGCGCGGGGAGACCAGGCACGCCCGCCGGACGTCGGCTGACGGCAGGCTCGGCTTCGACAGGTGAGCTGCCGCACCGGCCGGGGCGCCTCCGGCGTTCGCCTTCGCCTGGCCGGGATCGGGCGGGGGAGCTAGGCGGAAAGGCGGGAGCGCAGCAGCTGCTTGCCCATCTCGGCGCCCTTGCGGCTGTCTGACTGCGCCTTGCGGAACAACTCGACGATCTCGGTGTCGCCTTCTCGCTCGGCGTCGGCGATGTAGGTCTCCAGCCGCAGGGCGTTGTCCAGGCAGGCTTCGATGTACCAGATGAGGTTGTAGTCCTTGTCCTTGGTCCCGGTGACGTGGCCGGTTTCGGCCTGGGTCATCGTCCGCCTCCTCGGTAGTCGGTTTCCCGCCGCCTACCCGGTGGGTGCGGATTATGCGCGGTTGAGCCGGTGTCCTCGGCTTCACGGGCGCTGCGCCGGGATGGGACCTCAGCGGCGCGGCGAGTCTCCGCCGTCTTCCAGGTCGGAGATGTCAAGCTCGGGCTGGCCGTGCACGAAGGCGTCCGGGTTCTCCAGGTCATCGGCGACGGGCAGCAGGTCCGGATGCGCCCACAGGGCGTCCCTGCCATCGATGCCGCGGGCGTCGGTCAGCCCCTGCCAGATCGCCGCCGCCTCGCGCAGGCGGCGGGGGCGCAGCTCCAGCCCCACCAGCGTGGCGAACGTGCGCTCGGCCGGCCCGCCGGTGGCCCGGCGCCGCCTGATCGCCTCGGCGAGCGCGTCGGCGTGGCTGAGCCGATCCGCCGACGCCGCGGTGACCACCGTGGCAACCCATCCTTCCACCAGCGCAAGCGCGGTTTCCAGCCGGGCCAGGGCGGCCTTCTGCGCGGGCGTGTCCTCCGGCCGGAACAGGCCTTCCCCGGCCAGCGCGTCGCGCAGCGCCTCCGGGTTGGTGATGTCCACGTCGGGAATGGCCTCGCTCAACCGGGTCATGTCCACCGTGATGCCGCTCGCGTACTGCTCGACGGCACCGAGCAGGTGCGCACGCAGCCACGGGACGTGCGCGAACAGCCTGTGGTGTGCGGCTTCCCGCAGCGCCAGGAACAGCCGGACCTCGCCGGCGTCGACGCTCGTGCCCTGCCCGAACTCCGCCACGCCCGACGGCAGCAGCGCCGCCGTCCCTTCGGGGCCGAGCGGGAGCCCGATGTCGGTGGAGCTGACCACCTCGCGGGCCAGCTCGCCGATCGCGGTCCCGGTCTGGCTGCCCACCATCGCCCCGCCGAGCTGGCGCAGCATGGCCGTCAGGCCCGCCAGGCCCCCGGCGCCGCCCAACGCGCCCAGCGCCTGGCGGATCTCCTCGGGGACGTTGTCGCCGAGCTGCGCCGGGTCGGTGCTGAGCATGCCGCTCATCGCCTCGACGCCCTTGGCCGCGATCGGATCGATCAGCGTCGTCCAGACCCCGAACGTCGCCTCCAGCCACTCTGACCGGCTCCACGCCTCGGTCTTGTGCACGCCGGAAGGGAACGAGGCGGCTTCGTCCAGCCACAGGTCGGCGAGCCGGATCGCGTCCGCGACCTCCCGCCCCTGCGCGTCGAGCACGCTGGGGTCGCCGCCGGCCGCAATCACCTGCCTGGCCACGTTCTTGGACAGGTCCCAGTTGACCGGGCCGCCGCGCCAGGAGAGCATGTCGGCGAAGTGCCGCAGCGCATCGGCGAACTGCTGCGGGTCGCCCATCGGGCCGAAGGGCCCCAGCGGGCCGCCGGGGTCTTCGGGCTTGTCGGGCAGGCCGAAGCCGAACGGGCGGTCAGCCATCGTCGGCTCTGCGGCAGGATGGAAGGATCATGACCGTCACGTTATCTCGGGAGAAGCGGACTGTGACAGACGCCGGGCGGCCGATTCGCCACGAGCGCAGCGAGCCGGGTGGCCAGCCTGCGCCGCAGCCACGTGCCCAGCCTATGCCCGTGGTGGCAGTCACCGGCGCGGCCGCCGGTATCGGGCAGGCGCTGACCACCGGGCTGGCCGCGTCTTCCCAGGTCAAGAGGGTCATCGCGATCGACGCCAGCCGTGGCGACGTCGCGGGCGTGACCTGGCGGGTGGCTGACGTGCGCGACCCGGCGCTGGGCGGCAGGCTGGGCGGCGTCGATGTGGTGGTGCACGCCGACGTGGACCTGGCGCCGGATTCCGACGCCAGGCAGCGGAGGGCCTTCAACGTCCGCGGCGCGCAGACGGTGCTCACCGCCGCCGCGGCAGGCCGCGTCGGCCGGGTGGTGTTGATCAGCAGCGCCATGGTGTACGGCGCCCGCCCGGACAACCCGGTCCCGCTGCCCGAGGACGCCCCGCTCGCCGCCGACGTGGACGCCAGCGTGGCCGGGGACCTGCTCGAGGTGGAGCACCTTGCCCGCCGCGCCCAGCGGGCCAATCCCGGCACGGCGGTGACCGTGGTCCGGCCCGCCGCCCTGGTCGGTGCCCGCCATTCGCCCCTGGACACGCTCGTCACCAGGCACTTCGAGGCGCCACGGCTACTGAAGATGAAGGGGACCGCGCCCCGCTGGCAGTTCTGCCACGTCGATGACCTCGTGTCCGCGGTCGAGTGCGCGCTCGCCCAGGGCCTCGACGGCCGGCTCGCGGTGGGCTGCGACGGCTGGCTGGAGCAGGAGGAGGTGGAGCGGCTCAGCGGGCTGAAGAGCATCGAGCTGCCGCCGAGGCTGACGTTCGGCACCGCGCAGCGGCTGCACGGGCTCGGCGTGGTGCCGACGCCGGCGACGGGCCTGCGCTACGTGGTGTACCCGTGGGTGGTGGACTGCGCCACGCTGCGCCAGGCCGGCTGGCAGCCCCGCTACGACAACGCGGCGGCGCTGCGGATGCTGCTGGACCAGCGGCAGGGCAGGCACGCCGCGGCCGGGCGCCGGATCCCGCGCAAGGAGGCGACGATCACCGCCGCCGGGGCGACCGTCGCGGTGATCGGCACCGCCGCCATCGTCCGCCGCGCCCGCCGGGGCCGCCGCCGCACGGACCCGTGACCCGCCGCCCGGCTCGCCATTGGCGGTGAGCCAGAACGACCGTGGCTGCGCGGCCCGGGTACCGTTTACCCCGTGGCCGTTGTGCGCCTGACCGCCGTGCGGGACTGCGAGCTGTCGACCGACGAGGTGCTGGCCGCCGTCGCGGAGCCGGGAGCCGGCGGCGTCGCGCTGTTCGCCGGCGCGGTCCGGGACGCAGACCACGGCCAGCAGGTCACCGGGCTGACCTATACCGCGCACCCGACCGCCGAGGCCGAACTGCGCCGGGTCGCCGAGGAGATCGCGCACAAGTACCCGGCGCTGGCCGTCGCGGCCGTGCACCGGGTCGGCGACCTGAACATCGGTGACCTCGCCGTGGTCGCGGCGGTGGCCTGCCCGCACCGGGCGGAGGCCTTCGAGGCGTGTCACGCGCTGATAGACGAGCTGAAGGCCACGGTGCCGATCTGGAAGCACCAGCGGTTCGCCGACGGCAGCGCCGAATGGGTGGGCAGTGCCTGACAATCAGCTGACCTTCAGGTTCCGGGCGTAATGTTCGGACCATGTCCCCCCGTTCCCTGACGCTGCTGATCGCCTCGGCCGGCGCGGCCGCCGCGATCGCGGTCAGCGTGCTGGTGCCGGTGCCCTACGTCATCCTCGGACCGGGTCCCACGCTGAACACCCTCGGCAACGACTCATCGGGACGGCCGCTGATCGCCATCTCGGAGCACCCGACGTACCCCACCACGGGGCACCTGAACATGGTGACGGTCAGCTACTCCGGCGGCCCCGGCCAGAACCTCAACATCTTCACCGCGCTGGCGGCCTGGCTGAACCCGCACCGGGCGGTCGTCCCGGAATCGGAGCTGTTTCCCCCGGGCCAGACCGCCCAGCAGACCCAGCAGGCCGACACCGCGCAGATGGTCGGCTCGCAGCAGACCGCGACCGCCGCGGCGCTGACCGAGCTGCATATCCCGTACCAGACGCAGATCGTCGTCGTGGGGGCGGAACGGGGCTACCCCGCTTACGGGGTGCTCCGGTCCGGGGACGTGATCACCGCCGTTGACGGCACGCCTGTCACCGGCCTGTCCAGCCTGATGACGCTGATCGGCGCGCACCGGGCCGCCAGCACGCTGACCGTGACCGTGCTCAGGAGCGACAGGACCATCCACCTGCGGGTGGGCACCCGGGCCTCCGGCGGCCGCCCGGTCATGGGCGTGGTGATCACCGAGCGGTACAAGTTCCCGTTCACCGTGACGATCAGCGTCGGCGACATCGGCGGCCCGAGCGCGGGCCTGATGTTCGCGCTCGGCATCATCGACAAGCTGGACCCGCTGAACCTGACCGGCGGCAACTTCATCGCCGGCACCGGGGAGATCACCCCCAGCGGGCAGGTGGGGGCCATCGGCGGCATCCAGCAGAAGATGGTGGCGGCGCGCCAGGCCGGGGCGACCATCTTCCTGGCCCCGGCGGGCAACTGCTCCGACACCAGGGGCGCGGTCCCGGCGGGCCTGCACGTCGTCAAGGTCGCCACACTGGCCCAGGCCGTCGACGACTTGCAGGCTATCAAGGCGGACGAGCCCGTCCCCTCGTGCTGAGGGCAGCCAGCACCGGCTCGCTCGGTCACTCGATTTTGTGTCACAACGGTTGCAGGCGTGCGGCGCGGCGACCCCACGCAGGGCGTAGGCTTCGAGGTAACGGGACACCGCCAGGGCAGGTCGCGGGCCGGACGAGCTTGCCGGGGTGGCCCAGGAAGGGAGCTAGTGCGGTCGTGGCACCTCGCGTACTCATCGATGCGACCGACGTGCCAGCCGACCGGGGGGCGCTCGGCCGGTACGTCGACGGGCTGATAGCCGCCCTCGACGCCGCCGCCGCTGACCTTGCCGTGGTATGCCAGCGCTCCGACGAGGAACGGTACGGCCGGCTCGCCCCCAGCGCCCGGGTGGTCACCGGCCCGACCGCGCTCTCGCACCGGTCGGCGCGGCTGGCCTGGGAGCAGAGCGGCCTGCCGGTGGTGGCGCAGCAGGTGGACGCCGATGTCATCCACGTGCCCTACTACTCGATGCCGCTGCGCCCTGGCAGGCCTACCGTGGTGACCGTCCACGACGTCACCTACTTCACCGAGCCGGAGCTGTACAGCCCGGTCACCTCGGTGTTCTTCAAGTCCGCGATCCGCACGGCCGCGCGGCGGGCGGCGCGGCTCATCGTGCCGTCCAAGGCGACCAGGGACGAGCTGGAGCGGGTTCTCGGCGCCGACCCGACCAAGATCGACGTCGCCTACCACGGCGTGGACCACCAGCTGTTCCACCGGCCCGGCGCTGCGCAGGTGGCGCAGGTGTCCAGCCGGCTCGGCCTGCACGGCAAGCCGTACATCGCCTTCCTGGGCGTGCTCGAGCCGCGCAAGAACGTCGCGGCGCTGATCACCGGCTGGGCAGGGGCGGTGGCTGACATCGACGACCCGCCGGCGCTGGTGCTGGGCGGCGGCGGCGGGTGGAGCGAGGAGGTGGACGCCGCCGTGGCGGCGGTGCCGCCGCACCTGCGGCTGATCCGCCCCGGCTACCTGCGCTTCTCCGACCTGCCCGGCTTCCTCGGCGGGGCGCTTGTGGTGGCGTTCCCGAGCAAGGGCGAGGGGTTCGGGCTTCCGGTGCTCGAGGCCATGGCGTGCGGCGTGCCCGTGCTGACCACCCACAACACGTCGCTGCCGGAGGTGGGCGGCGACGCCGTCGCCTACACCGAGCCTGATGCCGAGTCGATCCGCGTCGCGCTGCGCGCGCTGCTCGACGACCCGTCCCGCCGGGCGACGCTCGCGGACGCCGGGTACGCCAGGTCCCAGGAGTTCAGCTGGGCGGCGTCGGCCGAGGCGCACCTGGCCTGCTACCGGCGCGCCGCCGAACATCCCGCCGCTGACGCGAGCGCCGTCTAACGTGCCGTCTCATGCCGGGTGAACAGCTCGAGGCTATCCTGCTGGTCGGGGGGCAGGGCACCAGGCTGCGGCCGCTGACCTTGTCCGCGCCCAAGCCGCTGCTGCCCACGGCGGGCGTGCCGTTCCTTGCCCACCTGCTGGCCCGGGTGGCGGCGGGCGGCGTCACGCACGTGGTGATCGCCGCCTGCTACAAGGCGGAGATGTTCGCCGCATGCTTCGGCGACGGCTCGGCGTTCGGCCTGTCCATCGACTACGTCACCGAGGAGGTGCCGCTCGACACCGGCGGCGGCATCCGCAACGCCGCCGGGTCGCTGCGCGGCGGCGATCCCGCCGACCCGGTCGTGGTGCTCAACAGCGACGTCTTGTCCGGCCATGACCTGGGCGCCCAGGTGGACCTGCACCGCAAGACCGACGCCGCGGTGACGCTGCACCTGGTGCCGGTGCCCGATCCGTCCCGTTTCGGCTGCGTGCCCACGGACGCGTCGGGGCGGGTGACCGCGTTCCTGGAGAAGACGCCGAACCCGGTCACCAACCAGGTCAACGCCGGCTGTTACGTGTTCCGCCGCGACGTGATCCAGTCGATCCCGGCGGGACGCCGGGTGTCGGTGGAGCGGGAGACGTTCCCGTCGCTCATCGCCACCGGGGCAGTGGTCATGGGCTACCCGGAGGCGGCGTACTGGCTTGACGTCGGCACACCTGCAGCGTTCGTGCGCGGTTCGGCCGACCTGGTGCTGGGCCGCCTGCCCGCGCCGGCGCTGCCCGGGCTGCCCGGGCCGTCGCTGCTGCTCGCCGGCGCCGAGGTAGCTACCGGCGCGTCGGTGTCGGGGGGGACCGTTGTGGGCGCCGGGGCATCGGTCGGCGCCGGGGCGACCGTGGCCGGCAGCGTGCTGTTCGACGGGGCGAGCGTCGGCGAGGGCGCGGTGGTGCGGGACTCGGTCGTCGGCTGCGGCGCGGTGGTGGCCCCCGGCGCCGTGCTCGACGACGCCGTCGTCGGCGACGCGGCGTACATCGGGCCGGGCAACGAGCTGGCCCGCGGCATCCGCATCTGGCCGGGCACGCGGCTGGAGCCCGCCTCCGTCCGGTTTTCCTCCGACGTGTGACCGCCGGTGTGACCGCCACCGCGGCCGCGCGTGACTGGCTGGCGCCGTTCCCGCTCGACGTGGCCCGGACGCTGTCGGTGCACCGCCGCGGCGGCCGCGACCCCGCGTATGCGGTCGAGGCGCCCGGGGCCGTGTGGCGTACCTGCTTGACCCCTGAGGGCCCGGGCACCGTGCGGATCGGCTCACGCCGCGTGCCCGCCGGCACGCTGGTGACCGGGCAGGCCTGGGGTCCCGGGGCCGGCTGGCTGCTGGACCGCGTACCCGACCAGCTGGGCTTCAACGACGACATGTCCGGGTTCGCCGCTTACCATTCCCGGGTCGCCGACCTGGCGCTGCGGTATGAGGGCATGCGCGTCGGCCGTACCTGGCGGGTCTTCGAGGCGCTGGTGCCCGCGGTGCTGGAGCAGAAGGTCGTCGGCGCCGAAGCCCGCCGCGCCTGGCGGTTCTTGCTGCAGGCGCACGGCGAGCCGGCGCCAGGACCCGCCCCGGAGGCGATGCGGGTGTGCCCGCCACCGCGGGTATGGGCGCGCATTCCTTCGTGGGACTGGCATCGCGCCGGAGTCGAAGGCGCGCGGGCCCGGACGATCATCGCCGCCGCGGAGGCCGCCGGCCGGCTCGAGCAGGTGGCCGGCGCCGGCCCCGCCGAGGCCGACCGCAGGCTCCGGTCGGTCCCGGGCATCGGGCCGTGGACGTCGGCCGAGATCAGGCAGCGGGCCGCCGGGGACCCGGACGCGGTCTCGGTCGGTGACTACCACCTGCCGCGGGCGGTCGGCTGGACCCTTGCCGGGCGGGTCACCGACGACGCCGGCATGCTCGACCTGCTGGCGCCCTACGCCGGGCACCGCTACCGTGTCACCCGGCTCATCGAGCTCGGCGGGTCAGGCCCGCCCCGCCGCGGCCCGCGCCTGCCCGTCCGCGACTACCGTGCCTTCTAGCACCGTGGCCACCCGGGGCGGGCAGGCGCCGGCGTACTCGGCACCTCCCGCCGCAGCTACCCGGAAAGGATCAGGAAGGATTTGTGCTTCGCGAAGGAAAAGCGGCCATATTCGACCACTTTTTCTACCTGAAGCACTAATCTTACGCCCTAACTGACCCAGCCGCCCAGGCACACCGTCGTCACCGACGGAACTGGGGCCCGGGCCGCGCGGGCCGGGAAGGGCCGCCGCGTAGAGTTCCCAGCATGACTGTTTTCCGCGGCAGCTCTGAGCGGCCGCGCGGCGGCTTGCCCGACGCGCGCGCTCCAGAAAGCACTGATACGGGGCAGACGGGGCAGACCACTGCGGCACCAGGGGTCACGGCCTCGGCGATGCGCCGGGCGTTGGCACGGGTCAGGGACGGCAAGCCGCTCGACGCCGACGAGGCGGCCGTGCTGCTGCACGCCCGCGGCGAGGACCTGCAGGC